>JBJXGP010000029.1:0-13144 GCA_046160425.1 Planctomycetaceae bacterium
CAGCTCGACGACGAACGCCTCGAACAGATGTTCGACGTGCTGGGACGCTGGTAGCTCTCCGCCGACTTCATTCCGCAACTCGTCGGCCTGCTGACGGAACGGGAAATCGCCCGCGCGGTCTCGACGATCGGCTTCAAACCGCAGCCGTTGTGCTAATGAGGCTGTTCCTGAGACTCCTCGTCATTCTCCATAGGGTTTGACGCCTCAGAATCTGCCCCACACGACCGCACGCTAGTCCATCGCAAGTCTTTTATGCGAAATGGTCTATGACGAATTTCGCGAATCAGCGATGATGTGCCACGGTTCGAAGATCGCCGTTGAAGAACCCGGCAGTACAAGGATGTTGAATCATGTCTCCGAAGGAATTGGGAGTCGTCAATGTTGCGGCTCGATCTTTGTCATTGACCGACGACGCCACCGTCCCGCAACGTCGTTCGCGGCTTGTACACGCTCGCGTCATGATGGAGAGAATATTCAGGCGCTGGCTCGGCCCTTATCGTGCAGCGGCGGTTGTCTTGCTCTCGATACTTCTGTGTTTTACCGTATTACGAGTCGCCTTTCTGATTGCCTTTGCCGATCCATCCGATCTCACGCTCACGGCGTTCGTCAAAGTCCTCGCAGTCGGTTTTCAATTTGATTTGCTGGTCGGGCTATGCCTGATTCTCTGGCAGGCATGCCACGTCACGATTCTCACGCACTCCCAGTTAAATTCACGCATCAGCCGCTTGTTGATCGAACTCGAATGGATCATCGCGTTTCTGCTGTTGCCGTTGTTATGCGTCGTGGAATGGATTTTCTTCGACGAATTTCAATCGCGTCTCAATTACATCGCGCTTGAGTATCTCGTCTATCCGACCGAGGTTTGCTGCAATATCTGGGAATCGTATGCCGTGATTCCCAGCCTGACGATTGTCGGAATTGTGGGGGGAGCGAGTTACTATTTGATCCGCAGGCCGTTGTTGCGACTGGTGGCCCAACCGGCCACCAGTCCACAGCGATACGGTATCCTGACGGCGGTGCTGATTGCAATCGCCGGCCTGTGGGGGACGATCGGCATGGACCGCCGCAATGTGAGCGAAGATCGCGTCGCGGTCGAATGCGCGGGGAACGGCATCTACAGTTTCGCCTACTATGCCTGGACCTGCCGCTTCGATTTTCACGACAATTATGTAACGCTTGACAAGAATGACGCTCTCAAGAGTCTGCGCAAGGGGATCGTCCGATCGAAAGATCTCCTGCAGCACGGCTCGGAGAATCCCGTCGACCGGATCGTCTCGACCGAACGCAACCTGCGCGACTGGAACGTCGTTCTGATTCTCGAAGAAAGTCTTGGCTCCGACTTCGTCGGCGTCCTGGGTGATAAGCGCGGGCTGACACCCCAATTCGATGCGTTGTCGCAGGAAGGGATATTATGCGACAACTTCTACGCCACGGGGAATCGAACGGCTCGCGCACTCGAGGCAGTGCTGACGTCGATGCCGCCGCTCCCGACGGAATCGATCCTCAAACGCGATCACTCGCAGAATGTTTTCACGCTCGCACACGTCCTCGCCGAACGCGGGTACGAACGGCTTTTCATGACCGGGGGACGAGGATTATTCGACGGCGTGCGCACGTTCATGACGAACAACGGCTTCAATCGATTCATCGAGTTGGCCGATTTCACCAACCCGATTTTTGCCAACGCCTGGGGAGTCAGCGACGAGGATCTCTTTGCAAAGGCGATCGACGAATGCAACGCGATGCACGAAACCGGGAAACCTTTTTTTGCGACGTTACTGACCGTCTCGAACCATCGGCCCTATACGTATCCGGCAGGGCGTATCCCGCAGACGAAAAAGACCCGCGACAACGCCGTCCGTTACGCCGATTGGGCGCTGGGGCATTTTTTCCGCGAAGTGAGGCGGCATGAATTTTCGAAGAACACGCTGTTCATCGTCATGGGGGATCACGGCGCACGCGTCTACGGCAGCCAGTTCTTCCCCATGAAATCGTATCGCATCCCCGTGGTTATTATTCCTCCCGAATCGGAGGAGAAAGGGACGCGATGCCACACGCTGGCCTGCTCGCTCGATATCGCCCCGACGATCATCGGGCAACTGGGGGGATCCTATCGCTCGGTCTTTTTCGGGCATGACATTCTGAAGACTTCGCCGGAACGAGGTCGTGCCATCATGCAGCACAACCATAACGTCGCCGTGCTCAATGCCGATCATCACATGGTCGTGCTCGGTTTCAATCACATGGTCAGCGGATTCGATTTCAATCCGGCGTCATTCGAGCTGAAACGGTCCCCGACGATGGATTCACGCCTGGTTCAGGACGCCATCGCCTTATTTCAGTCGACGCACGAATTGTACTATTCCGACCGCTGGTTCCCCGAACCCGGCCGCGTGGCGAAGGCTGAGTGACGGTCGCGACTGGAAGAATCCCTCTACTGTCCCGTCAAACGCGAGATCAACAGCGCCGCAGCGACGGAGACATTCAGTGACTGGATCGGACCGGCGGGCGTCAGTCGGCACAATTCGTCGCACAGCTTTTGCGTGAGTTGGCGCAGGCCCAGTTCCTCGTTTCCCAGTACCAGCAGCCACGAACGATCGAGCGGGATGGCTTGCACGTCCTGTTTCGCGTGCTCTGATGTCCCTAACACCCACAAACCCGCCGCTTTCGCCACTTCGATCGCCCGGCTGAGATTTGAGGGTTGACTGAAGGGGACGTACTCCACCCCACCCGAAGCGACATCGTACACCGTGGCGTTAATCGGTGCCGAGCGATCCCGCGTGACGATGATACCGCGTACGCCGAAGAACGCCGCCGAGCGAAAGATTGCACCGACATTGTGCGGGTCTTGCAGGCAATCGAGCGCGAGCCACAATCCAACTGGCGCAGATGAGACAGCGGACATCGATGTCTCATTCGTCGGCGCGAACAACTCTTCGAGCGATACGTCCAGCCGCGGTCTCACGACGGCGATCGATGAACCGACTCGCCCTTCCGCGGGGGGGATCAGCCGGCGTTGTCGGCGTCCTTGTCGATGATCTTCGCTTCCGGTCTGAACGGCGACACCGACGTTCTCCGCGAGTCGGCAGACCTCCTTCCACGCTCCGTCAGGCAAGCCGTGCATGATGCGGACTTCCACGACGTCGAGCGGGCGCGTTTGCAGCGTCGCAATGACGCTGTGCGGATTTTTGAGTTCGAGGTTCACGTCAGACTTTCTGATCTCACGAATGCTTTCGCTGCCGACTCACTTCATAACAGAGAATTCCTGCGGCGACGGCGGCGTTGAGCGACTGCACCCTTCCGGTTTGCGGGATGCGGATGAGCCGATCGCAAAGGTCGTTCAATTCGGGTCGAATTCCGGTTCCTTCGTTTCCGATGATCAGTACGCAAGGGATCGTCAGGTCGCAATCCCAGATGTCGATCGTTGCATCCTGATGTGTGCCAATCAGAGTAAATCCACAGGATGATTTCAAAGTTCGCGCCCAGTCGACCAAGTCATCGGCCTGGGCAATCGGCAAATAATTCACAGCGCCGGCAGAACTGCGGGCCACCTGGCTACTGACGGGAGCTTGCCGGTGTTTGCCGACGAACACTCCCTGCAAGCCGAGCACTTCCGCCGAGCGAATGATCGCGCCGAAATTATGCGGATCCTGAATGCCGTCCAACAGCATGAACGACCCTGAAGCGGAATGCCCGGTGACCAACTCGGCGGGATCACGATAAGGGAACGGAGCCATCTTCGCGAGATACCCCTGATGTTCGGCGGTCCGGCCAAGTTGCGTCAACTGCTCGCCGGTCTGAACTTGAACGGGAATCTGCCGTGATACGGCGAGTCGTTTTGCATCGGACACTTCTTCGCGAGGGAGATCATCGGCGAGAGACAGTTCGAGGATCGGCCAACGACCGGCTTCGAGTGTTTCTCGAACCAGATGTTTCCCCCAAATCCAGCATCGCTGATGGTTCCCCAGCAGGACTTGCTTCCCTTTCCCCCGTCGACGTCGTTCAACCATTCGTTAAATATCCCATTCCCATTCGAAGTTTTTGCGAAATTCAATGGCTGGATTCCACATGCGAGGTCAGCGAGTCGTGCAGGAATCGAGCGGAAGCACGGTCGGACGCCGCTCAGGAAATATGATCTTTTTCCCGCTGCAATGTCTCCAAGTCGCTTGAACATCCTTTTTGCTTTGTTAGTATAGAGTTACATGACCACGATGTGGATACTGCCGACAATAGACGTCTCTCGACGTTCGAGGGTATCCCGCCATTTCGGTTTTCATTTCATTTGGGAGTTAATGCCCAGCTTCTGACTTTCAGGACTTGCGGTTGGGGCGTCGTCGATGACGACATCTTAACACATGGCTGTGAAAAGGCAGGGTTGGGATTGTCTGATTGTTTCAATTTTCCATCCAATTTTTTAACGGGCCTAAAGGTTCACTTTGCCCTTGGGGATGGTTGCCCGGAACATTCTTCCGAGCAATGATGAGACGCACGAAATCTTGATTTATTGGACGTACAGATGGTCAGCCTGTGGGGAGTCTTGATCCTGGTCAGCCTGCTCTGGCGATGGTTTCCGAAAGAGACCTTTGGCCAAGTGCAGTCGACATGCCGGCGATTGATCGCTTCCTTCTCCGAAAACCGAGACAGCCTTGTTGTACAGACGCTCGACACATTGAGCGGCGTCGGAGTATGGCTGCGCTCGAACGGGGATGAAATTCGAGAATGGGCTACCATCGAAAATCGTGTCTTGCCCGCGATGAGCGGCGCCCCCAGAGGGTCCGCCATGATTCTCGATCGGGGCTTGCCGAAAGTACTTTCCATTCGTGAAGCGGGATCGGCATGGGCGACGACTCGAGGCTGGGTTCTTCCATGTCCGCACGCTTCAATGTTCCATGTTTCGGCATCTGATCGCCATTTCCATGAACATGCACGGTCATCGACCGTGCATGTCCGGACAATTGTCGAGCGAATTTCAGCTTGCAGATGGGATCGTCTACACCCTTGTGACGCCGATTGACGGCGGCATTTCGATGTGACTCCCTTTCGCTAGTTGTTGCCGCTTCGGCATTGTGCGACTGGCAACGTGGTCCCCTCCGGCCCATGATGGCACCGATCGGAACCTTTTCACGATCTCGGACGATGGCTTCACTTCCGGCTCAATTGCTGAATGTCAGCAGGCTGCCGCGAAACCGAGGCCGCACACTGAGAGAAGTCATGACGTCGTCGCAGCGCTCTCAATGCTGGACGATGATGGACAATCGGGAAAGGGGATCCATTCGACGCCGTCGCCTGACGATAGAGGGACACATCACGATGGCTACTGAGTGGGTTGTAGGACTATTGGGAATCGCCGCCGGTGCTTCCGTGGGCTTCTTTGCCGAGCGCATCCGCCGGGGCGCCGCTTACCAGAATCGCGATGCGATCGTGCAACAGGCCGAGCGCGACGCCGAAAACATCCGCAAGTCGCAGGAACTGGCGGGCAAGGAAGAACTGCTGAAGCGGCGCGAAGAAATCGAGCAGGAACTCAACGCCCTGCGCGATGAATTACGCGATCACGAACGGCGTCTGGATAAACGCGAGTCGACGGTCGACGAGCTGCAGGATGACATCCGCAAGAAAGAGCGGATGTTGGAAGCGACTCAGAATAAGCTGTCCGAACGGTCAAAAATCCTGGAACTGCGCGACCGCGAACTCGAAAAGCAGTTGAAGGAACAGCAGGAACAGCTCTACAAGATCAGCAGCCTCGACAAACCGCAGGCGACCGAACTTCTGCTCACGCGCCTCGACCGCGAACTTCAGAACGAAACCGGCGGAATCATTCTCAAGTATCAGGCCGAACTGAAGCAAACCTGCGACAAGACGGCCCGCGAAATCATCGGGATGGCGTTACAGCGATATGCCTCGCCCCACACGTCGGAAACGACCGTCTCGACGGTCGATATCCCCAGCGATGAAATCAAAGGACGCATCATCGGCCGTGAGGGACGTAACATCCGCGCCTTTGAAAAAGCGACCGGCGTCGATGTCATCGTCGACGATACACCCGGCGTCGTCGTCGTGTCGGCATTCGATAACGTTCGCCGGCAGATCGCTAAAATCGCGTTGACGAAACTGATTCAGGATGGACGCATCCACCCGTCGCGCATCGATGAAGTCGTCGCCGAAACGCAGACCGAGATGGATACCCACATCCAGCAACACGGTCAGGAAGCGTGCCAGGAAGTCGGCATCGCCAACCCGCACGAGAAACTGGTCTATCTGATGGGCCGCCTGCACTTCCGCACCAGCTACAGTCAAAACGTGCTGCGGCATTCGATCGAAGTCGCGCACCTGACCGGGCTGATGGCCGAACAGTTCGGACTCGATGGAGTGCTCGCCCGTCGCTGCGGATTTCTGCACGACATCGGCAAGGCAGCCGACCACGAAATGGAAGGGGGCCATCCCGCCGTCGGCGCAGAACTGCTCAAGCGATACGGCGAGGGTCCGGAAGTCGTCCATGCGGCGGCTGGTCATCACGACGACATTCGCGTCGATTACATCTACACCGTGCTGGTCGCGGCGGCCGACGCCTGCTCGGCATCGCGTCCCGGTGCGCGTCGCGACACGCTCGAAAAGTACGTCAAACGCCTTGAGGAACTCGAAGCGCTGGCTTGCGGATTTCCGGGGGTCGAACAGTCGTTCGCCGTTCAGGCGGGACGGGAAATTCGCGTCGTCGTCGATGCCCGGCAGATCAACGATCGCCAGGCGGCGAAGATGTGCAAGGATATGGCCAAGGCGATCGAACAAACTCTGACGTATCCGGGAGAAATCAAAGTCACCGTCTTGCGCGAAACTCGCGTCATTGAATACGCCAAATAACCCCGCATCTCAACGATCGCAGGCGATTGGGAGAGTCAATGCGGAAATGCGTACAGCCTCTTCACGTTCCATCCATTACCCGATAAAATCGCACCAACAGGGGGAAGAGTCATGGCCAACGCAGATCGACCCGCCGACATCAACCCGGATGAAACCGCTCGCTCCGCCGCACCAGATTCGAAGAAATCGAAATCGGCCGCCGGGCGTTCGCCGATCGAACGAGCGGTCGTCTGGGGATTCATCGCCTTGCTGCTGGTGATCGTCTCGCTGGAATTCGTCGCGCACCTGAAATATACGAAAGCGGTCAGGGCCATCGATGAGCGCCAGGCCTTGGCTGAAGACGGATCGACGTTTAGCGAAGCCGAGTTCAGACAATTGCTGGGTGAAAAACAACCGGTCGAAAATCAGGAGATCACTCACCCGATTCACAGGCGCTGCCGTCAGGAAATCTACCAATGGAACGGTCCGCTGAGAAAACGCAGCCTGACCGTGTATTTCATTCTCGGTGAGAACGGTGAAGTGTTGGCGTATGAAACGAGCGGCAGCCCGGCGAAAGACTCCGAGACGAACGAATGAACGCCGAACTGGCGATTCATTCCGCGCGCCGATCGTTTACGGTTGCAGCAGTCCGTCCAAGGCAGGAGTCAGCCGTGTTTTTTCCTCCGGCCGATCTCCTTGCGGTTCGCTGGTCGAGTTCTCAGCGGACGATTTCATGAGTCTGTTGAGCTTCTGCTGCTCTTTGAAATGCAGCGGCATCAGTCGGCTGCGATAGGTTCTGAGTGGCCGCACCAGCCCTTTTTCGACGACCATCTTTCGCGCGTTCCACGCATCGGTCGAAATCCCCAGTTCCGTGTGAAGGCGTTCCATGCCGGCGAAAGTCTGGTCGATGGCGAGCAGGCTCTGATCGATATCGTTGATCGCGATCTTCGTGGTTTCCGGAGATGATTGGCCGCGATTATCCCAGTGGATTTTAAGCATTTGCAAAAGCCCGTTCATCGAATCCCATCGCCCCCAGGGGTCTGCGATGCTTTGAGGATGTTGTGCGATCATCTGCAAGGCATCCGCAATATTGCGAACCGAACGATCGGAGGGAAATCCGAAATGTATCGCATGCAGACGATGCTCGCATTCTTCCGGAGAGCCGCGCGCCGCACTTTTCGCATAAAGCTCGGCGACCTCTTGATGCACGAAATAGCTCAACAATGGATCATACGGCTGAGAGAACGAGCCGATGTGAGAGAGCAGCTTCGGATCGGGCGACTTCTGTCCTGCCGCCTTGCCCAGGGCCGAAAAATAATCGAGCCGACGGCGATCTTCGGGATGCAAACCGGAAAATTCACCGTCGGTACTCACAGGCTGGATCAGCGAACGCGGACGCGACGTGACGAGTTGTCGGACCGTCTTTCGATACACCCAGTACTGGTCGGGGAACTCGGTCATCAGTCGATTGCGAGCCGCTACATCCGACAGGCGGTTCAATAGTTCGGGCGTCTGATCGTCTTCGCCGAGTTCCTTGAGCAAGTGGCCCGCTTTGCCGGAGGTCAACTGCTGGACTTCCTTCAATTTCTCTCCCCAGCGAATCACTTCGCGCGGCAGCTCGTTGGCGAAGCACAGCGATTGCACGCTGTTGACGGGGAGTCTCGACTCGGCGATCAGTTCATCGACCTGTTTCGGCATCAGGGTATTCAGATTGAGCAGGATCGACCAGTCCCATCCCACATGCGCCAGCCTCCGACGAACCTGGGGAGTCTGCAAGCGTTCGACCAGGCCCTCTCGCAACAATTGGCCGGGAGCTTTCGTGGCAATCAGCAGAATTTCGCTTGGACCGCTTTCGATGGCCATGACTTCGGGAAAGACGTCTCGCATCGTTCCGCACAGCATACACAGCGGACGGGCACCGTAATCGGCCTGCTGGAACCGCTGACAAAAGATGCCGTCCACTGCCAATCGGTCAAAGACCCTCCCATAATACTCCCGCGTGAATTCAGCAGTCGAGTGACTCAACGACGACACATGCGGGTTAGACACGATCACATCGTAAGGCAGATCGCTCGCCGATAAGCCGACGATTACATCGAGATGACGCCATTGCAGGCGATCGTCGTCGAAAATACTCGATCCGATGCGCGGCGCGATCACTTCATCCTGGATCTCGATCAGGCTCCGGTCCGGTTCGCAGCAGACGATCTCCTGAACGGGAAAATCCATAACCGTTCTCAGCGGGGTTCCCCCTCCCAGTCCCAGCACCATGACGCGGTGCGGTTTATCATGCAGCACGAGCGGCGCGACAGCCGACAATATTTCACCGGAGTAATCGGGACTGACCCGCGGATTCACGCTGATGACTCCTCGCGGAATCCCGTTTTCGCGGAATTGGCATTGTGCGCCGAGATACGTCCAGACCGTCTGAGTGCCGAACAACCCCTCCCGCTTGTCGATGCACCGCGCTTCATCCAGATAGGGAAGGAGCGAACGGTCCCAGCGGTGGTTATAGGCGGCGAAGACATTGGTCGAGAACAGCACCTTGGCCGATCGCATCGCATCGTCACTCTGACGACCAATCAGACACATCACCAGCGTTAAACAAATGGTTCCCATCGCGACGATCGACGAGCGTCGCGATCGCCGTTCAAATGCCTGCCACGACCACACACCGAGCAGCCCGCACGCCACGCACAACAAAAGGGCCAGAAATAACGGCGGATTGCCGTTCTCGATTCCCCACAGATTCATCGCCGAAAAACCGAGGCCCCAACCCAATCCGCCGCAAACTGACAACGTGAGAAAATTCACAGAAGCGGGTTCGTTCATCGAAGCGGCGTGTTCTGCATTGACCGCTGACAATCTGGGGCGCACGACATACAGCCCCAGGGCACAGGACAAGCCAATGATCAACATCGGACCGGCCGCTTCCAGGCTTCGCAGCAACATCACAATCCAGAACTGCGAGACGCGGGCATTGATCCAGAGATTCAGATCGATCCCCCATCCAAAACCGCATAACAGGCAGGCGAGCGATAACACGCAGACGGAAATAAGGGCGATCGAAACATTTTGGAATGATGAAGACGCCATGAGCCGTTGCCTTAACCATAAAGCACACGCGACCCCCATCAACAACCCGGCCCACATCATCGCTTCGAGATAACTCGAAGCCGAAAACCACTGAATCGTCATGCGTTGAACGAGCGGGAACAAGGCCCCCATGCTCGCTCCCCAGGCGACGACTTGCAGCGATCGCAACCAACCGACAGGCCGGCCCTGTCCGAGAGGAACTGCGACAAGGGCGGACTCAGAAGACGTCGCATTTCCGCCCTGCAACAGCGATCGCAAGAAGACAATCGCGCTGCCGATCAGCAGTCCTACAGTTCCCACCGTGACGCCCCATGCGGGACCGATCACAACCGCCATCAACGCGATTCCAGACGCTAAGCCGGTCAACCAAATCGAGCATACGCCTTGAATTGTTCTCTCGCGATCTTTGTTGTTATCGCCGGCAGTCGCGCGATTCCACAATTCTCGGCCGGCCAGAAATGCGGGAAACATCCAACAGACGATACCGGAAACGCCGATGAACATCCCTGAAGTGAAACTTCGTTCGAGGTGTTCGATGGGGATCAGGCCCACGAGATCGAGAAGACATTGCCCGAGCAGCGGCAAGAATACAGTCCAGAATGCCCAACCGAGATGACAAATGCCGGAATTCAACCACGATCGCTTCGCTGGGCGCGAATCATCTTCACGTCTTGAAGTCCCGCTGAAATGCCAGCCGGTCGAGATGCCTGCGGCCAACAGCAATCCGCATAAAATCCCGCCGATGGCTGCGGTGATCCAGAATGGGGAGCGGCTGAATGTGGCGCAGAATTGTTCGCCCCAGAGGGTACAATACATTCCGAGCCACAACCCGGAACATCCATGCGAAATCCAATGGGATGGCGATATCCAAAGGGGGTTTTCGAGGGTTAGCCGCAGTTGAGTCCATAACCCGACTGCCGACAACATGCGGATTCGATGCAACATGTGATCTGCCTATCCTTGGCTCGACGACAATTGAGCGCAATCTCTCCCTGATTGCAGAGTTCCGGGGCGTTTTGTACTTTTTACTTCGCATTCGAGCAATAGCAGTCCCGATGAGATGCAATCGACCGACATCGAAGCCATCGGGGGCGGAATATACCCCGCTTATTGCCGTTCTGGCGTTTCGCGCAATTTTGATTGCAGGAATTGAACTTCCGCAGCGAGTCGCGGCTCCAATTCCAGCAATCGCGCGGGGACGTCCATGCTCGTGTGGATGATGGTCAGGATGGTGACCACCTCTCCCTGGAAATCGCAGACCAGATAATGCTTTTTCACCCGGTAAAAATACAGTCCGGGAACGAAATCGGGTTCGAGGCGGAGAATTTCCGGAGATTTCTGAAGCCGATTCAGTGCCGACGCGATCTCATCGAGGTATTTCTCGGTGGCCTTGCGACCCCACTCTCGGATGGAAAATCGCTCGATGTGATGGAGGTCATCCACCGCCCGCTGGGTCAGTGCAATCTTCACCGCAGCCGACTTCTTGCGGGAACTCACTCCCCACCCTTTCTGAGCAGTCGCCGTAGATCCCCTTGATAGAGGATAGTACGACCCTGAACGGCATCCTGATAGCCGTCAAGGATCGCATCTCGAATCTCTGCCGCCTCCAGGCGTTCCTTCTTTTCGCGCAATACATTCCGCACGAATTCGCTGGGGGTGGCGTACAGTGTTCCATCCCCGCAGTTCTGATCGATGAATGCCCGCAGCTCATCGGTTAACGAGAGATTCAGTGTCGAACTCATCGGACTCCTCCTGGGAAAATGTCGTGTCACTCCAGTTTATGAGAGCAGTTGTTTAATGTCAATATTTGCCATCACTGCGGTCCCACGTATTAGGAGCCTAATGCAATTGAATCGCAACACATCGTTAGTCATGATGTAACTTATGAATGCACTCCCTCCTGAATCCGAACCCCGTACCGGTGACGCTCAGGCAACGCCGTTGCGTTTTTGCTCTTTTGAAAGCCGACGCGGGGAAGAGATGCGGTCGCTGATCGCACGGCAAGGGGGACTCGCGACAATCGCCCCGTCGATGCGGGAAATACCTCTCGAACAGAATGAGCCGGTATTCTCTTTCGGCGAAAAACTCATTGCGGGGAAGATCGATATCGCGATCTTCCTCACCGGCGTCGGCACGCAGACGATGCTCGACGTCCTTTTGCTCCGGCATTCGCGCGAAGAACTCGTGGCGGCGATCAATCGCTGTGTCACCGTCGTTCGCGGACCGAAACCGGTCGCCGTCTTGAAGAACTGGGAGATCCGCGTCGATCATCGCGCGCCGGAACCAAATACCTGGAAAGAACTGCTGATAGTCGTGGATCGGGAACTCGCCGTCTCCGGCAAAACCATCGCCCTTCAAGAATACGGCAAGCCCAGCACCGAACTGCATGTGGCGATCCGCGATCGCGGTGCCGCGCTTCTCACTGTCCCCGTCTATCGCTGGGATTTGCCCGAAAATGTCGGCCCATTGCAAGAGGCAATACGTTCCGCATTGGAGGGGAAGTTCGACGTGTTACTATTCACCAGTGCCCAACAAATCGCCCATGTGTTGCTGATCGCCAATCAGATGGGAATCGCGGCGGGGTGGAAAGAGTCCGCGGCGCGATGTGTGATCGCTTCCATCGGGCCGACCTGCTCGGAAGCCCTGCGTGAAGCGGGACTCGTAGTCGATCTGGAACCGACGCATCCTAAAATGGGTTGGCTCGTCAAGGAAGCTTATGTGCAAGCCCCCGCCATTCTGGAGCGGAAACGACCATGATCGATGTCGGAACAATCATTGCATCCAATGAGTCTGAAACTCCTTCGACGCGTATTCCGACTCCGCAACCGGTAAATCTCCGCGGAGATTTACCCAATCCACACGTGGAATAAGCGGCACGAGTTCGGGAAAGTAGCGATCGACAAGCTCGTCTCGGACGCATTCCGCAAATGATATTTCTCGCGGCAACTCAGTCGATTTCAATAAGACCAGCCGATCGGCAGGCCATGTCGCCGCGACCCAGCCCGCCAGCGAATCGCTCGTCACGTCCCAGGTCTTGGGCAACGGCGCAATGCTTGCGGACTTTTCCTCCGTCGCGATGAATTCCGCCGTGTGCAAAATCGGAATTTTCCCCTCCCGCCATGCCGTCTCAACATCGATTCGGCTGCATGTGCGAGAAGCGCAGTCGACGATTTCGGTAATGAATGCTTCATTCACAGAGAGCGTCGACATCGCC
>JBJXGP010000030.1:0-2772 GCA_046160425.1 Planctomycetaceae bacterium
TGGAAGACCTCGTCGGCCAGCGGGAAGTGATCGAACGTCTGCGGATCACTCTGAACGCCGCCCGGAAGCGTGGCGAGCCGCTCGGCCATCTGCTGCTCGACGGTCCCCCCGGCCTCGGCAAGACCACCTTCGCCATGGTGATCCCCCGCGAACTGAAGGTCGACGTGCAGATTACCTCCGGCCCAGTCCTGAGCGCGCCCAAAGATCTGCTACCGTATCTGACGAACGCTACTTACGGCTCGGTTCTGTTCATCGACGAAATCCACCGCCTCCCCGCGACCGTCGAAGAATTCATCTACCCCGTGATGGAAGACTTCCGCGTGGACATCTCGCTTGGCGAGGGTCTGAACGCTCGCACCATCAACATGAAGCTCAAGCAGTTCACGGTGATCGGCGCCACCACGCGCAGCGGCATGCTGACCGCGCCGCTCCGCGATCGCTTTGTCAACCGCGAGCATCTCGACTTCTACTCGGAACCCGACCTCGGCGAAATCATCCGCCGCAACGCCCGCAAGCTGAAGACGCACATCGACGACGCGGCGACCGCCGAAATTGCCCGCCGCAGCCGCGGCACGCCGCGCATTGCGAACAATCTGCTGCGCTGGACCCGCGACTTCGCTGACAGTGAAGCAGAAGGAGCCGTAACCACCGCCGTTGCCCAAGCCGCACTCTTGAAGCGCGAAATCGACATCCTCGGTCTCGACCGTCAGGACCGACGGTATCTGCAAACGCTGATCAAAGTCTTCGGCGGCGGCCCCGCCGGCCTGCAGGCGATCGGCCACAGCATGAACGTCCCCCCCGACACGCTCGAGGATGAAGTCGAACCGTTCCTGCTCCGCAGCGAACTCCTGCAGCGCACGCCGCGTGGCCGCATGGTCACCGCTCGCACGTTCGAACATCTCGGAATTGCGGTGCCGCCGGATGCGCAAGGCCGGCTGTTCTGACACTCGGGGATAACCCACTTCAGTTCGCCGGGTCGGGTATCTCGCAGACTACTCGAAAACCCAGGTCCACGCTCGGGTACTGGCGAGAGTGCCAGATCCGCGACGCCGACCGGCATGCCGCCGGCCGGTGCAGCCAGCTCCCCCCGCGAGAAACACCGTATTGCCCGGTCGCCGGGCCACGTGGATCGTGCACGGGAGACTTCTCGTAGTACTTTGCATCGTAGTCGAACCAGTCGCTGCACCACTCGCGCACGTTGCCATGCATGTCATGCAGGCCGAACCGGTTCGCGGGAAATTTTCCCACCGGTGCCGCAAACGCGAACCCGTCATTCCAGTCCACGTGAGGCGTCGTCAGTCCTTCCGCCTTCAACGATACGTCGGCGAGATTGATCTTTCCCTTCAGCGTCGCGTGATCGTCGCCAAAAGAGAATCGCTCGATCGTTCCCGCCCGGCAACACCACTCCCATTCGGCTTCCGTCGGCAACCGATACGTCTGCTTCTCTTTCTTGCTCAGCCAACTGCAGAATTCCTGCGCATCGTTCCACGTGACATTCACGACCGGCATGTCGTCTTTCAGTTCGTAGCCGGTGTTCCTCCAGGAAAACCCATTTCGATGAACGATCATCGCTTGATTCTGCTGGCGAACGTAACCTGCGCCGGAGAGGTGACCTCGTCCACATTCTGTCACATATCCGGAGCTCGTGGCAAATTTCCGAAACTCACCATTCGTGACTTCGAACTTCCCAAAATAGAATGGCTTGCGTATGCGCACCCGGTGCTGAGGGCGTTCATAAGCCGGCACGTTTTTGTCCGAATCGGGCGCCCCCATCAGAAAATTCCCCGCCCGAATCTTCACCAGCTTCATGCCGATGAAGTTTCGATGGTCATGGTTTCAATGGGCTGCCCGTCCTTGTCCATCGCCGCAGCCGTGGCATGGATTGTCACGGACTTGCACACGGTCCTGAACCCACTCTTGTACCGCTTGTCGGTCGTCAGCACTTCCGCCCAATTACAGTCGATGCGGTCAATGAGTCGGCGGATAGCTTCGGCCTTCTGGATGTAACCACCCTGTTCGACGGCGTTGCTCACTTGGGCCTGCTTCTGTCGCAACAAGTCCAACTCGCCCAGCACTTCGTTCCACCAGTCCATGTAATTGGGGGCAGATGATGCCGACTCGATTTCTTGACTCAACTGTTCGATCCGTTGGTTGTAGGTGTCGATGATGAACTTGTTCTTGTCCTTCATCGCCATCAGTTCGAACGTCAACCGTTTGCGTTCTTCCATCTTCTCCTGCACCGCCGTTTGGCTTTGCTCCATGTCGTCTTTGACCATCTCGCAATACAGTTCCAAATAGTCGGCGTCGGTCGTGATGATGGGGTTTCGTTCGTCGTCATAATCCACAATGATTTCTTTGCCCCCGACTCGATGAATGCCCTCGCCCAATTTGGTTTCGAGGTAGCTGCCGATCTCCAGCACGATGTATTCGAGATGAAGTTCCTTCAACCACTCTTCGGTCGCCAGTTTCTCCAGCAACTTCTTGTCTTCGAGGGCTTCGCCGAATGACTCGATCCGCTGGCCGACTCGTTTCAGGTATTCGCCAACGAACCATTCCGCTTCTTTGAACGATAACCGCTTGTGAACATGATCGGGGTGCTTCACCCGAAAGTGTTTGCCCTGACTATTCCCCGCCAACTTCGTGCCGGTGTCGGAGTCCCACCATAAGCCGCCGAGCCAGAGTCGTTCGCTTCGTGGCGACCGCTTGGGCGTGGATTCACGGCGGGCTTCAAGTTTGACTTGGATGCGGTCGAACAATTCCGGTTCGATCAAC
>JBJXGP010000031.1:0-26594 GCA_046160425.1 Planctomycetaceae bacterium
CCGGCCGCAGCTACGAACGCGAGGCCTATTCCAAACGTCCTAAATCAGATCAATTCAAAATACGAAAAAGAAAATCCATTGATGAAACCTAAAGTAAGTGCCATTGGGCTTCCGCCCCTGGCTATTGACTGTCGCCTCTCCGAGGCTGAGGAATTTGCGAAGCGGAAGCTCTCGGAGACTTGCGTTCCCAAGCGGAGCTTGGGAACGAGAACTAAGAAAATCAATCTAACGTTTTGACGCGCAGGTTGCGGAATTCGACGTGAGCGCCGTGGCCGCAGAAGCCGATGAAACCAGTTTCGCGCAGCAAGCCGGGGTGCGGTTGCTTGTCGAGCGTTTCGGGGGTGCTCGCTTTTTCGATGTCGGCGTCGACGATCACGTGGCCGTTGAGCGTCACGGTGACGTGCTTGCCGTTGCAGACGATCTCTTGTTCGTTCCATTCGCCGACCGGCTTTTGGTGTCCCCTCTCGGCGGCGGCGACGCCGTAGATCGAACCGTGATACTGATATTGCTGGAGATCTTTGTACTGGTCGGCGGTGTCGTCGAGAACTTGAATTTCCATGCCGACATAGGCGGAGGTTCCTTCGAGCGGAGATCGCAGAGCGATGCCGTTATTCGAGCCGGGGGTGAGCTTGAATTCGAATCGCAAGGCGAAGTTGGCGTATTCTTTGGTCGTGAAGAGGTTTCCCCCCGAGTCGGCTTTGGAGGCGAGCACTCCCCCTTCGAGAACTTCGTAGCCCTCGGTCGCCCCTTGCCAGCCTTCGAGATCCTTACCGTTGAAGATCGCCGAGAACCCGGCTTCGGGATCGTCCTCAGCCGCCGGGGCGTTCGGTTCTTCATACGCGGCATCGGCGGGTTGCGGTGCGGGGGCGGCATCGTGTGATGATCCCGTCGTCGAATCGCAGCAGGAGGGTTTCGCATCGCAGCAGCGGCGACGGCGTCGACCGGCATCGGCAGAATCATCCGCAAGCAAGACAACACACGTAATGCAGAACGACAGCTTCAACAGTTGGCGGCATCGTAACATCATGGTTTTCTCTCTGTATTGTTTTGCAGTTTCCGGCAGACGCTGACATTTCGCGGAAGGACGCACCCGCTTCTGCATACCAACATAAGCAGAACGGACGAGAAACGCAATTTTCCGGGGACTCGCCGACGCGAGATCCGGCGGAATCCCCCGTCGAATGTCGATTCCGTTTCTGTCGCGAAATTCGCGGAAACGCTGTCGTTTGTGCGGCAAAAACGGCTATCATATGAACATCGAGTAATAAACCTGCAAATACTTCTCGATGAGGAACATCATGCCCTCAAAGACCTACAAAGCCGCCGTCATTGGCGCGACGAAGCAAGGCGATTACGGACATTCTCACGACACGGCATTTCTGGATAATCCGCGCATCGAACTGGTCGCCGTCGCCGACAGCGATCCCGAAGGCCTCGCACGCAACGCCAAAAATTTGAACGTCGCGAAAGCGTATGGCGATTATCGCGAAATGCTCGACAAGGAACGACCCGACCTCGTGGCCATCGGGCCGCGCTGGGTCACCGATCGGGTGGAGATGATCACCGCAGTCGCTCAGGCGGGTTGTCATATGTACTGCGAAAAGCCGTTCGTCGGCTGCGTTGAAGATGCCGATGCGATTGTCGCTGCCTGTCGGACTGCCGGGGTCAAATTGACGATGGCGCACCAGTTCCGCGCGATGCCACCTGTGCAGAAAATGCTCGCCGACCTTCACGCGGGAAAGTACGGAAAACTTCTGCGACTGAATGCCCGCCCGAAGGACGATCATCGAGGCGGAGGAGAAGAACTGATCGTTCACGGCACGCACCTGTTCGACATGATGATCGCCGCCGCCGGCTGGCCGTTGTGGGCCGCGGGACGAGTGACCGTCGCGGGGCGCGAAGCGACGAAAGCCGATGTGCGACAGGGAAACGAACCGGTCGGGCCGATCGCCGGCGACGGATGCTCGGCTCAGTTCGGGTTCGACCACGGCGTGACCGGATTTTTCGAATCGACGGCGAACCTGCACCGGGCCCATCGATCGTCGTTTTACGGACTGCTGCTCGAATGCGAAGAGGCGTTGTTACACGTCCGTCGTTTCGGAGACATCTACGTTTATCCTGCCCCGGTCGTGCTCCCCGAAGAAGAAAAGTTCGCGTGGGAGAAAATCTGGATCCCCGAGTGGCATTTCACACCCGAACATCAACCGCGCGATCTGAGCAACTGGATCGACCGGGGGAACAAGATCATGGTCAGCGACCTCATCTCGGCGATCGAGGAAGACCGCGACCCCCTCTCATCGCTCGATCACGCCCGGCTAATCACGGAGATGGTTCAAGGCGTCTACGCCTCGCACTTCGCGAACGGTGCCCGCCAGCCCTTGCCTCTCGCCGAGCGAAGGCATCCGTTGGAACAAGCTTGATTTTGATGGTGGGCTATGCCCACCATCGGGTAGCTCCGGTTATTCGCAACCGGAGTCTTGCACCGACTAGCAGCCCGTTGAACAATGATCAAATGCTGAAATTCATGAGCCGGGTGGTTTATCCACCCGGTCTTGTCCCAACGATTATCAACCTCACTGCCGGTCAAACCAGGAGCAGCACCCATTTTCAACGGCCTGCGAGAGCCATCATCTCCCCTTGTGGTCGAGCACGAAGCGCGAGCATGCGGCATCGATGCATGAACTCGATACAGCACTGAAAAGGATACCTCTATGAAAGGCACTGAAACAAAAAAGGTGTCACCAGAACAACGTGAAGAACTACTCAGAATGTTGAGAGCACGTTTTGAGAAAAATATGAACCGCCATAAAGGTCTCGAATGGGCTAAAGTCAAAGCGAAGCTGGAAGCGAATACCGAAAAAATGTGGTCGCTCCATGAAATGGAAAGATCCGGCGGTGAACCGGATGTTGTCGGTCACGATAAAAAGACGGGCGAATACATTTTTTTCGATTGTTCAGCGGAAAGTCCTAAAGACCGCAGAAGTGTTTGTTATGACCGTGAAGCGCTGGATTCCAGGAAAGAACATAAACCAAAAAATAACGCTATCGAGATGGCCTCGGCCATGGGTATTGAACTTTTAACGGAAGAACAATATCGAGAGCTGCAGAAACTTGGAAATTTCGATACGAAGACGTCGAGCTGGGTGAAAACACCGGCAGATATTAGAAAACTCGGCGGCGCTCTCTTTTGTGATCGCCGTTTCGGCCATGTCTTCGTGTATCACAACGGTGCGGAATCTTACTATGCCGCCAGGGGATTCCGTGGCTCGCTCAGGGTCTGAATTGGGACTTTGAATGTCAGCATTTCTTCGATTTGTGACATCAACAGGAGTACGAATATGAACCCCCGAATCCTTTTATTTGTCTGCTCCGGTTTTTTCATGATCAGCTCGACGTTGCACGCCGCGGAACCTCCTTCACCTGCTCCGCAAACTCAGCTTGAACCGATGCTCAAGATCGACTGGTCGCTTGGTCCCGATCTTCCGCAGGGATTTCAGGACAGCGACGGCGGATTCATCGGCGAGACGCTGATCACGGCGGGCGGATTTTGCAGCGGCGGACTCGATGAAGATAACCGCCGTAAGCCGGGACGGTATCCGCGCGGGTTTCTGAAGAAAGTCTGGGGACTCGACGTCACCACCGATAAGCCAAAGTGGACTGATCTCCCTGATTTTCCCGGCGAGGCGCGGCAAGGTTTGTTCTCGGCTAAAGTGAGCGATGCTCTTTATTTCTGGGGTGGGTTCAGTTATTCCGAACCGTATTGCTATGCGGATGGTTGGCGGCTCGGGCGACGCGACGACGGATCATGGATGTGGGATGAACTTCCCTCGCTCCCCTGGAAACTCACATCCGCCGCGGTGAGCGTGATCGGCGAATCGATTTACGTGCTCGGCGGAGCCGACTACGACGGCGTCAAAGGCTTTTACACCGAACACGATCGCGCCGGCGACGTCAAACGACTCGGCGCCCGATTGCTCGTGCTCGATACCAAAAATCTCAACGAGGGCTGGAAAGAATTGCCCGCATGTCCCGGTACGCCGCGTTTCGTGCAGGCGATGCAGACGATCGAGGGCCAGCTTTATCTCATCGGCGGGGCGACCGGAGATCTCATGCGCGACGGCACGAGTTACGGTTACTGCACCGTCGTCGACAATTGGCGATATGACCCGAAGAGCGGAGCGTGGACGCGGCTGCGCGATCTTCCCGTTTCGAGCGGCAACTTTCCCAAGAGCAGCAACCTCATCTTTCAGAATCGCTGGATCATCCTTCCCGGGGGGCATCAATACACCTACGTCGCCAACCCGGATGGTACCATCCGCGACAAATACGGCGTCGCCTCGCAAAAGCGTCCCGCCAGCGGATTGCACAACGACGTGTTCGTCTACGATACCGAGACCGATCTGTTCGGGACCGCCGACAAACTCCCGATCGACAACAACCTGCCGATGTCGGTCGTCAAGGAAGATCGCATCTACCTGATCGGTGGAGAAACCGGCGGCGGCGAAATCGACGGCCAATACTACGGCCATCATCCCGACCTGCTGTTGATCGGCAAGATATCGCCGTAGTGAAACTTCTTAATATCTCTAACACAACCTCTGTACTGCATGAATTTCTGAAAATGTTGTGGCCTTTTTGACAGGCACAACCGGTTGTGTTAGGGTCTCTCAATTTCGTCATGGCCGAGGCGAGGCGGACTCGTGCGCATTGATGAGAAGTCCTTCCAGCAGGCCCCAATCATAGCGAGTCTGTTTGTATTTGATCGCCGCGGTCTCCCCGCGCTCGGTTGTCCCCGTATCGCTGAGTGAGGGAAGCAGTTCGGGGGGCGAGAACCCGCCGACGAACGTATTGAAGGAATGCACGCCCGGTTCGCGGTGGCAACTATTACATCTTTGGCGGACGACGTGCATTCGGCGATCCAACCCTTCGCCCGTGGCATTTCGGGACAGCTCGAACTCGTCCGCGGAATGGGGGTTGATACTGGTCAAAAAATCGCGTTCGTCAATGGCCACAGCATGGAGTCCGCCGGCTGTGCCGGCAATCAACAAGGCACGGCTGAGTGTGAATTCATAGTTTTCCTTCGATCGCGCGTCGCGGAAAACTCGCAATTGCACGCTCTCGATAAGATTCGTCGGGCGCAGGTGCAAGCGAGAGTCGATGAGCAACGCGCTGCGCACAAGGGCGACCTGCGTGCCGTCGGAAAACTGCGGCAGCGCGGGGTTGGTACGTTTGACGAATCGGCCGTCGGACAGAGGTTCGAGGCGAAACGGCTCTTTGAAGCTGCTGAGTGCGTTGAGATACTCGGTCGTCGCCTCGCGCCCCTCGGGCAGATTCAGAAAGACCTGGAAGCTCGAGCGCGAGAAACTCTCCGTATGAGCAGGGACGATGATATCGCTGCCGTTGCGCCCGATGCAGACCCACGGGCCGTCCGGATCGAACAAGTCGGGGGGCAGAAACGACGCTTGCGGCTGCGCGGGATCAAACGCCCCCGGAAATTCCCCGGACGCGACGGCGGCGGCGTACATGTCGGGCAACGTGTCGATGGTCTCGGCATCAAGGGCCAAGCGCTCGATCACCTGGGCCAACGGCCGGCGGAGCAGTCCCTGCGCTTCTTCCCCGATCGGATTGTAATTCTCGTCGGCATGGGGATTGGCGAGCCAGTCGAAGATCGCCCACAGGTCGCGTTGCAGCAGCGCGCGCTTGAGCGGGTCGTCGATGAGGGTTTCGCCGTGGCTGTCCAAAAATTCGCGCAGTAATTCGAGCGCGGCGTCTCGCGATGGGCCTTCCAGCAGATGCCGTGTCTGATACCAGAGCAGCGGATCGAGCCGATCGCGGCCATAGATGCGTCCGTCTGGGCCGACGCGATCCCAAAGCGCCGAGTGCAAGCGATTCCAAAGATGCTGCGGATCCGCAGCATAAATGAGGGCCGGCGTCTCGTCAGCAAAGACTCGGCTGTTGCTGACCACGACGATAGCAGCCGACAGCATCAGTGAGATGCATTTTTTCATGGTCGCGTCTCGAAAAATCTATGGTAAGAACCAACATACAATAAACCGCTCAATCAATTCGGTGGCACTCGCTGGCTCAATCGGTTGTAATGACTTCACCGATTCACAATTCCGTTGAATCGTCTTCGGGAATGCGCCGAAGGGCAGGCCATTCGGCGAAAGCCAGGAAGAATAACAGAACAACGTTCAAAACCGGCACCAGGACGCCAAGACCGATCCAGCCGGGGAAGCCTGCCTTGGAGCAGATCATCCAAAATGGAATCACAACGGCGATCAGCACCAACCCGACGATGAGCAGTTCAAAGACACCTGGAATGAAAGCGAGCATCGACAAGTCTCCTGGTTAGCGAGTGGATCGCAAGTCGGCCAGTTCGTCCCAGAGTCGCAGAACCAACAGATCGTTGCGACGCCGAAACAGCAGCCACAATCCGTAGCAGATCGAAGTCAGCCCGAGCGCGGTCCCCCCGCCGAGAATGACGCCGACGAGCATCCCCATCTTGACGGCGGCGAGGTGAGACTTATCGGCTTGTTCATTGAACGTCGTCCATTTGTCCAACCCAAACCAGCCGAGGAGCACGAGCGAACCGACCCCCACGACGATGACGACCGTCGCAAAATAAGGAACAAACGCCGCCGAATCCCGCACGCGTCGGACATGTTGCTCGGCGGTGGAATCTTCGAGGATTGACATGATGACTCCGCCGCTTGATGGGTCCGCGCGTGCCGCGTTGGTCGTGGAAAAAGGGTGGCCACCGCTGGAAAACACCGGGTGGACAAGCCACCCGGCTCATGGCACTCCGCGTACTCAATCCTTCCACGCTCTCCTGAAGAAGTTCACGAAGTTCTTGCACATGATCCCCTCGATATCCGCCTGGCTGTAGCCGCGGTTCTTGAGGATTTCGGCGACTTTGTGTAAGTCGGCGATCGTGTCGAGGTCTTTGGGGGACTGCTCTTTCCCGAAGCCGCCGTCGAGGTCGGAGCCGATGCCGCAATGCTTGGTGGTCCCCGCCAACTGGCAGATGTGGTCGATGTGGTTGACCAGCTTTTCGAGCGTGACGTCCGAATCTTCGGGCTTCGTCACGCCGATGGTCCAGCCGGGGGCAATCATCCACGCATCGAACACCGCGCCGATGACGGCGTCGCGCTTGATGAGTTCCTTGATCTGTTCGTCGTCGAGCTGGCGATCGCCGGGAGTGATCGCGCGGCAGTTGTGATGACTGGCAATGACGGGGCCGTCGTAGATGTCGAGGGCTTCCCAGAACGACTGGTCGGCGAGGTGCGTCACATCGAGCAGGACGCCGACTCGCTGCATTTCCTTGATGAGTTCTCGGCCTTCGGCGTTCAGTCCGCCGGTGCTCCCCGTGCCGTAACAGTACGGACCGGGGCCGTAGTGAGCGGGACCGAGCAGGCGCAGGCCGTCGTTGTACCACTCTTCGATCTGGCTGGGACGCAGGATCGAGGGACTTCCCTCCATACTGAGGATGTAGCCGATCGGCTGGTTGCCGTTGGGGTTGGCCTCCCATTCGACGACGTGGGCATCGAGCGTCTTGCGGTCGGGGATGGCGCGAATCGCTCCTCGCTCTTCCATCGCGTGGTAGTAGGCGAGCTGTCCGTGACAAGAAGCATAAGCGGCTTCGCGCGACTGATAATGCGAGAGCGGCTTATCTTTGCGATGCAACCGGGGAAGGAGCGTGCTGATCGTGATGCCGATGCCGCCGCGACGGAGTTCGGGCCACGTCACCGTACAATCGCCGGGCACGATCCCGGGGAATTGCCGTTCGAACTTGCGCAGTTCGGCGACGGTGAGCATGAGATCGCGATTCCACTCGACCGCGTTCCAGGCCATATCCAGGTGAGCATCGAAGATCAGCATAATAGCGGTGTCCTTGTCGTTTGGTTCTTTGAATGTCGCTCAGAGATTTGCAGAAAGTACTTCGCCGGTCATGTGTTCTAATGGTGTCTGGTCCCTCCGTCAACGATGCTGTGATCGAGATGTGAACAGAATTGGACCAGACGGCAACGAGGGTTCCATCCGCCGGCCCCTTGACGCTCGAAGGCCTTTGCCCTCGGAGCCAGAGAACGCTGATTCATCGGAATAACCGTAAAATCTGCCTTCGTATATGACCTAAAATTCTACTTTTTGATTGCATGTTGCCCAAATATCCTGAAATGAGGAGAGGTTCCACAAGACTCCCACCCCGAAAATGGCGATATAAGGAGCGTAGGTAAATTGCATAATATTTAACGTGCGAAGAGATATTGTGGCTGAAAGTCGGTCTGTTTCCTCAGGAGGTTGATTTTGCAAGCGAACCAAGAACAGACGAGTTGGGCCGACCAGATCGGTGGCATAACGCGGACCATGTCCGTCACGCACAAAGGGATGTGGGGGCTTGTTTGCCTGACGATCATCAGCATGGTGCTTGGGATACAGATGCTGATTGCTCAGCCTTTGATGCAGAAGATCTCGGCGCTCGAGCATAATCTCTCATCCATGCAGCAGCAACTCGATCTGTTGACGGAGACTCAGCCGGTCGCCGACCAGACGAATTCGCTCCTCGCGAATCTGCGACAGCAGGCACAAGAGATGCCACAGTCCACCTCGGCGTTGCAATCGCTGGTTTCCTTCCGTCGCGAGATCGAACAGCAGGCAGAGCGAACGGAAGATGCCACACAGGCGCTCGACAAGCTGCTCGATATGCAGGCGATGCTCGTCGATGAAGGGGCGCTGACCTCATCGGCTCAAAGTGCGGTCAACGATTTCGTCGGCATCCAGGAGCAGTTGATCGCCAACCACTCGCAAACGGTCGATGCCATCATCGCGTTGAACGAGATCGCCGAAGTACACGAGCTGGCGAAATCCACCGGCGAGCAATCGTCCGTCGCCCGCGATGCACTGGAGCAACTGGGGCAACTCAAGACCCTTGCCATCGATCACGGGGGGGACGCTCTCGAGCAGGCGAAATCGCAGCTCGAACAATTCATCGCGTTGAAAGATCGGCTCGTCGACGGCAGCGAGAAATCGGCCGAAGCACAGACACATGCCCAGAATCTGTTGACGCTAGAGGCGACTTTGCTCGATGAAAACATTCAGACCGCGACGGCGGAAAAAAACCTGACATCTCTCATCGACATGCAATCGCAACTCGTCGGCAAAACGCAAGACATCGGCGATGCATTAAGCACGCTGGAAATTCTGAGCGATCTGCACGAACAGCTTCAGACTCAGGTCTCTTCGCTGGATGGCATCCGCAAGGGTCTGCTCGAATTCGTGCTGCTGGAGAGCAGCGTGGCCAAGGCGACGCAAATCCTGAAGCCGCTGACGGAACTCGCGAACCTCCGCCGCATGACCGATGAAGAGATTCGCAGCGCCGCACGGGCAATTCTCGACGAACGCGCTTCTCGCATCAGCCGGAGAAACGACAATCAGAGCTCGTCCGCACAAAATCTCTCTGCTCCTCCGGAAGAAGGTCAACAGACCGACGACGATGCGGTCTCGGCGGAAATCCCGCAGCGATCGCCTTCCGCGAGCAGCCCCGATTCAGCCGAAGAAAACGCAGCCGGGGGTCTGGTTCCCTGGACGCCGACGGCTGAGGACTAACCGCTTACGACGCTAGCCCCTCTCTTCATCGTCATGGTGGAGAGAGGGGCGAGGTTGGATTGGGATCATCGGGGAGTGCCGAAGATGACTTCTCCTTGTCGTATTCAAGACTCTCGCTTGCGCTTCGAGCCAGTATGTCGATTGGCGGCTATTTTCTCTGTCATCTGCGTTCATCCATCTGCGATATCTGCGGACTCGTCTTTCACCACGAAGACGCAAAGTTCGCGAAGAATTCCGGGTGGGAGTGTTCGCTTTCAATATTCTTTCGACGCAGCGCGAACCCCTTGCGATGCTATCGTGTCATGTGCATATCCTTCGAAATTTGAGGACCGTAAAACCGCGGATTGGCATCCATCCGTTCAGAAAATATTCGGCGAAGAAACGGCGAAAATTTTCTGAAATGGGGCGTTTTGGTCTTGCCGAAATTCGACGAATTGTGAACATTGTGGTATCGGGTCGTGCAGACGCTGCACGATGGACTAGTTGTGCCGCAAACGGTCAGCGCTGGCAGGCTGGCACGGGCGGTGGTTCTTCTAGTTGGAAAGGAGGTGGTCTAGTGGACAATTGTGGTAGTACTAGCCAGAGAGGTGGTATCGCTTAGCGACAGCTGGCGGGCTGTCACCTCGGCAGCCACCACTTGTTCGGATCACCGTTGACTCCGAATAAGATGTAACCCAGGCCCGGTTCTCTCGCGAGAGCCGGGCTTTTTTCGTGCCGATCCCCTCCTGCCGAGCGGCGCAGGCCGGCTCCCGTCGCTCTTTTTTTGGCGGCTTCAATGAATATTTCCGCGATTCAGGAATATCCATCAATTGGGGAGACATTTTCGGCCGATAATGAATTCACAGGGATTTTGCGCCCCCGCTGTCGGTATTGGTTTCCATCACTCGCAGCGGGCATGACAAAAGGATTTGTTATGGCGGCAATTCAACGCGTTCGGCGTTACATCGCGATTTGGCTGATATGCTGGTGCGCCGCCTGGGCCGCGAATCTACCGTCGGCGATGGCGGAGTCTCCGGATTGGTTGACCGCATCGCCGCGTCCCTCAGCATCTACAGGTCTCGATGATACTCCGGCATCCGTGGACCTCGAAACACCACCAAGCCTCTTCACCTTTTCGTCGCCAGTCGTTCTCACTTCATTCAACCAGAATGAGGTTGAGAATGAAAACGAGAACGACGAGGAAGGCCCCGAGCATATCCGGGATAATGCTTTCTTGGTCGAAGAGGCCTTCAACCAGGAAGCCGGCGAAGTACAACATATTTTCAACTGGATCGATCTGAGAAGCCGCTCGGCGGAGCCTAAGGCTCGCGATTTCGCCTGGACGTACACGATGGAGATACCGCTAGGCTCACAAAAGCACCAGTTCTCTTTCACGTCTTTGATGCTGGACGCCTACGAAAAACCGGCGGGCGGGCCGGCGACGCGAACCGGGGGCGTGGGTGACACGCTCCTCAACTACCGTTATCAATTGCTGGCCGACGACGATTTCTTGTGGTGCGCACCGCGCATCACGCTGATCGTTCCCACGGGAGACGAGCGATTCGGACTCGGAAACGGTGAAGCGGGTTATCAATTCAACCTTCCCATCAGCAGCTACGGCGAAATGTTTGACTCTCACGCCAATGCGGGGTTCACGTAGTATCCGCGCGTCTCATTACCAATGCTCAAGGGGTTCGACTCTCCCCATCGCAACCTTCGAGGTTACAACTTTGGGGCCAGTGCGTTCTGGAAGCCCGAGGTCTACCTCAATTTTTTCGTGGAGGCGCTGGTCTTTGCCAACGATGAAATTGATGACGCGGGCTTTCGCGTCAGTTCGACGCAAGCCCTTCTGAATCCCGGTCTCCGCTACGCCGTCTGCCAGTTCGATGAGGTGGAATGGGTGCTCGGCGTGTCTGTTCCGATCGGTCTCACCAGCGATTCTCCCGACATTGGCGCTTTCTTCTATATGTCCGTCGAGCACATATTTCGCAAAGTGAGCGATGCGCCCGGATGAGGGAATGGGATTGCAGCGTATCTAAACTAAACAGTTGAGCAACCTTGCCGATTATGCCGATTTTGTATAGAATTCGGGCGTTCAAAATGTCGATAAGGGTTTTATGATGCGCCGTGCATTCTCGCTACTGCTGATCCCATGCGTACTCGCCAGCCAGGGTTGGTTGTGCGCGTTCCATACGCATTGCGACCATGTCGCAGTCTCGTCAGATCATGCCATCCGGCCGCATTTCCACACGGGTGAGGATGCACACGATCACCACCATCGTGACCACTCTCACTCCAGCACTCCATTGACCCACGCTTTACATAACGAACCTGACGCAGAAAATCATGCGTCTGACGGTTCGGTCATACCTCTGCACGATCACGATGCGGATGCGGTCTATTGCCCCGATACCGTAACGCTCGGTCTGGCGCGTTCCGTCATCGTTTCGACCATCGGCGAATTCCCCACGCCAAGTTTTTGTGCCGCGGACGGGATCGTTCAAAACGGTGCCGACTTCCCCTTGATGCGGAGTGGCTATCCACCGCCGTTTCTCGACGCACGCTGTCCTCTCTTTCTGCGGAATCTCTGTATCCGCTGCTAATCGCCGCTGCGCCTGCACTGACGGCTCTTAATCCTGTCGTGACGCTCTGAGCGGCGACATTCTTTGCCTCAATTCTGTTCGTCCGTGTCCCATCGTTGCTTTCGACGAGCGGTTGACATTCGCCGCGCGATACCGAGGCTAATCCCAAAGTCGATCACACGGCGAGCGGCGTCGTTTAACCGCACTTTGGTCCATCGATTGCTCGGCAAATATCCATTGATGGGTCGTTGCAAGATGCCGACCCATCCGTACCGACTCAATGCCAGGAGGGTGAGATGATTCAATCATTGTTTTCAGCGTGCTGGATGGGAGTGTTCGTGCTCTTGCAACTTTCGTTCGCAGAGAAATTATCAGCCTACATCGAGCCTCTTCCATCTCAGCAGGCAACCGCCAACCGCTCCGGCGGTGACGACAATCCGGATGTTCTTGAAGCGGGAACCGGCCTGTCGCTTGAAGAGTTGGTTTCGCTGGGGCTGGAACAGAATCCGAAGTTGTCCGTGGCCTCTTACGCGATCGATGCGGCACGCGGCCGCGCTGCCCAGGCCGGATTGTTTCCCAATCCCACAGTCGGCGTCACATTTGATGAGCTGGGGGATAAGACGGGACGTTCCGGCGTGAATACGCTTCCCTTGATTTCTCAGGAGATCGTCACGGGAGGCAAGCTTCGCCTCAGTCAGGCGGCGGGTCAACAAGAGGTCGAACAAGTATCTTGGCGTTACATGGTTCAGCGCTACGAACTTCTAGCCAATATTCGCACGACGTACTTCGATGCACTCACATTGCAAGAGCGGATTGAAATCCTCAGAAAGATGGTGGCATTGGCCGATAAATCCGTTTCTCAAGTCGACGACTTAGTCGATGCCAAACAAGCGGCCCGTCTTGACCTGGTCCAGCTTGAAGTGGAGGCCGAACGACTGCGGGCTGAATTCGAATCGGCCGAGCGTGAACTCCCGGCGACCTACAAGCGGCTGGCGGCAGTGGTAGGAGTCAATCAACTGGAGTTGACCAGCGTCGATGGCTCGTTGACCGATCCGCTGCCGGAATACGATCTGGAACTGGTTCAGGAATCCATTCTCGAGAACCACCCCGAATTACAAGCTGCGCTTTTTGGCGTGGAAAGGGCGCGGCTGTTACTGAGACGGGCTAAAGTGGAGCCGGTTCCCAACCTCAACATTGATACGGGATACGTTCGCCAAAATCAGAACCGTTCGGACGATTTCAGAATCGGAGCCAGCGTTTCCATCCCACTCTGGAACCGCAATCAAGGAAACATATTTGCCACCCAAGCTCAACTCAGCGAGGCCATTCAGAGTGTCAACCAGATCGAGAATGAATTGACTGAGCGGGCAGCATTGGCCATGCGCGATTACGTTTCCGCACGTCGCCGCGCCGCCCGCTATCGTGATGCAATCCTGCCTCGCGCCCAGGAAACGTATCAACTTTCAAGAGAAGCATATCAGGGGGGACAGTTCGAGTATCTGCGCGTACTCGAAGCTCAACGCGCCGTGGCTCAAGCCAGTTTGGAATACGTCCGTTCTCTCGGTGAAGCCTGGAAGGCGGCGGCGGTTATCTCCGGCCTGACTCTCGAAGACGAATGGCCGTCCGTTTCGCCGGAACTGCCACCGACACCGAACAACGTACCATGACGATGACAAATCAAAAGGCATACTCATGAAAATCACACGCATATTACGGATATCAGGCGTTATCGCCCTGATTGCCGGAACAGGAACGGCAGTGTATCTGACGCGCGATCGTTGGTCCGAATGGTTTGCCGCGCGCACGACCGTCGCGAAAGCCGCAGAGGAGGTTTCTGCTCCCCTTGAGGAAGCAAAAGTGCTCAAGCTGAGTGAACAGGCTCGCAAGAATCTGGGATTGATATCAAAGGCCGTCAAGCCGCAGGAATACTGGCGCACGATTCAGATTCCCGGAGTGATCGTGGATCGACCGGGTCTGTCGGATCGCGGAGTCACATCGCCCGCCGTGGGAGTCGTGACGGATATTCATGCCTTTCCCGGCGATACCGTGAAACCGGGCGACCGCCTCTTTTCATTGCGATTGTTCAGCGAGTATCTTCAAAATACGCAGTCCGAACTGTTCAAGGCAACGCGTGAAACGGAATTGATCAAAGAACAGCGAACTCGCTTGGAAAAGCCCGTCAAAAGCGGGGCCATTCCCGAATCCCGACTCATTGAACTCGATAACCAACTCCGTCGCCAATTGGCGGCCATTCGTGCCTACCGCCAGGACCTGTTAACGCGCGGCCTCAACCCGACGCAAATTGAAGCGGTCACTGAAGGTGATTTTGTCTCGACCATTGAAATCGTCGCACCCCCTCCGGTCACGGCAAGCGATGGAACGACCGAGATCCAGCCGACCGCATTTCATCTCGGTGGCGATCGCATCGATGGACCGGCCTACGAGGTGCAGGAACTCAAGGTCGATCTGGGCCAGCAGGTGCAGGCGGGGCAGTTGCTCTCGATGCTGGCGAACCATTCTTCGCTCTACATCGAAGGACATGCCTTCAAACAGGAAGCACCATCTTTGGCGCAGGCGGCTCAGAACCGTTGGCCGATTCAAGTTGAATTTGCCGAAGATGACCGCAAAAGCTGGCCCGCGCTCGATCAGAAAATTGAAATTCGTCACCTGGCAAATTCCATTGATCCTGACGGCCGCACATTCGATTTTTTCATACCGCTGACAAACCAATCTCAAGACTACGAAAAGAACGGGCAGATTTTCATCGTCTGGCGTTTTCGTCCCGGACAGCGAGTTCGACTTCAAGTCCCCGTCGAAAAACACGAAGACGTCATCGTGCTCCCCTCCGCGGCGGTTGTGCGTGAAGGTCCGGAAGCCTACGTCTTTCGACAGAACGGCGACTTATTCAACCGACTCCCCGTGCAGATCCTCCACGAAGACCGAATCCACGTCGTGATCGCCAATGATGGCAGCATCACGACCGGACTATACCTCGCACAAAACGGGGCCGCTTCACTCAATCGAGTCCTCAAGGCTCAGGCGGCAAGCGGCATGCGTGCCGATGTTCACGTTCACGCGGACGGATCGGTTCACGGGGCTCACTAATGAGTTTTGAATTTCGATTTGTGATTTTCGATTGGGGGGAAACAATGAGCGAGCAAGAATTGAAGCAGCGGACGAAAACATTTGCACTGCGCATATCCGCGCAGTCTTCACTCGACAATCAGAAATCGAAAATCAAAAATGCTTAACGCCGTCATTCGCTTTTCGCTCCGATACCGCATGCTGGTGGTTGTCATCAGCCTGGCGCTGCTGGCCTACGGTTCGTTTCTCGCGACGCAGATGCCCATCGACGTCTTTCCCGATCTCGACCGGCCGCGCGTGATCATTATTACGGAATGCCCCGGCCTCGCCACCGAAGAAGTGGAGACGCTGGTGACGCAACCCATTGAAATCGCCTTACTGGGCGCGAGCGGCGTGCAGGCCGTCCGCAGCCAGACGACTGCCGGTTTGAACGTGATCTACATCGAATTCGACTGGACGACCGAGATTCGTGCCGCTCGCCAGACCGTGCAGGAACGGCTGGGAACTCTGGCCGGCGTCATACCCGAAGGGATTCGACCTCAGATGACTCCGCCGGCATCCATTATGGGGCAGATCGTCATTGCGGGCATTTATCGCCAGCAAGGACCACAAGGGGGCGACCTCGTTCCCGTGGGAAAAACAGGACTGCTGGCGGAACTGGTACAACAATCAGACAAGCCGCAGATTACAGTCTGGCGACCTGCGAACAGGCATCGAACCGAGACTTGGGAACGAGTAGAAAGTTCGATCGACGATTTGCGATTTGCGATTGAAAGCGAAAACGACTCGGCAGACAGTCCCTCTCCACATGACAACAAAACGCTCACTTCGGCCCGCATCACGATCTCGGGGCAACCTCACGAAGTCTCGTTTCCTACTCTCGAATCACAGCAGATGGCATTACGAACGGTGGCGGATTGGGTCATTCGGCCACGACTGCTGAAGGTGACAGGAGTCGCCGAAGTTTTCGTGCAAGGGGGGGACCGCAAGCAATATCAGGTACTCATCGATCCGGCGGCGCTCCTCGAGTATGGGGTGACGCTGCAGGAAGTCGAACAAGCCCTTAAAGAAAGCAATATCAACACGAGCGGCGGCTTTGCCGTGCAGGGGGAGACCGAGCGGCCGATTCGGGTTCTGGGACGGCTCGGACCCGATTCAAGACTCGTGCTTGACGATCTGCGCAATATACCCATCAAAGCCCATTTGGACCGCTCCATTTTATTGAGCCAAGTCGCCGACGTCACGGAAGGGCCGCAATTCAAACGAGGCGACGGTAGCGTCAACGGGCGGCCGGGAGTGGTGTTCACGGTGGTCAAGCAGCCGCATGTCGATACGCGTTCGCTGACCGACAACATTCAGGAAGCTCTTCAAGAGACGGAAGCTTCGCTTTCTGCCGACATCATCGTCAACTCGGAACTGTTCCGGCTCAAGAACTTCATCGACCGCGGCATTTTCAATGTCGGCGAGGCGCTGGTCATCGGAGCCGTCCTCGTGTTGATCATTCTGTTTCTGTTTCTCCTCAATTTCCGCACCACGTTCATAACTCTCACCGCGATTCCGTTATCGTTGGTCATCACGACACTGGTGTTTCGGTTGATTGGCTTTCTGACGGGAACGCATCTTTCGATTAACGTGATGACGTTGGGTGGTATCGCCGTTGCTATGGGGGAACTGGTCGATGATGCCATTGTCGACGTTGAAAATATTTTCCGACGCCTTAAAGAAAACAACGCACTGGCATCCCCGAAATCGGCACTGCAAGTCGTCTACGAAGCCAGCAAAGAAATCCGCAGCGCCATCGTCTTCGGCACGGCGGTTGTGATTCTGGTATTCCTGCCGCTGTTCGCGCTCGACGGGGTGGAAGGACGGCTTTTCGTACCTCTCGGCGTCGCCTATATCGTCTCGATTCTGGCTTCGCTGTTCGTCTCGCTGACGGTTACGCCCGTCTTGTCGTTTTATTTGTTACCGCAATCCAAAGCCACCCACTCGGAACACGACGGCATACTGCTCAAGAGCTTGAAGAAGGCCGCAAGCTATTTGATCCGGCTGAGCATGTCGCGGCCCAGTTGGCTGTTGTTGCTGACCTGGATGTGCGTAGGGTATGCGGCGTGGGAGATGGCTCATCTCGGTCGAAATTTTCTGCCGCAGTTCGACGAGGGAAGTATCCAGGTCAATGTGACGTTGCCGCCGGGTTCATCACTCGAGGCATCCAACAAAACCGCGCGAGTCATTGACGCCAAATTTCAGAAATTGCAGACGTCGGAAAAGAACCCACAGGGGGAGATCATCCATTTCGTGCGTCGTACCGGTCGCGCGACGATGGATGAACACGCCATGCCGGTCAGTGCGAGCGAATACATTCTCAGCATGAACCCCGATAGCGGCCGTCATCGCGAGGACATTCTCAAGCAACTTTTGGAAGAGCTTCGCGATGAAGTGCCGGGAGTGGACATCGAAGTCGAGCAACCGCTGGCGCACCTGATCAGTCACATGGTCTCCGGGGTCTACGCGCAGATTGCCATCAAGATTCACGGCGACGATCTGGATACGTTGCAGCAACTTTCAGAACAGGTCCGAGCGACGATACAGAATGTGCCGGGAGTGACCCCTCCCGTTGTCGAGCCGATTCGGCAAACGGAAGAACTCCACATTCGTCTGCGCGCCGACGATCTGGCGTTTCACGGACTGACCCGAGGATACGTTGCCGACATCATTCAGACCGCATTGCAGGGGGAAGTCGTCTCCGAGATTCTCGAAGGACAGCGCCGCTTCGATTTGATGGTGCGATTAGAGGAAGGTTATCGCACCGATTTCGCCAATCTCGGCCGCTTGCGAATCGACCTGCCAAATAATCGCGGCCAGATCGAACTTCGCGAACTGGCGGACGTCGGCGAGGGAGCCGGACCTAATGCCGTGAATCGAGAAAATGCACGCCGACGGATCGTGATTCGTTGTAATACTCAGGATCGCGACCTGGCGAGCGCCGTTGCGGAAATACAGCAGCGAGTTCAAAGCGAGATCGACCTTCCTGAAGGATATTTCGTCGAGTACGGCGGACAGTTTGAAAGTCAACAGCGTGCGACGACGCTCATTCTCGTCCTGGCGGGGCTTTCGGTCGTCGGGATGTTTATTGTCCTGATGCTGCTATACCCCTCGGTGCGCGTCGTCCTGCAGATTCTCAACGCCCTGCCCACCGCATTCATTGGCGGTGTTTTCGCGCTGGTCATCACGCAACAGTCATTGACCGTTGCCAGCCTCGTCGGCTTCATCTCTCTGGGCGGAATCGCCGTCCGTAACGGAATACTGCTCGTGACTCACTATTTTCACCTCATGAAAGAAGAGGGGGAAGATTTCACGCGCGAAATGGTCTTGCGCGGCAGTTTGGAACGACTTGCTCCCGTGCTGATGACCGCCCTGACGGCGGGGATCGGTCTCGTTCCCCTCGTGCTAGGCGGACAAGAACCGGGGCGGGAAATCCTTTACCCCGTCGCCACCGTCATCCTCGGTGGACTGGTGACGTCGACATTTTGCGAATTCCTGATTCATCCGGGGATCTTCTGGAAATTCAGCGGCAAGGATGCCGTGAAATTAGCGCGGCTCGACGAGTCCGAGGAGAACGTGGTACATACATTGAAAGCATAACCATTGCCACAAAATCCCATTCGCTGGTTCACACAAACTTTGTTACTCAATCGTTCAAAGCGTCCCGATATCAAGAACACGTTGTTGAAAGACATCACATGAACATGAAATACCTCTCATTCGCCTCTTCCATCACCTGTTTATTGGTCTTCTTCGTGGCCGGTTGCGGTGAGCAGGCTCCATCGTCACCCGAACCACAGCCTGCGCCGGCGGCAAAGTCAGCCGACGCCAAACACGGTCACGAGCATGGTGACCACAAAGCCGGTCCGCATGATGGGACCGTATCCGATTGGGGCGGGGGCAAGTATCACGTCGAATTCACGGTGGATCACGACAAGAAAACTGCGACCGTCTATATTCTGGGAAGCGACGAAAAAACTGCGACACCGATTATGGCCGATCAGGTGCTGCTGAGCATCAATGAACCGAAGTTCCAGATCGAACTCATGCCCGTGCCATTGGAAGGAGAAACGGATGGCCTGGCGTCTCGGTTCGTGGGACAACATGATAGCCTGGGGATCGTCCAGAAGTTCGCCGGCACGATCAGCGGCGAAGTCGATGGCACCCCTTACGCCGGCGACTTCGAGGAAGAACCGCACGACGAACACGAGCATAAATAGTGAATGAGGACATTCCTACCTCCGCCTTGGCCCAATCTTCTCCACCGGGATCGGTTGAAAACCCAACGTATACGCCGGTGATGAGGGACGGAGGCGGTAATCGCCATTCTTGACATCCACAAACAACGGGTCGGCTACGAGCGAGTGTTGATCGAAGCCGAGTTTTCTCCAATCGTCGAGCGTGCCTATCCCGCGAATCGATGGAGGCTTATCGCCGGCGAGAAAGTAGACATTGCGATCGCACTCGGAGATCGATGCGGTCGCCGAGGGGTTCGCCGCGAAGAGCATCGCCTTTGGATCGGAATAGTAGATGATGTTCCTTAAGAAGCGATTGTTCGCGCCGGTCAGCCGCAGGTCGATCTGGTTGCCGCTGCTGCCGATGAAGATGTTGTTTTCGACGCGATTGTTCGCCGGATTGCCGACGGGGAGCGCGACTCCCCCCAGGACCGTCGAGACGACGATGTTACCGAAGACGGTGTTCTTCATGCCTGAGTTATCGAAGTAAATTCCCCACGTGTAGTAGGGAGTCCAGATGCGTCCGTTCGCGGTCGTGCGGTCCCCTTCCCCTTTGGGATGCCGAGGCTCGCTGTACGCGCCGCAGCCGATGCAATCGCGGATGAGGTTGAAGCGAATGATCGCCCCGTTCGACAGTTCGGGATCATCGTGTAGAACAAACCAGCGATTGACCATGATCCCGCCGGTATCGGCGATTTCCAATCCCAGGTGATGCATGTCGTTGTATTCGACGATGTAGCGTCCGATGCCATCCTGCATGACCATCCCTTTGTCGGACATGTCGTGGATGTGATTGTGAGCGATGAGATTGTCGATGCTGTTGATCGCGTACATATGCACGCCGCCGCAGTTCTTCTTGAAATAGCCGCAGTGGTGAATGTGGTTATCGGAGATGACATTGCGGACGAGTTTCGGAAACCGGCTGGAATAACGCCGCAAGGTCTCCTGATTTTCAAAGTCGGGGGTGTCGCCGGCGTTCCCCTCTTTGTCGAGACTGGCCAGCACGACCCCCGCGCCGCCGGTATGAGCGATTTCATTGCCGACGATTTCGTTGCGGGCGTTCGCCCCCTGCAAGCGGACACCGTCGCCCCCCAGCATGATGAACCGGTTCTCTTCGATACGGCAGCCGTCGCAGTGTTCGAGCGAGATCGCCGCCCCGCGCATCGTCGGCGAGTGAAAGTTCTCGTGCAGATGTTCGGGAAAAGGAGTCTGCGTGTGCGTGAAGGTCAACCCGGAAATCGTGACATGCCGCAACGGCGACTCGGCGGTCCCGTGGAGTTCGATCAGCGTATCGATCACCGGAGCCGTGACGTCCCCCGGTTGCAACTCATCCGGAGGCCAGAAATAGAGCGTTCCCGTATCGGTCCGCAGGCACCACTCTCCTGGCCGGTCGAGTTCTTCGAGCATGTTCTCGACACAGAAGCGATTCCCCGGCATGAGCGGCATGAAACCGAAATTGGGTGCCCGCGTCAAAGTGATCGATTGCCCGGCGACGTCCGCCGACTTGATGGGGATGATGTCGTTCACCCAGCAATACCAGGGGAAGACGTTGATCTCCGCCTGTTCGGGATGCGACCAGTTCTTCGCGGGTTGATCGGAAATGAAACGATGCGTATTCGGTTCGGGAGTCTCGTTCGTCGCCCCCGTTTCGATGAACGCCCACCCGCTGTAGAGCGGTTCCGCAGCATCAGTATTCGGCCAGCGCGATCTCGGCTGCCGATCGCCGTGAAAGAAGAGTTGACGGAACTTCCACGTTCCCGCTTTGACTTCGGGAAGCTGCGTTTGAAGAATTTCCCCCTGATACGGCTTCCAGCCATCGACGACCCGGCCTCCGCTGAGGATCGGGTGATCGCCGGGATATGCGGTGTAAGTTATGGGGTTCGTCTCCGTCCCGGAATCTTCGGACGTGAGCACCAGCGGTTCACGCAAGTGATACGTCCCCTCCAGCACCATCACGACCGCCGCACCGGGGAGAGCGTTCACGTTCTTCAATCGCCGAATCGCATCCCGAGCCGCCGTCAGCGTTGCGAACGGACCATCTTTGGCATTGGCATCCGCAACGGGAAATTTCCCCGAAAATTCGTCGTTCCCTTGCGGGGAGACGTAGAAGACTGTCGTGTCGGCGTCGGTCGGCGCGGCGTTCGTTACGGGAGTCATCCCCACCCCGGCGATCATTAACATGCCGATCAACAATCTCACAACGCCGCGCAGCATGGATGCATAGTGGTTAGACATGAGAAGAGCTTTCGCCTTGCTGGATGTGAAATGGATTCGCCGAATACCCGATGATAAGTCGGATGGGGTTGGAATTGCCGAGTCGTCTGTTCGGCATCATACCACGGCATGGATTTGAATTCTTGTGTGCCCCGGCTCTGTGAGCCGGGAAGTTGCTAACACGATGTCGATTCAAGATCAAGTCTCGACGCGCGGTCGAGCAACTCGACTTTTTGCAATCAGAAGCTTTTTCTCGTCGATCTGTGTACGTCGTTCATGAGGGATCAAGTAATATTTTTGAATCGCTCTCACATAATCCTTGTCAAAAAAAGCTTTTTCAGCTTCGGCTCGAATAATTGAGTCGTTGTGTTCGTTAATTTCATTAGTCCAGGTCGCCTCAACGACATCACGACGGTATATCAAGAGCCGTTTGAGTAGTTCGGAATCTTGCAAATATGCAACTGTGTAGATTGTTAATATCCGATCTCTGACGGCGATTAGTGCCGCTTCCAATTCATGATGCGACTGGAAGCACCAGCGGAGGTTATATTCGTGCTCTTCAGTATCTGATGGCGCAGTATGCATGACATCAACGCGATTTCGTCGAGGATCGTCAAATATTTCTGGGACGGGACCGATTTCCACGCGTGGCGAATATTTCGGACCGTCAAACGGCAGATAAAGAACCTCCGCGAACCAATTGGTGGTAGAGTATCGCACCATGTTACGGCATACGAAAGCTTCTCGCCGTGCGTCCTGTTCTCGAAAAAAACGATCAAAGATACTGGTTACGGCTTCGGCAAAATATGTGTCCGCCGTCAATGACTTTGAATCCCCCATAATGATGACCTTTTGTAATTCTTCAGGAGGAATGTTTTCGGCGTCGTGTGGCACTGACTTCGCTAGTATTCTTCGTCTTTAACAGTATAACAAAGGTCGTTGCATCTTTGTGTTACGATCAGGCAAAGAAGTCTATTGAGGCTTGCGGAATTCGTCACGGTTGCCTCTTGTCGCTGCGCGACCGGGACACTGAGCTGTCCCGGCTACCCGGCTGCGTTGTCATCATCCTCACCCCGCCAACACTTCACCAATCACATCGCCCCGGACAAGCGGGTGTTCGCGGTTGAGGCGGTCGTGGATGGGTTGCGCGGGGTCGATCCCCAGCAGGTCGTAGATCGTCGCTACCAGGTCTTCGGGAGTGACGGGGCGCAGAATCGGGTACTCGGCGTGGGAATCCGACTGGCCGAGTTCCAGGCCGTGCTGGATGCCGGCGCCGGCGAGGATCAGCGAATAACATTGCGGCCAGTGATCGCGTCCGCCCCCTGCGGAAATCTTGGGAGTCCGGCCAAATTCACCCATGCCGATCACCAGCGTTTCATCGAGCAGGCCGCGCTCTTCGAGATCGATGAGTAGCGTGGAAAATCCGGGATCGAACTTCGGCAGCAACTGGTCTCGATGCTGCGGGAAGTTGTGGGAATGCGTATCCCACCCGTAATCGCCGAACAGGCGGTTCCCCATGTTGACCTGTACGAAGCGAACCCCCGCCTCGATCATGCGGCGGGCCAGCAGGCAACTTTGGCCGAACGTGTTTCGCCCGTAGCGATCGCGCAGCGAATCGGGTTCGCGCGAGATGTCGATCGCGGTCTGCGTCTCGGCCGACGTCAGGATCGAAAACGCATGTCGATAATAGTCGTTCATCAACCCCGCCGAGGCGATCGTCTCGACGAGCGAGCGCTGCCGGTCGAACTCGCCGAGCAATCCCTGACGATCGCGGAGCCGGTCGATCGAAATCCCCGGCTGCAACGACAATCCTTCAACGCGGAATTTCCGATCATTCGGGTCGGCCTCGATCAGCCACGGATCGTACTTCGGTCCCAAGAGTGCCGCCGTTTGTCCCGGCGGTTTGCGCCCCTGGCCGTCGGTCATGTCCCACGGGAGCGTGACGGCAGTGGGGACTTGAGCGATAGCCGGTGCGAAGCGATTGATCGTCGCCCCCAGGCAGGGGTGATCGTCGGGGGTGGCATCGGGTCCGCGGACGCCGGGAATACCCGGGTCGCCGGTGCGCGTGCCGGTGAGCACGAATCCGACCGCTCCGCCATGCACCGTGCGGTCGTGCGTCATCGTGCGGATCAGCGTGTAACGATCGTTGAGCTGCGCGAGTTGCGGCAGATGTTCACAGTAGACGGTCCCCGGCAGGGCGGTCGCGATGGGGGAGAACTCGCCGCGAATTTCAGCGGGAGCCGATGGCTTCATGTCCCACATATCGACGTGCGACGGTCCGCCGAAGAGATACACCAGAATCGCCGACTTGGCCCGCGCCGGTTTCGCCCGCCGATGTTCGGCGTGCAGCACGTACGGCAACGACAAGCCAATCGCCGAAAGCCCGCCGACGGCGAGGAGTTCGCGACGGGAGATATCGCTTCGGTTCAAATTCGAGTGGGCGCGTTTCATTCCGGCGACAGTTATTGATTTCAAGTGATGTGAACGGACCGCGTTTCGCGGGGAGGTGTGTCTATCATAATCGAAAATCCGGAGGAACGAAGCGGAACTTAGAACCTATTTGTTCGGAATTTCCCGTGTGGTCTGACATCGTGAAAGATTAGACGTGCCAACTCGCCAACATGCACCCTTTGGTGGATGGTGGCCCGAAATGTACGAAAAAATTGAAATCTCGATTTTCATAGAAAATGTTGTAACATGTTTTGTGAATATATCTTACAATCTTATTATCGTCGTTTTTCGATGGTTTTTCTTCAGCTTGAATTGACATCTGGATTGAAATGTTTATCCTAATGTCAAGTTAACCAGCAAGGGCTGGTGGTTCTTTGGCAACTCAATGGAAATTGGCTGGAACTCCTTTCCCGCCGCGGACCGACGTGTTCTTACGTCTCGGTTCGCTTCGTTTCTGTATCGCTCAACATGCGAAGGATTGTCGATTCCGACTGCAACGACGTCTCGGTATTTTCGGATATCTTCCTTTTCAACGTTAACGGTGCGGAAACAATAAGCTTTCACTTAATGGAAATGATACTGCTGTACGCACATCATGAAATGACAATTTGCATGGCTGTGGCAAACAGGGTAGCAAACAAATTGGTAGAGCGTACCGGTACCGGTATCGGCTCGTTGCCGGTATTGGTCGGTTCGCTCACGATGGCCTTTTTAGACCCGAAAGGAGGACAACATGAAGGCCCATTTTCCAAGAGTTTTGTTACTCAAAGTTGCCGAGGTGGAAGACATGATTGAGTCGCTTAAAGCGGCGAAGTCAGTTAAAAACCTTAATGGCTGTCAACGACAGGAAATTGAAAGTTCTGAGGAGAGTCTTTACGCCTCATTGAAGGAGGCCAAAAACGGAATCGTAAAGATGCCGATCGAGGTAATTCTTCAGGTGTTGAGGTGTGCAACCATGACTCAGTCATGGTTGTCAGAACTATTCAACGAATTTTCTGTCGTTAGATCGAATTAGTAACCTACTCTACCATTTTTTTAATTACAACTATCATGATTGATATCGGGAAAACAATTCGAAGATTACGAGTCGAACGGGGCGTCTCTCAACAGGATCTTGCTCGCGCTGCCGAATTAACACCATCGTTTCTCAGCTTAGTAGAAAACGAACGACGCCAGCCCAGTCTGACGGCGCTTCGTCGATTGGCGTGCGCGTTGGATTTACCGGAAGAAGTCTTAATTTGGGACGCGGTTGAATTACCTCATGACCTCCCTGAAGCTGATCGACGAATGTGTGAAATGGCCAAATTAATCGTACGTAAGTTTTATGAAGCAAGTTATGGACGACCATATCAGAACGACAATTGCGGCTAAAGAAATCATCGCTACACGTCGACAGCTTGCTCGAATCGTTAATAGCGATATTCGATATATTGAGGCAATCGTCTCAAATCCACGCGATTTTTATCATGAATTTACCATTCCGAAGAAAAATGGAGAGCCGAGAACCATTCGGCCTCCATTTCTGCGCTTTCGAAATCTTCAACGACTGCTTCTAATGGAGTTCTATAGACGCACGTCCCTTCGATCATGCCTTCATGGGAGCATCCCAGGAAAATCGATCATTACCCACGCAAGGGCGCATGTTGATCGAGAGATGGTTTGCACACTTGATATCCGCAAGTTTTTCCCCTCCACAAATTCGGCGCACTTGCTACCCGTATTTACGGCCCTCGGATTTGTTGATGAAGCGGCTGAAGTCCTTCTACGACTTGTTACTCTTGACAATGCACTACCTCAAGGTGCGCCGACAAGTGCGATCTTAGCAAATTTGGCATTTGCTCCAGGAGATACGAATAATCTCTATCTCTGCCGGAAACATACGCTTCGTTATTCGAGATATGTCGATGATATTGCAATTTCTGGTGACCGGGATTTTCGACATCTTGAAGGTGCCTTTTTAGATGTCATCAAGGCCTGTGGCTATGAAGTCGCGGATGACAAGATTCATTTCCGACGTCGCGATGAGCGCCAGATCATTACCGGCTTAATCGTTAACAGGCAGTTAAGGCCTACCAAAGAGTTTATTGATGAATTGAAAGCCACAATCAGATCATGCATGAATCATGGCGCTGCAATCGTGGCGTGTGGTGATGGCATTTCGATTAAAAAATTGAAGGCTCAACTTACTGGCCGAGTATCACACGTTAGACAAATCGACGAGAAACTGGGTAATCGGCTTCGCGGAAGACTTTGCAGTGTCGATTGGCGTTCGAAATGGACTTACCCACAAATGGTGGGCGCCTTGAGAAGAGTGTAAACTCTGAGACAAGGAGCAGACATCATGAGTGGTTCACGACGGTCGTATACGCTGGAATTCAAACGCGAAGCGGTGTCCTTGGTC
>JBJXGP010000032.1:0-54958 GCA_046160425.1 Planctomycetaceae bacterium
TGACCAAGGACACCGCTTCGCGTTTGAATTCCAGCGTATACGACCGTCGTGAACCACTCATGATGTCTGCTCCTTGTCTCAGAGTTTACACTCTTCTCAAGGCGCCCACCATTTGTGGGTAAGTCCACAAGGAGCTATTCGTGTTTCCTTCGCGATTGGCTCAATATGCGGCGATCGAACAGATCGCTTTGAAAGCCAGTTGAACGCGACGCGTAATGGCGATACGTGATCTCATCCGAAGGCAACAGATGATGACGTCAAAGACATAGTCTGTTCTGCTATCCATGACGATCAGTCTGGCATTGGGGACGGTTTATTTTCAATTCTTACCTCATTCTTACTCCCCTGCGAACCGATATCCCACTCCTTGTTCTGTCAGCAAGTATCGCGGCCGGGCAGAATCGGATTCCAGTTTTCGGCGGAGACTAGCGATAAAGACGCGGAGATAATGAACTTCATGAGCACCGAGCGGGCCCCAGACTTCTCGTAACAGGTAACGATGTGTCAGAACCTTCCCCGCATGTTTCATCAACACTACCAGCAATTTGTATTCAAGCGGAGTTAGGTGGATTTCTTGATCGCCCTTGAATACAACCCTCGCCGTAAGATCGGCGCGCACATCCCCGATCAGAAGGACGGTCGCATCGTCTTCACCCTTATTCTGATGTCGAAAGGCCGATCGCATGCGGGCAAGAAGTTCGCCGACTCCGAACGGTTTCGTGACATAATCGTTCCCTCCGGCATCGAGTGCTTTGACTTTTTGTTCTTCCTGATTACGAGCCGACAAGACGATGATAGGAGCCGACAGCCACTCGCGGAGTCGCCGAAGAACGTCTTGACCTTCCATATCGGGGAGGCCCAAATCCAGAATGACCATATCCGGCGGTTGCTGAATTGCCCTTTGCAATCCCTCTTCACCCGTCTCGGCTTCAACAATACGATAACCTTCTGCCGTTAAAGCCGCATACAAGAAGCGGCGGATGGGGCGTTCATCTTCGATGATCAACACGAGTGGGGAAACCTGTTGTGTCATGGGATCGCTTTGAATTTGAAATTACTCGACGAGAATCTGCGGTACGTTCGGCGATGATGGCAGGAGCAAAATGAATCTCGCGCCGCCTTCCGGACGATTGGCAGCGGTGATTTTACCGCCGTGAACCGTCGCAATGGCACGACAAATCGCCAGGCCGAGACCGCTTCCCTGGCCGGAATCAACCGTAGGAGACGCGCGGTAAAATTTCTCGAAAATCAAGTTCTCCGATCCGGGCTTCAAACCGGGACCATTGTCCTCGACTACGATTTCGAGCCATTTGCCATGCACGGCAGCCGTGATCGCAATCGTCGTGCCTACCGGGGTATAACGAACGGCATTTTCCAGCAGATTGACAAACAGTTGTTCGAGGAGCACTCCATCCACAAAGATTAGAGGCAGGTCTGCCGGCAGATTGACATTGATCAGATACCGCTCCAAGTCTGAACGGATGCGATAGAGCGCCGTGCCGACAATTTCTTCGAGTACATGCCATTGCTTATTTGCGGAAGCTGCCCCCGAATCGAGCTTTGACATCTGCAGAATGTTTTCCAGAAGGCGATTAAGCCTTTGTGTTTCTTCGAAGATGGTCTGTAATAACATCCGGCTGGTGTCGTGATCAATCTCCTGACTTTGTAAAAGGCTGCTGCTAGCGCCTGCTATCGCAGCGAGGGGAGTCTTGAGATCGTGTGACACGCTGCTCAACAGAGAGCTCCGAATCTGTTCGGTCTCGGCTTGAATCCGGGCTTCGGTCGCCTCGATAGCCATTTGATCTCGTTCGAGCGCCAATGCCAGTTGGTTCGCACAGGCCTCGAGGAGTTGACGGCGGTCCGGTTCGAGCGAACGTTCGACGGGTTCTGTACGCACTGCAATGGCGCCCAGCGTCTGTTGTGATGCCGCCAGAGGGATGAACACACCGACGGCATTCGGCAAGGTATCGGTCTTGGCGCCTGCGATTTGATCGTGTTCGATGACCCATTGCGCAGCAAGCGGACTGATCGGATGCTGGGCAATCGACGTTTTTTCTCCGAACACCAACTGAGGGATAGCCTGGTGGCGATTGAGATAGATGGCAACTTCACCGCCACAGAGTTCGGCAATTTGTTGTCCCGCCGCCGATGTCAGAAATGCCTCTCCTGATAGTGAACTTAACTGTTTGCCGAGTTGAAATAAGGCGGATGTGCGTCGTTCTCGCAATTGCCCGCTGTCGATCTGTCCCTTGAGGCGCGAAGTTAATGTGCTGATTACCAGTCCGATTGCCAGCATGACGGCGAATGTGATGATGTACTGAGTATCTTCAATGGCAAACGTCAAGTAAGGTAATACAAAGAAAAAATCGAACAACAGGACGGAGGCGATGCTTGCCGCGATCGCCGGGCCACGACCGTAACGATATGCAATCAAGGTGACAGCGGCCAGGAAAATCATCACGACATTCGTATCGGCCAGATGGAGCCGTGAAAACCACCACGCTACACAACCGGCAAACGCTATGATGATGCCGGACTTCAGATATTCGGTATAATTCTTCTTTGAAATCGCATGAGGCGCCGCTGGAATCGGGACGTCATTTTCGTTCCGGCCGTGAATGACATAGACATCAATATCGCCGCTCAGTTCCAGCAGTTGATCGACGACGCTGCGAAATAGCAGTCGCTTCCAATACGGATGATGGGACTTGCCAATAAAGATTTTGGTCGTGTTTCGCGATCGGGCATATTCAAGCAACGTCGACGCAACATCTTCACCTGCAAGCGTTGCCGTTTCGGCGCCGAGACGTTCAGCCAGACGAAAATGCCGGGCAATTTGTTCGCCGACACGTTCGGAGCGGACCGCGCCGCTTTTTTCCACAGAGACGGCGATCCAAGGTGCATCCAACGCGGCAGCCATGCGCTTGGCGGTGCGAATGACGCGCGACGTCGTTGGGCTCGGTCCGACACATACGATTATGCGATCGGCAGTCGCCCACGGTTCCGTTACCGATTTCCTCCGCCTGGCTGTTTCGACGTCACTATGCATTCTCCGTGCGGCATGACGAAACGAGAGTTCGCGCAATGCCGTGAGATTCACTTTTTGGAAAAAACTTTGGATTGCCCGTGCCGCTTGTTCAGGCAGGTAGACCTTTCCCTCCGACAGCCGGGTCAATAGTTCTGCCGGTGTGATGTCGATGAGTTCCAAGTCTTCGGTGGAGTCGAAGATGAGATCGGGAACGGTTTCCCGGACGGTGATTCCCGTGATCTGTCCGATGACATCGTTCAAGCTCTCGATATGCTGGACGTTCAGCGTCGTCCAGACATTGATACCCGCATCGAGAAGTTCTTCGACATCCTGCCAGCGTTTGGAATGACGCGATCCTTCCGCGTTGGTATGAGCGAGTTCATCGACAACAATCAGGTCGGGACGTCGTTTAAGCGCCGCGTCGACATCGAACTCGCGAAGCGTCACACCCCGATAGTCAAATTGTCGAAACGGCAGAATTTCAAGACCTTCGAGCAATGACTCGGTTTCGCGGCGACCGTGAGGTTCGACGTACCCGACGACGACGTCGCGACCGACCTCTTTTTCATGTCGGGCCGTTTCGAGCATGGCATACGTTTTGCCGACGCCCGCCGCGTAGCCGAAAAATATTTTGAGCGAACCGCGCCGTGACTGCCGCTCTTCGGCCTGGACATGTGCCAAAAGGTCTTCAGGATTGGGACGTTCGGATAACATGAGGAGGTCGGCTTCGCGAATTGGATTTGAACAACGCCTGAACGACAACTCAATACTGATGCGATGAATCCATCACATCATTGTGGATATTGTTCGTCCAGCGCCAGGTTAAGTGTGAGAACATTGACCCGCGGCTCGCCGAGGAGCCCCAGTTGTCGGTTGTCGGTATGGCGTCGAACAAGTTCGCGAAGAGCATCGACGGACACGTTTCGTGCGACGGCCACGCGATCGATCTGCACAATGGCGGCGGCGGGACTGACATGGGGATCGAGTCCGCTGCCGGACGTCGTGACAAGATCGACGGGAATCGATTCCACCTGCGAATCTCCACCTCGCAGTGCCTGGATACGATCCTTTGCATTATCCACCAATTGAGGATGCAGGGGCCCCAAATTTGAACCGCTGGATGCCGCGGCATTGTATGACATCGGAGCGGTCGCCGAGAGCCGTCCCCAGAAGTACTGCGGCTGGGTAAATGATTGCCCGATGAGTTCCGAACCGACCGCTCGGTTTTCGTCAACGATGACGCTGCCGTTCGCCCGGTAGGGGAAAATCGTCTGTGCGACCAATGTCACGAGTGCGGGGTAAAGTAATCCCGTCAACACGGTCATGGATGCCAACATCAGAATTGAAATGCGAACAAGTTGAATCATTGAGGCACTCCCTGGAATTCATAAGCATGCATTATGACATGCCGATCCCGAAAAGAAACATGTCGATGAGCTTGATACCCACGAATGGAACAACCAGTCCCCCCAGCCCGTAAACCAGCAAGTTGATCCGCAGCAATTGAGCCGCCTGCAACGGTCGGTATTTGACCCCGCGCAGCGCCAGCGGGACCAAGGCGATAATGATTATCGCATTAAAGATGACGGCGGACAGGATCGCATTTGCGGGGGTCGACAACTGCATGACATCCAATGATTTCAGGACGGGATACGTCGATGCGAATGCAGCGGGCAAAATGGCAAAATACTTGGCGACGTCGTTGGAAATGCTAAACGTCGTCAGTGCCCCGCGCGTCATCAGCAGTTGTTTGCCGATGTTGACGATTTCGATGAGCTTCGTGGGATTGGAATCGAGATCGACCATGTTACCGGCTTCTTTAGCGGCCTGAGTTCCCGTGTTCATTGCCACCGCCACGTCGGCCTTGGCGAGCGCCGGCGCATCGTTCGTGCCGTCACCGGTCATGGCAACCAGGCGGCCTCCTTTTTGATAGTCCTTGATCAACTCGAGTTTGGCTTCGGGGGTCGCTTCGGCCAGAAAATCATCGACTCCGGCTTCGGCGGCAATCGCTGCGGCCGTGAGAGGATTGTCGCCAGTGATCATAACGGTCTTGATTCCCATGCGACGAAGCTCGGAGAATCGCTCTTTGATCCCCCCTTTGACGACGTCTTTGAGTTCGATCGCGCCGAGAATTTGTTTATCTCGACTGACAAGCAATGGTGTTCCGCCCGTTTTGGCAATCTGTGTGACGATCGCTTTGATACCGTCGGGTACGCGCCCGCCCAGCCGTTGTATGTGTTGTTCGATGGCTTCCGATGCTCCCTTGCGGATTTGCTGGTTTTCGAAATCGATGCCGCTCATGCGCGTGCGGGCGGAAAAAGGGACGAAGTCCGGCTTAATGTGTTCCAGATCACGACCACGCAATCCGAAGTTTGTTTTCGCGAGGATGGCAATGCTGCGGCCCTCTGCCGTTTCGTCGGCGAGTGACGCGAGATGAGCCGCCTCGGCGAGTTCGCGTTCGGAGACGCCAGTGACGGGGATGAAGCGAGTCGCCTGCCGATTGCCGAGCGTAATCGTTCCCGTTTTGTCGAGCAACAATACGTCGATATCTCCTGCTGCCTCGACGGCCCGCCCCGACATGGCGATGACGTTGGCTTTGCTCAGGCGGTTCATCCCGGCAATGCCGATCGCGGAAAGTAGCGCACCAATCGTTGTTGGCGCGAGGCAAACGAGCAGAGCCACGAGAACGGTCAGAGAAATCGGTGCCCCCTGCCCTGTGGCTTTTACGGCATACATCGAGTATGGCAACAAAGTGGCGACGACCAAAAGAAATATCAGCGTCAGGGCCGCCAGCAAAATTGCCAGTGCAATTTCGTTGGGTGTCTTCTGCCGTTTGGCTCCTTCGACCATGGCGATCATGCGATCGAGGAAACTCTGGCCGGGGAGAGCCGAGACGCAGACGATCAGCCAGTCGGAGATTACGCGCGTTCCTCCCGTGACCGAACTTCGATCGCCGCCGCTTTCGCGCACGACCGGAGCACTTTCACCCGTGACTGCGCTCTCGTCGACTGACGCGACCCCTTCGATCACTTCACCGTCGGCGGGAATGACTTCGCCGGCGCGCACGATGACGACGTCTCCCGTCTTCAGATCACTCGAAGGAACGTCAACCGCCAATTTGTCCGCACGATTGGAAATTCGTCTCGCGACAACTTGAGTGCGCGCGCGCCTCAAACTCGCCGCCTGGGCTTTGCCGTGACCTTCGGCGATCGCTTCGGCAAAGTTTGCGAAGATGACGGTGATCCAAAGCCATATCGTGACGCCGAGAATGAAAGCGGATGGTTCTGACGGCGCATTCAGCGCTTGAAACCATAATATCGTCGTGAGGATACTTCCCAAATACACGACGAACATGACAGGATTGCGAACTTGAGTTCGTGGGTCCAGTTTCCAAAACGACGCCCGAATCGCTTCGACGACAATTTCCCGATTCCACATACTTTTCCGCGCGACAATTTTAACCATGTTGCACACCTGAATTTTCGGTTCCAATCGATGCGTCGTTATGAACCCATCATCATGTGCTCGACAATCGGTCCGAGCGCTAAAGCCGGGAAGAAACTCAAAGCCCCTACCACGACGACGACCGCAATCAAGAGACCTGCGAATAGCGGAGTATGCGTCGGCAATGTCCCCGCGCCGGCAGGAACGTGCCTTTTTGCGGCTAGCGAACCGGCAATCGCCAGAACGGGGATCATGACCCAGAATCGTCCTACCAGCATCGCCAATCCAAGCAATCCATTATAGAAAGGGGTGTTTGCCCCCAATCCCGCGAAGGCGCTGCCGTTGTTGTTACCCGCCGATGAGAATGCGTACAAGGCTTCGCTGAATCCGTGCGGCCCGGGATTGAAGATCGTCGCTTGTCCTCCGGCTGACACCACGGCACACGCTGTCCCCAATAAGACCATTGCACACGGCAAAAGAATAACGAGTGAGGCCATTTTCATTTCGAATGCGCCGATTTTCTTTCCGAGGTATTCGGGAGTTCTTCCCACCATCAGGCCGGTGATGAACACCGCCACGATCGCGAACACCAGCATGCCGTATAACCCCGAGCCGACACCGCCGAAAATCACTTCACCCAACTGCATCAGCCACATCGGAGCCAATCCCCCCAGCGGAGTAAACGAATCGTGCATCGAATTGACCGATCCGTTCGAGGCGGACGTCGTAGCGATAGCCCATAACGCCGAATTCGTGATGCCAAAGCGAACTTCTTTCCCTTCCATGTTTCCGCCGGAATGAAATTCTCCCGCCGTCTGATCGACATCGAGATGGGAGAACGCGGGATTGCCTTGCTGCTCCGAAACAACGCACAACCCCAGCATGGCGACAAATACAACCGTCATCGCGGCCAGCACGACCCAGCCTTGCCGCCTATCATTGACCATCTCACCAAAGGTGTAACACAGTGCTGCAGGGATCAGCAGGATCGCCAATAATTGCAGGAAATTCGACAACGGGGTCGGGTTCTCGAGCGGATGTGCCGAATTCACGTTGAAGAAACCGCCGCCGTTGGTACCCAACTGCTTGATGGCGATCTGCGATGCCGCAGGACCGACGGCGATGCGTTGCGTCGTCACGGAGTTTCCGTCGGCGTCAGTCGTCGGTTCCAGCAGGGCGACCTCGCGATAAGGTTGAAAGGTCTGCACGACTCCTTGCGAAACCAGGACGATCGACAGCAAAAGCGACAGCGGCAGCAGGATGTAAAGCGTGCTGCGACAGAGATCGACCCAGAGATTGCCGATCGTCATTGAGTCGTGTCGAATGAAACCGCGTATCAAAGCGATCAACACCGCCATCCCTGCCGCGGCAGAAACGAAATTCTGCACGGTCAGCCCGAGCATCTGCGTCAGGTAACTCAGCGTTGTCTCGCCCCCGTAGCCCTGCCAGTTCGTATTCGTCGCAAAACTGACGGCGGTGTTGAACGACGAATCGGCCGAGACCGCCGGCAACGATTCGGGATTGAGCGGCAACAGATGCTGCAATTGTTGCAGCGCATATACCGCGACCAATCCAAGCAAACTGAATGCCAGGACGCTTTTGGAATACTCCTGCCAGGTCATTTCGTGATCGCGGTCGATACCGCACAGGCGATAAATCAACCGCTCCACGGGGCCTAAAACTTTTTCAAGTCCCGGTGCAGAGCCCGAGTACACCCTGGCCATAAACCAGCCGAGCGGTTTGACGAGCGCCAACAACACCAACACATACACAACGATTTGCATGATTGCGTTCGCTGTCATGAGAAGATCTCCGGCTTGAGCAGCGCCACAAACAGGTAAACGACGAGTAGCACCGTTAATACGAGTGCGAGAATCAACGTCCAGTCCATGATTAGTCCTTCCTCTGCAATTGAGAAAATAGACTGATCAAGCCCCATGAGAGCACGAAAAAGAGCACGGCAGTGAAGAGCCAGATCAAGAAAACGTCCATCGTGTCCACTCCTGATGCGAGAAATCGAATCAGGGGGAATCGTACCAATGGTCGCGATAAAAAGGGGTCAAATTCACCAGCGAAGACGTCAAGATTTCATCAAGATCAACTTAATGAATGAGTCTGTGACGTAAGTGCAACAAGTGGCATCAGTTAAGCCGCGGAACTTGATAGCGGAAATTTGTCTTACCAACGCACGATCACATCGACGGCAGCAGTGAAGAGATCGTGACTCCCCTCAAACGGCTGCGATTTGTTGTTATTGTCGTAACGGACTTCGGGACGCAGAATGATCGCCTTTTGCACCTGCCAATTGAGACCCGCCGTCAATGCGGTGTAAAGGCCTTTCGCTCCTGTGCGATTGCCGTCGACATCGTCGAAGAATTCGAGGCGCGTTGTTCCGCTGACGTCGTCGCTGAATTTGTACGTGAGGTAATTCACGACGCCGAACCACGTGGCGATACCGATGCCCGGCACATCCGTCTGATAGCCGTAAAGCGCATCGAGCGAATAACTCAACTCGGAATTGAGCGCATGCGTGTAAACTAGGTCGATGATATTCGGATTGTTGAACTGCTCGCCGAAATCGAATTCGCCGGAACCCAACATGCCCGCGATGAGAACGCTGTCGCTTCCCTCTGGCGGAGCCCATTTGACGCTGAACATGCCATACGGCGACGCTGCAGGATCGATAAACACGTCCGGTCCCATCACGGCACCGGCCTGTGTCGACCAGTCGTCGTTCAATTGTAATGTGGCGACAACACCGGTGTGTGTGAACGGATCATAAATGAACGTGTACGAGTGCGATGCCAAGGCATTCGGCGGTGCATGGATCGTCTCCACGCCGTACTGGCAAAACATACGGCCGACTTTGATATCAAGCCCTTGGGCGATCGAGGGGAAATAGAAGTCAGCATAGAACTGCACGGGATCGATGCCATACCTCTCGGGACCGCTTGCGTCATCGGTCAATTGGTGATCCATCAGCCCGCGCGACATCGTAAATCGGTAATCGTTTCCGGGGAGAATGACGTCGGCCAGAAAGCCAAACGACGGGTCCGTCGCGTCGGTATCAATCGACCGTTCGAGCCGCAGCCAGTTCTGCTGGAGCATAAAATCGTTCGCTCGATAATTAAAACCCATTGGCAGTTGGCTGTTATCCGCTGAACTCGCCGTGAACGAAGCCTCAGTCCACCCGTAAATCAGCATCCGGTTGTCGTGCAGCCAGTCGCTTTGCGTTTGCGGCAGCGACTTCATCAAAAACCAATCGTCAGTCTCTACGGCCTCTGGTTCGGTCGATTCAGCCGTCGGTTCGCTGGCTTCGACAACTGACATATCTTCTGACGGCGCAGGAGGTTCAGCTTGTCCCGCCATCAACGAACAGATAATCAACAGGTACTCGACCACGGGAAATCCTTTTCCTCCGGGCGAAAGCGGATCAGGCGATGATGCTGAAAAACGAGACAAGAAATAGGTCTGGAACCGCTCTAGAACAAATGGTTCATCGACCCGATCGATATTACCCGATAAGGCGAAGGTATAAAGATTTTCTGACGATGGCATCGCCGATGTTCATGCGGCTGGTCGGCACACGCATATCACCGAATTGCTGCGGAACGGCGTTTCGTTGCCGGAAGCTCAGAAGCTGGCACGTCAGAGCGATATCAAGATGACGATGAAATATGCCCACATCGGAATCGCCGATCAGGCCAAAGCAGTGGCGAATTTGCCGAGTCCCGCGCTGCACTGGCGCTGCATTTCGGGCATCGTTGGGGGGCATTCGGTGTCAGCGGGTGGCATGAAGGCCCAAAAAAGAAAACGCCGAAACCCCTGCGGTGACAGAGGTTTCGGCGTCGATTGTCAGTCGGTGACAAATCCTGGCAAAGTGGAGGCGGCGGGAATTGAACCCGCGTCCTGTGATCCCTCAATTGCGGCTTCTACGTGCGTGTTCGACTGATTGACTCTCTCGTTGTGTCAGGTTCAATCGACGAAACCTGGTCACAACCAGTCTCCCACAAGTCTCACTTCAGGCGTAGGTGACATTGACCTGAAGCCAGCCCGACTTGGCGACCGGCTTTTGGATCCCTCGGGCGGGGAAACCTAGGCCGGAGTTGCCGCTATTAGGCAACTAAAGCGTAATGCTTTTCATTGGCAATTATTGTTTTGATCAGCTTTTAACGTGGCCAACTGATCAACCACGGCACGCCACCTCAATCTACGGTGACCCAGTCGAATCCGGTCGCCCCCTTGTTTGTCGTTCGAATTTGGAGTACGAACTTTTTCATAATGAATGGATCGCATCGTTCGCGAAATAACAAACGAGGTTTTCGAGAACATCAATCCACGAGTGTTATCGTCCCCGGCGGTCAACCACGAATATATTATTCGCTTCGACCTTCGGGAAAGCAATCCGCATTTCATCCGTTCGTCGGATTTCCTGTCAGTCGACTTTCTGTCCCGAGCCGCCTCGCTGTGCGGCGGAGTCCGCGGCGGCCAGGATGCGCCCCCAAAGCCCGCCGCTTTTCTTAGGATTCGAAGTCGGCGCGCTGGGTTTCATCGTCAGTTTGCGACGATCGAGCCACTTGCGCTCACCCATTCCCCACAAACTCGATGCGATAAAGTACACGCATAAACCTGCGGGAACGCGATAAAAGAGAAAACCCATGAAGATCATCATGTAGTTCATCATCTTAAATTGCAGTTCCTGATCCTTATCGGCCGGAGGCGGCATGAACATTTTCTGCTGGAAGATGAACAGCACAATCGTGATGATGGGGAGGAGATTGAACTCAGTCCATTCCACAAAAGGAACCTTGAACGGCAGCGAGAATAAAGCATCAGGAGCCGCCAGATTGTTGATCCACAGAAAGCTTGCCATCCGCAGATCGACGGCGCTATTCAATGCGGCGTACAAGCCGATAAAAATCGGGAGCTGCACGAATATCGGCAGGCAGCCCGAGAGAGGATTGTAGTTGTGTTCGGCGAAGAGTTCCATTTGCGCCCGCGAGGCTTTTTCGCGATCGCTGCCATGTTTTCGCTTGATTTCAGCCAGTTTTGGCTGCAATTCCTTCATCCGCTGGGCATTCGCGGCCTGCTTGATCGACAGGGGATACATGAAACCTCTGACGATCGCCGTGAGGATGATGATGGCGATGCCGTATGGGATGTAGAGGTAATGATGCAGAGTGTTGAGCAGCCAGACCATGAATTTGCTGACGAATGCGAACATCCCGAAATCGAGGACATCGACGGCTCCGAGTGGTTCGAGCAAGACCTGCCGTTTTGGACCGAGGTAGAGCTGCAAATCGTGGGTGAGGGATTCTTCGGGTTTGACGGTGAGCGGAACGGAAGTGAGTTTCAGGCTCAGATCGCTCTGTTCGACCGTTTTGGTTTCGCGCACCACGTGTGGAGTTACTTTTTCGAAGTAACGATTTTTGAGCGGGTCATCTTGTGTCGTGAGCAGGGCGGCGAAATACTGCACGTCGACTCCGATATAGCGAAAGGCGCGAATCCATTCTTCCACCTGGCCATCGGCCGCATCTTCGACAATCGTGGCGGTCGCGATCGTTTTGGCTTCGACTCCCCCTTCTTCGTCGAAAAATGCCACGCGGATATCGCGATACTTTCGTGTATTGTCGGCGTTTTCGAGGGGGAGGCCCACCGGTCCTTGCAGGACATACTGCACTTCGCGAGGTTTGTCTCCGGAGTTCGAAATCGAAATCTCCAGCTTCAACAGGAACCCCGCGTATTGCTGGTCTTGAACCTGACCCGGTTTCAGACTCTCAAGGGGGACTTTCTCCAGACTGAATGTTTTTCGGAGAACGAGTTTGCCATCAGGGTGGGTGGCAGCGAAAACCACTTGACGAACAATCTGAGGTTGTTCAGGATCGGCGACCGTCGATTCGACCTGCCAGTCCATTTCGAGCAGGCTGGTATCGAATGACTTGAGCGACTTATCGAAGGCTTCGCTTTGCAGGTCGAATGTCCGCAACACGCTCTTTTCAAAGGGAACCGCCGAGACGATTTCCAAGGGCTTACTGCGGTCATTGAGGTCGCGATATCGCGGGTCGTTGAGTTGGACTTTTTCGATTCCAGCACCCTGCGAGGTCAAGTGAGCCTGCATGAAGTAACCGCTCGCCGGATCGTCCGAACCGAGTACAACCGGCATCCGCCGCTGTGGTGTGAATGTTCCCTTTGAGTCGTCGGCAGTTGTGTTCGTTTCGGTAGAGGCTGTTTTGTCGGGGTCGTCATTCACTTCCGCGGTAACTTGATCGTCGGCGACAGATGGCTCGACTTTATCCGCGGCCTGATCCTCACCGGATGCGGGTTCAGATTTTTCCCCGTCTTTAGGATCGGCTGCCTGTTGATTCGCCGGGGGGTTTGGCGGCGCAATTCTCGGCACGACAAAGGCGTTCCAAAGCATGAGCACGCCGGCCGAAAGAACCAGGAAAAGAAAAAAACGTCGTTGTTCCATACCAATTACCGTCCGTCTCTCAAGCGATCGCCGAGGAAATTATCGAGGTCGGGGATGTCATAAATTTTGGCGCGTGTTGCATCGAAGTCGTAAGACACACGGATGTATTGGATGGTCTTGTCGTTTTCGTTCAGAATCACGTAGCACGATCGAGGATCGCCGTCGCGCGGCTGGCCGACCGAGCCGACGTTGACCAGCACTTTCTGTTCGGCCAGTTGGTACTGGTGGTTCATCTCCTCAGGGGTGAAGAAGTTCAAGTTTTCGGTGAACACGCCGGGGATATGCGTATGACCTTGAAAGCAGTACTTGTCGACGAGGGCGAAGATTCGTTCCATCTTGCGCTGATTGTAGATGTCTTCGGGGAAAACGTATTCATTGAGCGGGTTTCTGGCCGAGCCGTGGACGAACAGCAATTCACCGATGCGTTTCATGCGCGGGAGTTCTCCGAGAAACTCCCAACGCAATTCGTTCTTGCGCGGTTCACCGCTTTCCAGCATTTTTCGAGTCCAGAAGATGGCTCGTTCGGCCCCGGCATTGAATCCTTCAGGATCGAAGAGGGCACCCTGATCGTGGTTGCCGAGCAGGCAGAGGGGAAAATCCATGACCTGATCGATGCATTCGCGCGGGTTCGGCCCGTACCCGACGATATCTCCCAGACAATAAATCTCGGTGATGTTGCGCTGCTTGATGTCGGCGAGGACAGCCTGCAGCGCTTCGAGGTTTCCGTGAATGTCACTGATGATGGCGATCAAAGGCCGATTACTCCGTACTCTCTGCGCAAGACGACCCGCTGGCGGGCGTAAATGGGATATCAATTCGTCAAAACCCTTACCAACCTTGCTGTGAGACGCGTCTCAGCATGTGGGAAGTGTTCGGACAGATCCCGAACCTGTCATCCGAGGAATCCTCGCATGGAGTTTAATTTTGTTCTCTGCCAAGCGTCAAGCATACCTGACGCCTATCTGTGAGGTAAAGCGTCGTAATTTCAGGATAATCCAGAGTTTATCTCAAATCGACGGCAGCGGGAGGTCAAAAAGGGGCAGAAATCTCGCGAATCGGCTCTTCATCCCCTCGGCAAGTCAGCCTTTGATTGAAATCAATGACCCTCTCCCATTGATCGAACCAATTATCAGCCGAATCGGTGGGAATCCGGGGATTTTCCCTGATCGACTTGAAAACGCCGCCCGACTCTCCTCTGAATTCGAGAACGCATTGAAATGTCTCATCCCGAAAATCTGTTACAAGCGATATTTTCGACATGACATGTGCCTCTTTCGCGACCCGATAATCCATTCCGGGACATCATTGTGTTGACCACCTGCAACTCGTGGCCTATGTTTCCGTATCCTCAATCCCACACATTTCCCGGCTCGTTGAGTTTTCGATACATGGATGTCGTTTTTGACAACGTGCAAGCGTGACAGGTATTTGATTCTCACCACAAAACAGGCGGCTCCGACGAAAGTCTACTCATGAAGTACACGCACGGTTCATTATTGGTCGTCGACGACGACAAGTACATTCTCAGCGCGATTGCGGATTACCTCCGAGGGTTGGGGCATCGTACTGAAACGGCACAGAACTGCGAAGAGGCCCTCAAACGTCTGAGTGAATATGCGTTTGAAGCCGTCATTTGCGACGTCAATCTTCCCGATCAGGATGGCTTCCACGTCCTCGACTGGGTTTCGAAAAACTCTCCCGATACCGCCGTCATCATGTTGACCGGTTACGGCACGATCGAAAGCGCGGTCGAGGCGATCCGCGACGGTGCATTCGATTATCTCACGAAGCCGGTAATCGATGAGGAACTGCATCTCGCCATTCAACGTGCGCTCGGACAACGACAGATCGTCGAAGAAAACAAATCGCTCAAGGCTCAACTGGATAAACGCTTCGGCATCGCGAATATCGTCGGCAGCGACTACAAGATGCAGAAGATGTTCGATCTCATCACCAGCGTGGCCGACACGCGGACGACGGTATTGGTGCTCGGCGAGAGCGGCACCGGCAAAACGCTGACCGCGCGGGCGATCCATCAATTGAGTTCGCGCAAAGACAAACCCTTTGTCGAAGTCGCCTGCGGGGCGCTCCCGGATACGCTGTTGGAAAGCGAATTGTTCGGTCACGTCGCCGGGGCTTTTACAGGGGCCAATCACGACAAAATCGGTAAATTCCTGCAGGCGGACGGCGGGACACTGTTTCTCGACGAAATCGCCACGTCGTCACCCAGCTTGCAGGTCAAATTGCTGAGAGTCCTGCAGGACCGCGAATTCGAACCGGTCGGCGGAAACAAGACCCATAAAGTCGATGTGAGGCTGATCCTGGCGACGAATGAGCATCTGGAAGAAATGGTTCGCCAGGGGAAGTTCCGCCAGGATTTGTACTACCGCATCAACGTTATTACGCTCACGCAACCGCCGCTTCGCGAACGATTGAGCGATATTCCATTGCTCGTCGAACATTATCTCCAGGTCTTTAACGAACAGAATGGTAAACATATCGAAGGGCTCAACGGCGATGTGATGGACTGTCTGCGGCGATATCCCTGGCCGGGTAATGTCCGCGAGCTTGTGAACATCATCGAGCGGGCGGTCGTCCTGACGAAGAACAAAGTTTTGACGGTGGCCGATCTGCCGGAATCTTTGCAGTCGAATGGCCATGCATCGGTTTCGTTCACAGGTCCGTTATCGACCGAGCGGTCGCTCAAAGCGGCGCTGGTCGCCCCCGAACGGCAGTTGATCATCAACACGCTTGAATCCAACGGCTGGAATCGGCAAGCGACATCCAAAATCCTCGGAATCAACCGCACCACGCTATATAAGAAAATGAAGCGCTACGGAATCTCGTTCGAAAGAATGTTGCAAGAGCAATAACTGCGAACCGATTTCTCATTACGTCTGCCCGCGAAGCACGACGACGATGACTTCTCGTGGGCATCAATCATGTGACGAAGACCTCGACCGGCAAGGGTCTTGAGGATTCTTCGCATTTTCGCAGCGAGAAATTCGCCGCGATGAGTCGGTATTGCCGCTCGTAGGCGACTTCCCCTGAACGGCAGACCGTCGATCACGACACGCGACGTCCCTGCAGGATTTCTTCTCGTGATCGAATAGCGAACTCGGCAACGAAGATTACAAAAAAGTCAGCAGGTGACCGCAAAACAAATCAGAACCTAGGATTGTATGTCAGCCATTCGACTCCTGATTCCTGCCCTGATTCCCGCCTCGAATCGACCCTTACCCGATTCGCTTTGCAATGAAAAAATGACGATATGGTTAATCCCGCCACATCATCCATCGAGAAGCCGCAAAACGGATTAGCCGGACTGAAACATATTCGACACGACATCGTAGCGGGGATCGTGGTCTCACTGGTTTCCCTGCCGTTGTCTTCAGGAATTGCGATCGCCTCGGGCGTGCCTCCCGTCTATGGAATGATTTCCGCGATTGTCGCGGGTTTACTCGTTCCCCTGATCGGAGGAGGTTACGTCACCATCAGCGGCCCGGCGGCCGGTCTGGCTCCTGCACTCATGGCGATCATGATCACCATGGGAGGGGCCGGCGACGCAGAATCGGTGGGTGCCGGGTATCAGTTTCTGCTCGTCATCATCTTTATGGTCGGGGCTATTCAGATTGTGATGAGTCTGCTTAAGCTCGCCCGCTTTTGCGCGATCATTCCCGTGAGCGTCGTCGAAGGGATGCTGGCATCGATCGGCATGCTGATTATCGTCAAGCAGCTTCCGAAATTCTTCGGCTACAACGGGAAAGTCAACGCTCACGAATTTTTCCAGTACTTCGGGGAACTGCCGGTGTTCGTGCAGGGGATGACGAAGCCCGTGTTCCTCGTTTCGATTTCGACGTTGGTCTTGCTGTTTTGGCTGGGGAGCCTGAAAAACGTGCGGTTCTTGAAGGTCATTCCCCCGCAATTGATCGCCGTCGTATTCGGCGTCATTCTCGGGACGACTCTGGACATCGGCAGCCTCGGCCACGGATTTCTGATTTCGCTCCCTGAAACGCCGTTCAATGGGTGCAATCTGCCGAATTTTTCGGCGATGATCGCCCGAGAGGACTTGTGGTACGCCGCCATTATCGGCATCGTGACGTTAACGATGATCGACGGTATCGAGTCGCTGGCGACCGCAATGGCCGTGGACCGCATCGATCCCTACAAACGCAAGTCCGATCCGAACCGCGTCTTGCTGGCGATGGGAGTCTCGAATATCGCATCCAGTCTCGTCGGCGGATTGACCATCATCCCGGGGGGTGTGAAAAGCAAAACCAATATCGCCTCCGGCGGACGTACCTTGTGGGCCAACTTCACCAATGCGGTCTGCCTGATGATCTACCTCTGTTTTGCACGCGACGTGATCAACCTTATCCCGATGGGAGTCTTGTCCGCCATCCTGATTTACACCGGATGGAAAATGTGCGAGCCAATGATCTGGAAACACATGCACCGGATCGGCAAGGAACAACTGGTCATCTTTGCGTTTACGATCGCTTGCACGCTGCTCACCGATTTACTCTGGGGGATCGTGGCCGGAGTCGTGGCCAAACTGGTTCTGAACCTATATCTGTATCATTGGTCGGCGGCGCATGCCACGACCAATGATTCGCCTCAGTCATCGCACCTCCAGAAACTGGCCGACCTCTTTGCGAACCCTGTCTCGCATCACCAGTTCCGCGACGGAATTTACACGCTGCATCTCGATAAGCCGCTCGTCTGCTTCAACTCGATGAAATTGAGCCAGGAGCTGGATCGGATACCCGAAGACGTTACGCTGATTCGCCTGCATCTTCATCAGGGGGTGGCTTTGGTCGATCACTCGTCATGCGAAAACTTGTGGTTCGCCGTCCAGCAATTTGCGGATCGCAATATCGACGTCGAGATCGCGGGACTGGATGAGATGAAACCGATGTCCGATTATCATTCGAGCATGCGAGTCAACGCTCCGGGATGGATGCCGGCTACAGTTCCCAATACTGCCGCCGTTGCTGCCGGATAGGTTATCCGGCGACCCCGAGTTCGCTGAGGTGAGTTTCCCACCTTCTGGCTCGTGGCGGTCATTTGCTTTTAATCGCCGTGTCGATTAGAGATACTCTTACGCACGATCGCGATTCGATCTCAACGTGCGGTGTCGGCAAGTGCTCGAGCGTCGATTCCACCCGCCTGGTTCGTTCATTCAAGAGGATTCGTATGAGTTCCAGTGCCATTCCCCAGATCAGTCCGGATGAAGAAATTCCGTTCATGCACGTCGACCGGACCGACTTTCGCTCCATGAGCCGTCCACAATTGATTCGGCATCTCGAAGTGGAAGGATACGCGGTCTTTCCGGAAATCCTTCCCCCCGATTTCATTGTGCGCATTAAAAAAGAACTTCTCGATTCGGAAATGTCGCACACGAGTTACAGCGTCAATCAGACGCGATCGGTTCAGCAGCCGCAGTGGGTCAGCCGAGCCGTTGCAGAGTTGATCGGGTATCCGCCGATGATCGATTTTCTCACCGACCTGATGGGGCCCGACATCGTGTTCACGCGAGGATTTTTCCAGCGGACGAAGCCCGGTTCGCCGGGCATTTCGATGCATACCGACGGGCAACCGCACGGCTCGAATCTCTTCGGTTATGAAGGGAGTTGCCCGCGATTGCTGCGCGTGCTTTATTATCTCGATGAACTGACTCCCGAGCGGGCGCCGTTCCGGTTGATTCCGCGCTCGCACCTTTCGTTTCACGCGGACGCGAATCCGTACATTCGCTACAAGTCGCATCCGGAAGAGATTACGCTCGTCGTCCCCGCGGGTTCGGCGGTCGTTGTTCCGTCGATGCTGCTGCACGGCAGCCATCCCAATATGGCTGCACAACCGCGCGAACTCGTGCAACTCGGTTATCGTCCGGCATGGGCGGGACCGATTCAACCGGTGGAGGAATGGCATCCCGAACTGGTCGCCAATGCGCCGGAGATCGCGAAACCTTTTCTGCAAAGTCTCAACACGACCGGCAAAGTGTGGGAGCAGCCGCATAAGCCGACGGGGATGCGCACCGAGGCTCCGGGCATCAATCCCAGCCGCTGGGGAGATTGAATCAGCGCACCGGCTCAGTTAATGCGGCGACGAGTTCACGGCAGAAGTCGGGTATGTCGGCAACGACACGTCCCCACACGAGGTTGCCGTCGCGAAACGCCGCTTCATCCACCCATGTCGCTCCCGCGTTGCTCAAATCGTCTTTGATCCCCAGCGAACCGGTCGAACGGCTTCCTTTGACGATTTCGGCGGAGATCGCCACCAGCCCGCCGTGGCAGATGATCCCGATGATCTTCTTATCGGCGTGCATGCTGGCGACTAAATTCTTGACGGAGGGATATCGGCGCAATTTATCGGGCGCCCAGCCGCCGGGAATCACCAGCGCATACAAATCGTCGCTTTTCAAAGTATCAATCGCGGCGTTGGGAATGATCTCCAAACCGTTCTTGCCGCGAAGCGGTTTCAGATCGATACCTGCCGCGAGAACTTCGGCCCCTTCTTCCTGAAGGCGCATCATCGGCACATAGAATTCCAGATCTTCCACGCCTTCCGCCAGAAGAATCGCGATTTTCTTACCCGTGAGTCGCACGTAAATATCCTTTTTCTGAATCAGTTCGTGCAAGGAAACAATCCACAGCGACGCTCGCGAGAAGAGTCATTTCGGCTGGGGACGGTAAACGCGCAGCCAGCCTTCCTTCAGGTCGGTGATCTCGTAGATTCCTTTCGAGACCTGATGCTTCCCGTTCTGATTCTGCTGGATGACGTTCCACTTCGTTCCCTCTTTGTTGACCGCGAGCAAGACCGCCGTGTGGTGTGGAGCGGTCATGCGATACGGTCGGTTTCCCCGATTGCCGACAAAGGTGGCGTTTCGAAGCTGAATGATATCGCCCGGTTCGAGTTCGAATCCTTCGGTTTTTTCTTCCGTCGGCACGCCTTCTTTGGCCTCCACGACATAGACCAATTTCCCCCAGACATAATCCCCCGCACCGGGGTGCTCTTTGTAGTCGAAAAACTGTTTCGCACCGGCTGCTTCCAGCGCTTCTTGTGCCAAACCAGCACATTGGCCGTTGCCGATTTTCTTGCCGATATTCTTCTGCGAGAAGGCGAGCACCTGTTCGTTGAGAGTCGCTTCGCCGGCGTCTGGCCGCGGCACATCATGGGGGAGCAGGGCAAAAAGCAGGACTATGGAGTGTAACATGCTGCTATCCATCCGTGTGATGAGAAATGGTCATTGCTCCGGGAGGAACACCTGACGTTGCGACCAATTCCATTATAGCACCAAGATCAGAGAGCCGATGCTCTTTTTCGTTTCACGGAGGTCGGCTAACTCGCCCAAAAACCATAAACCCAATTGAGAAGCAGCGCTGCAATCACGGCGTATCCCAGCCGTTGAATCCAGGGATGGTCTCGAATGACATCGTGTTCCGCGAAGAGAAGATACAACCGGTACGGGATCTGCACGGCGATCAACAAAGCCATGACCCAGCCCAGTCGATGGAAATGGAGAGACCGACCGAAGTCCCCGGCGGCCAGCGCAAGAATGCTGCGGGTCAGTCCGCAGCCGGGACACGTCTGATGAAACATGAATTTCGCGGGACACGATTCCGGTAGCGGGCGATCGGGAAAAAACCGGATCGCGATGCGGTGTTCATCCACGACGAGCAGAATCTGAGTGAGAGCGATGGCGACGAGGGCAATCGCCATGATTTCGATCTGGTGACGGCAATATCCTTGCAGCCGGTGCTCGTCCCGTTCGCAGGACAAAATTTCATCGACGATCTCGAGATGATCGATGGCGCATGCAGGATTCGCAGGAGTATTGCTCATGGCGTTCATCGATTTTGTATGCTTCGCGGGAACTCGCCGCGACGATCGGGAATCGTCACGCGGGCGCAGTGATATTGAAATCGTGCTGGCAATTCTTGCAGCGGACCGTCCCCTGCGTTACGTGAACGGGGATTCGATATTTTTTCTCGCAGTGAGGACACGCAATCGATCGCGTCTCGGGTGATCCTGAAGGATTGCTCACCTCAGGTTGCTCCGGCGTCTTAACCGCCGGTTTAATAGCCGACGGAGTGGGAGCGGCGACGACTGCCTGACTTTGAACGACTTTCGCGATGGGCTTGCGTTCCATGACCAGCAGGCTCACGGTGTCGGTCGGAACCTGATCCACGTTGTCTTCCACCCAGCGGGCGGCTTCGCCGTTGAGCGGGCTTTTGATGTTGTAGCTCTGGTAGGCCAGCATCTCGCCGATGCGGATGACGATCGACTGCAACGATTCGCCCGAACTCCAATGATCGCCGACGCAGATGGCATGCGGCGCGATATTGGGATGAAATACCGGGGTCAACATGCGGCATTGTGGCGGAGTGCGCGGGTAATTCAGCGGCAGATGAATTTCGACGAGATGATTCTTGATCTCGGTCAGGTCGCCATCCGACATGCGCAAGCTGTTGATGCGATACTCCAACTGAAAATGTTCCGGGGGGTCTCCTTGCGTTTGCAGGATTTTCACCCGGGGGTGCAGTTTGGTGTACTCCTTCAGCTTGTTGAAATCCGCCAGCAATCTGCGCTGCCTGACCTGACTCATGGCGTGACCGCTCCGCTGTTTTCTCGGGACAATCCAAATGATTCGGGGATAAGCTCGAATAACGTTTCCAGCGAGATGGAAAAACCGAGGCCCGTCGAGACTTTGGGATCGCCGGCACTGGAGTTGACGCCGATCAATAAGCCGTCGTGGTTATAGAGTCCTCCGCCGCTGTTTCCCTGATTGAGTGGGACGGTGGATTGAAAGATGCGGAATTCAAAACCCTTCCGATTCACGAGCCGGACCTGTGACACATTTCCTTCGGAGTGAGTCCAGCCCAGCCCGTGAGGATTCCCGATGGCATACACGGGATCTCCGATTTGCGACGCCTTGGCGAGATCCCACACGGCGTTTTGCAGTTCCTGCCCTTGTCGCGGAATCGACAACAGCGCGAGGTCGACGCCATGCGGCGCAACCCACACGATCTTCGCGGGGACTTCACTGCCGTTGAGGAGCTGCACCGATACCGAATCCTTGTCCTTCAGGCCGTCGGGGACATCGAACGTCGAATCGCTGTAATCGTTGTCGATGACGTGACGGTTGGTGAGAATCAGGGCTTCGGAATCCGACACTCTCAGAATAATTCCCGACCCCAGGCCGTGATGCATGAAGTCGATGCGATCCAGTACCAGGACGTTGGCGTACATCGAGCGAGAAACCGTCGGTGGCATATTCTTCAGGGATTCCGGGTCGATGGTGTAACTGCTGAACGAGACCGCCGTGCGCGTCTCACCCCAGTAATACGCCAGACCCACCGACCACCCGATGACGTCCGCCAGGCCGATCAACATCGCTGCGACGGCGAAGCCAAGCCCCTTCTTTCGGCCGGTATGCGAAACCATGGCGATGCAGGCGAGAACGATGGCGATCAACCCGACGACGAGTCCGAACAAGGGAATGCCGAGCAGCGCGATCGCGAACGACCAGATCGCCAATCGGTTCTGCGTGCGCTGAAAATCGGCGTGATCGAATCGCGATTCGTCCGCTTGAAAACGGCTGGTGACGACCTGCGGCTGCGCCTGGACCAGTTCGTCCGTGGTGATTTTCAGCACCTCTTCGCGAGACGAACTCGAACTTTTGAGGCGGTTGCATCGAAACGAGCCGCAGCCCTGATTCATCGTCCAGCAATGAGCATGATGCAAGGTGCCGCATTCTGAGCAGCGGCATGCCGTTTCGCCGCTGAGGAATTCCTGGCGGCAGATTTCACAAGTTTTGAACGGATTGTGTTCTTCGATGGTGAACTGCTCAAATCGAGTAGAATTCATGAAACCGGTTCCTTGGGGCAGTCATCGAAAAACCGTAACCGACACTGATAACAATTGCTGTGCGTGACGCCGCGTTCGTTCAAACTATATTACACTGTAGCCGGGGGCGGTCCATCTGAAAATAATATTCAGGAAACAAATTCGTAAGCGATGAACAGGGCGATCATGATCGACATGAAGGCCGAAATTCCCAACCCGGCCCAAAATAGAATATGAATCAGCGGGCCGCATTTTTCAATATCTTCGCGAATCGGCATCAATTGTACGAGATAGACGATCAACAGGATCGGACAAAAACATCCCGTAAACGATAAGGCAAATAATACGACGATCTCTTTTTTCAGCTTCTCGAGCTTCTCGCCGGTGACCGCCTGCTTGCGGAGATCTTTCACGGTCAATGGGTTGGCGGAGTTGAAATCGGTCTTGCAGAAGCGGCATCTGAGGGCGATCGACTTGATCGTTTCGCCGCAGGCAGGGCAGACCTTGGTATCGCCCCAATGCCCCTGGGTTTGAGGCTTGCCGCCATCCTTGTTGTCAGCCGACGGAGCCTGTTTGCAGCCGTAGGTACCGCATCCACCGACTTCGGACCAGCATTCGCGATGATGGATCTGCTTGCAGTCAGGGCAGACGACGCATTCCTCGCCGGGTTGGGTCTCGGTCTGGCAGATAATGCAGATCGCATTCTCCCCCGCCGCGATCGGAGTCAACGACAGCACGAGCGAATTGGAGGTGAGCGCGATGCCGTTCTTGCACTTCGGGCAGCGCAGCGAGCGTTGCTCCGCCTGATCGGGCAACCGCACCTTGGCGCCGCAGGTGCAAGTGATGATCGAAGGTGATGTCTCGCGTGAGTTCATTATGAAGGCGAATTGTTATTCGTAGAGTTTTCGATGTAAGAAAGTCGTCGCACTGTATGTCATCAGTTGTTTTTTCCGATCTGTTGCACGACCGCCTGGATAACACCCCAGAAGATTTGCATACCGAAAGATATGAAAAACATTTTCGATCCTTTGGGTTTCCCCTGGATCATCCAGACGATCCCCGCAATGCAGCCGATTCCCGAACAAAGTATGGCGACAATGTAATCCCCCGTGGAGAGATCCTCATCGGCGTCAGCGTTTCCCGACGAGCGCTGACGCTTCTTCGCCTGTTTCTTGAGGATCGGATCGAAGATCTCTCCGCAGAATCGACATTTCGTGGCGGTCTTGCGAATCATCTCGCCGCACGCGGGGCACGGCTTCTGGTCGTCGACCACATAGTCGTCGATATCCACCAGGTCGGGATCGTTGTCTCCTTCGACTTCGGCGTCGTAGATCTCTTCCTGGGATTCACTTGCCGATAATAGGGGGACTTCGAAGACCTCCTGGCAGGCCTTGCAGCGAACTCGCTTCCCTGCCATGGATTCATTCAGATTATACGATTTACCGCATGAGGTGCATGTTGCTTTGATAGGCATGATGAAAATCCGTGAAACTGCGATTTACTGATGAGAACGACAACGTGCAAAGTAATTCATTTACCAGGTTTTTTCCTTGATCGAAAATTCTAAAACCGTTTTTCCGACGATTACCTGATCGCCTTGCTGCAAGATATGCGTCGAAATCGGGATACCGTTGACGTAGGTCCCGTCGGGGGAATCGCAATCCTGAATTTCGAATCGCCCCCCGCGATTGACGATCAGGGCATGACGAGGCTCGATGGCGTCGTCCTTGAACAGATAGATGTCGGCCTTGGGCGAACTCCCCAATGCCGTGGTGTCTTTATAAAGGATAAACTGCTTGCCCGCCAGCGGCCCCTTTTTCATCAAAAGCCACGCGGTCTTCGTCCAGCCTTCGACCAGACCGACGAACAGGCCGACCATCAGGCCGATCGTGGCCAATCCGACGGCGCGACTGGCATTGGCTTGTCCATCATCGGTTTCAAAGATGACGCTGATGGGATCGAACAACAATCCGCCGATGAGGCCGCCGAGAACGGCCCCTACGAGACCGTTAATGATGATCTTGCGTTCTTTGAGAGCGATCCCTTGACCAATCCCGGCGGGAATGGACGCCAGGCACCAGGCGACTCCGCGCCCCATCATCAGGACGAGAAACGCGATACCCGTCGGCATGCCGATCTGATCTTCGGGCATGAGAGAAAAGGCGACACTCGAGGCTATCGCGAAGACGATACCTGCTGGAAACAAGGCGATGAAAGCGCCGACGAAGCCGACCCCGAGACCGACGGCGCCAGAGATCACGGCGCGCAGTGGATTGCGGCACATGATGCCTTCGGAGGCACCCAGAAACAACCCGATGCAGCCAGCGCTCACTGGAAACAGCAGAATACCGGCGAGATCGACGGAATCCTCGTCTTGTTGCAGGTCGTCAAAAAATGGCTCGATGATCATCCACCCCAGTAGCCCACCCACCATGCAGCAGACGGCGAGATAAAACCAGTTGGCGTAGATCACCTTGATGATCCACGGCTGTTCTTGAAGGTCGCCGACGTCTCGTCGCAGGTATTGCTGGATTTCGATGTACTCATCGACCTCGGGGGCGCTGAGATCCCGCTGAGATATGCGTATGGGTTCTGACACGGCGGAATTCCTGAATTTGAGCGTTCAATCATGCACGGCAATAAATGTGGAGTTTCGAATCGGCGATGCGAGATCTGAGTCGGTGCTTATTTTGTTTCCTTGGCTGCTGGTTCGGGCGGTCCGTAGGCTTCTTTCGGTTTGGCAGTCGACGCATCACTCTTTTTAGCGGCCGGCTTTTTGGCAGGAGTTTTCTCCGACGTCGGAGGCGAAGGTTGCATCAATTGGCGATTCTTTTCTCCGATGAGGCGCAACAGCGCATCGCGCTCCCCCTCGGAAAACCCATAGAGAGCCTGAACGGAATCGATCGCCTTTCTGGTGATTTGAAGATTCTGCTGAATCCCCTGTCGCAGTTTCGTCGCCGCCTGAATCTGCTCGGGAGTGAGCTGGCTGGTATCATCGGGCAACGACTTCACCTGCGATTGAATATGGTCGAGGGCTTGCGAGATTTTGAGGCACTCGTCTTCCAGTCCCAGTTTCAGCAGCTTGAAAAAACCGTAATGGCTGACGGTTCCTTCCATGATGCGCTGTTGTTCGTAATGCCGACCGGCGGCTCCCATCTGCTGTCCCAAAAAGAAGAGCAAAGCCGAGACGAGAACCATCAGATAAAACGAATTCGGCCCGATGTACCCTGCGGGCGATCGCAGCGGCGCTGCTGAGCCCGCCGACAATTCAGCCGATGAAATTCTTTCGGCATTGCGAGTCGACGGCGTGCTGCGGCTGGCTTGAACGCTCCAGACATCGTTGCCGACCCAGTAGGCATTGAGAGGCTCCGGCTTTCCGTTTCTCCAGACGAAAACGCCTTCCAGTTTTCTGACGGGGTCGACGACGTACGCGACCTGTCCGGGGTTGGAAAAGAAATTCTGATGGATGAACACATCGTGGTCCGACAGAAAAATTCCAAAATCGGGATGCGTGTGATACCAGCCGAGTATGCGGAAAGCGGCGTACTTGGTATCCATTTCCTGATTGATGTGCGACCACGAGTCGTGCGTGAACGTCACCTGCGCGAATTTGCTCGATGCCTGATCGCAACGAATGAAATGGCTGATCTCGGCGAAGGGGCCGTTTTCATCGCGGTACCAGTTCCCTACGAGAATCCCGCAGATTTCGACCGATGAATTCCCCGTTGCATGCTGTTGAATGCCGACGTGAACGTCGGGAGACATGAAAAGTCGGAAATCCTGTTCTCCGCGCGTGGGGAAAGATTTCTCCGATAACTTTTCCTGATGCAGGTCTTTGATGTCCGGTGCGCTCATGATTTGACCTCAACGTGATGCAGTGGCCCGAGTACCGACGCTTTATCGCCGGACAATTCGTAATGCCGGCTGGCGGTCCCGTCGTAGGCCGAGAGTATATCCCACGCCGGTATGCCGAGTTCGAAAAGAGTCTTGTCCTGCCAGGGGGTCTCCGCTGAAAGTTCATGGTACAGCACGGGAGCGCGATGTTCGCCGCAGGCGGGACATCGTCCCTGAGATTCGGCTACTTTTCCCAGCGACGTCCAGATTCCTTCGGTCTTTTGACAGCGATTGCAGATCAGCCCCGATAGCAGATCCTGATTCAAGACGATGCGGGCCTTTGCGCCGAGATCGGTTCGAGCCTGATCCAGGAGATCTCCGACCCGCGTTTCCGAAGCACGCCAGGGAAGCTCGTCGATCTGCGAGAAACTCTCGTGACTCGGGCACTCCTCCTGACGGGTATATGTGACGAGGTACGACTGATGATGCGTCCCTTCGAAGATGTAACCCTCGCCGGATAACGTCGGCATGCCGTGCAGCATCTTGACCGCTTCCTGCGCCTGAATGCCGGCGATGACTGAAGAGGTCGTGGGGGTCGTGGGGACTTTCCCCTGTTCCATCTGTTCGCGCGTCAGCAACGCACAGCTCCGCCGTGCTTCGAGCATCTTCCAGTCGAGTTCGCTCATCGTGCATTCGTAGCATGGCCCCGTCGCGGGATGAAACACGCGAGCCACCCCGTCGAGACGTTCGATGGCTCCGTCGATCCACGGTTTGCCGAGTTTGGCGGCGGATTGATTGACGGCGACGCGGGCCTCGCGATTGTCCAGGCCGCCGATGATGACGTCAGCCCAGCGGTAAACGCCGAGACCCAGGTCGTAGACGATGTTTCCGTGAAAGGCGTGCGTTGCCATCTCCGGGAAAATGTCTTTCGCGCGCGTGGCCGCGATGACGGCTTTGCTGTGTCCGCAATCGGCCTCGCGATAGAGGACCGAGCGCGACAGATTGGAGTTCTCGATCAGGTCGAGGTCGGCGACGAAGAGTTGACCGATGCCGAGGAGCGCGAAATTCTTGATCAACTCGTTGCCGATGGCGCCGGCTCCGATGACGAGAACGTGAGCCGACCGGAGTCGCTCCTGATCCCACCAGCCAATCAGTTCGAACCGGGAAAATCGACCTTCCGCGGTTGATTGATCATCGATCTTGAGAATGTCGGTCAAGGCTCAGGTCCTTCGGTCATCGCAGAAGTGAGCGTTGGAAAAATCGCCGGGACTTATCGAAAGCCTCGTCGCTCCGGCGGTGATCTCGGGTTGCAGGCGAAGGATATCGCCATCCTTGACCCGTGCGGATAGCAGCGTATCGGTATCGAGCAATTGCTTGCCCGACGCTTTGTGATGGAATTTATAGCTCATGACCAGACCGTCAGGGCTGTGGCGCGGCAGACTCATGCGGTCGATCAACACGGCGATTAAACGATTGACTTGCGCATCTTCAGGGACTTCGACCAATTGTCGCTTGTTGCCCGTCGCGTCCCAGACTTCGACTTTGATATCCGCCATTTGACATTTCCCGGAATGGATGGTAATCGGCGATGAAATTTCATCGTGTGTGATGCGATGCGAGCCACACTCCGAAATCGAAATTCGTAATACAAGAAATTCATACTACAGAATGTTCGTCGATAATAAAAGCGAATGTGAACGCATGTTATAAATCGACGGAAAACAGAGGTTTTTCCGCGTCGGCAACAGCGTATCGGGGGAAGTATCCGGCGCGAATTCTCAGCGCAAGGCTTCGAGCGGTTTGAGGCGGAACGCATTCCAGGCGGGGATCAGGCCGCCGAACAGTCCCATCCCGATCGCGATCCCCATCCCGATCATCAAAGTCTGCCAGTCGACCTGAAGTTGCAGCACAACGAATTTACCTCCCCCTTGCCCGGAGGAGACAATGCTGTTCGCCGTCCAGCCGTCGGCGAGCGACCCCAAGGCACACCCCAGCACGCCCCCCGCCAGCGAAAGCAGCAGCGATTCGAGGAGAAACGAAATGAGAATCTGCCGACGGCTGAACCCAAGTAACCTGAGCACGCCGATGTCGCCAATGCGCTGGCTGACGGCGGCAAACATCGTGTTCATGACGCCGAGGATGCCCCCGAGAGCCATGACAGCCGTGACAAACTGAATCGCCACGAGGAACTGCTGGTTCGTTTGCGAGAGACCGTTAAAGTATTCGGTTTCGATTTGGGCGCTGACGGCGGCTTTTTTGTAATCGTTGTTGAAGAAATCTTTCACGGTCACAGCCGATGTGGCATCCGCGGTGCGCACCACGAGAGACGAATAGGTCGCTTTACCAAAAATCGGCCCGACGACCGCTCGTTTGGCCCAGACTTCAGAATCGAACGTCGACCCCGACGATTTGATGACGCCAGTGATCATCCACGTTCTTCCTCCCAGAATGAATGAGTCGCCGACCGTCAGCTTTTCGGGATCTCTGGCGGATTTGTTCTGCTCTTCGGTTCGGTCCCCTGCCATCACGCGGGCGACTCCTTCGCCGATGACCGCCTGAATCAGCGAATCCTGTTCGTTGCCGGAGGCATCTTTTTCGGAATTCGCCTGCACGCCCGCATCGGAAAACCATTGCCCCCCTGCCAGCAGTTCGAGACCATGAACTTTCCCGGAAGTCACCGGATCATCGACCCCACGCAATTGCACGAACCGCCGCTTGGGACGCCCCTCTTGCGCGTTCGGCAACGGCTGGTTCACCACGAGATATGTTTCGCGGCTGCACAACGGTATGCCGTTTGCTTTCACGATTCCGGGTTGTGTTTCGATGTCGCCGATATCCGAGAAGCCGAGATTGCTGAAACTTTCATCGGTCACGCCGTCAGCGAGAATGATCACATTGCCCGGTTGTCCGCTTTGTTCGGTGAGGGCGGTCATCCCGTTGACGAAGGCCAGCATCACGGTGAGCAGAGCAATGACCAGCGTGAATGCCAGCGCCGTCATGACCGATGTCTTCCAGCGGACGAACAGGTTGCGGATGTTGTAGATCAGGGGAATCCGCCCGGTGACGATCAGCGTCACCAAAATGATGAGCATCACCACGACGGTAATCGTCAGCGGATTCATTTCCATTCCCAGCGAGATCGAACCGTCTTCGTTCTTCATGTGACTCTCAAAACTGTTGAGTGCGTGCGATGTAATTGTTCGGAGTGCGGCGTGTGTCTTCATGCCACTTTGGCGAAGACGTCGGCGACTTTGACCGTTCGGGCCGACCAGGCGGGAAGGAAGCTGCCGGCAAAAGCGGCGACGGCGCCGATCGCCGGCCCCCACCACAGGGCGGCGGTCGGAATCAGAAACGCTCCAAAGAAGGCGATCGGAAATTTGATCCCGCCGATGTAATTATTGATCACGCCATAGGTCGCCCAGGAACTCAATGCACCCGCGCCGGCTCCCAATAACAACGCCTCGGTCATGACCATCAGCAATAAGTGATACGGTTGAAATCCGAGAACCTTGAGGATGGCGAATTCCATCCTCCGCTCGCGGACGCTGATGCTGATCGCATTGGCGATGACCAGCGAGAGCGTGATCAGAACCGCCGGCGATAACAGGTATCGCATCCCCCACAGCAGATCGCGATACGAGTCCATAAAGGTGGAAATTCCCGATGCAGCCGTTTCACATTTGACCGCAGGTTGCGAATAAAGCGGCGACTTCATGACTTGTCCAGCGATTTTTTCAAAGGAGGCACGATCAGGAACTCGCAACCATACGAGATTGAGAGACTTCTGCGCCATGGGATGTGGTTTTCCTGCGTGCGTTCCTGGGTAGGCATCCAATGCGGCATTCAAGTAGTCGCGATTGATCGCGGCCATAGGGTCGTAACGCCCCGGAGGAAACAAGCCGACGATTTCGAGTTCGAGGTCGATCTCTTTGTAGTTCAAGCCGAACACCTTGATACGTTCTCCAACCTTCTTGTTGATGGAGGCGAGCCGGTCGCGGCCTAGGATGATTCCTTGCCGTTTGTCCTGCAATTTGTTGACGACCTTCTCGAATTCGCGGCGCTGATCCTCGGGCAACGAATCAAGTTCGTCCATCATGGTGAGAAGTTTTCTCGGCTCCATAGCAAACGAAACCATCATGTTTTCGCGCGTGCGGTTTTCGAGATCGAGCAACCCCACATAAAACTGCCAGGTCATCGAGTCCATCGGTCGGATGTCCCCCGGTTCGCGCGCCGCCCCTTCGCTCAGGCTGTCGGCGTACGCGAACGGCATCTGACTGGGGATCTGCCAGCGTTCGGTTACGATGATCTTGAAGTTGTCGTTCTTTTCGCTCGTGGCCTGATCGAGAAAACTGAGGATCGACCAGACCAGCGTGATCACAAAGACCAGCACACTGGTCCCCATGCCGGTCAGAATCGAACGGAGCAGATTCCGCCGCACGTTGACCCATACCATTCGCAAGATCTTCACAGTTGTCTCCGCATCGATGTGTCTTTGTCTGCACGTTTCCGGGGATCGCGCTATTTCAGTTCGAGAATCCCCACCGGTTCATCGACGAGTTGCCCCTTGTCGAGGTGCAGCACGCGGTCGGCTCGCGATGCCGCTTTCGGATCGTGCGTCACCATCACGATGGTCTTGTTCAACGATTTTCTCAGTTCTTCAAGGAGATCGAGAATTTCACCCGCCGAGCGGGCATCGAGATCGCCTGTCGGTTCGTCAGCGACGATCAGCAGCGGATCGGTGACAATTGCGCGGGCGATCCCCACGCGCTGTTGTTGTCCGCCGGAGAGTTGTCCGGGACGGTGATGCAGGCGATCGGATAAGCCGACCACTTCGAGTGCCGTCAAGACCTGCTGCTTTCGCTGCGCCGCCGATAACGGCAGCAAGAGGAGCGGCAGTTCCACATTTTCATATGCGCTGAGGACCGGCAGGAGGTGGTAAAACTGGAAAATGAAGCCGATGTTGCGCGTCCGCCAGCGCGCCAGTTGCGATTCCGAAAGACCGGAGATCATCTGGTCCCCGATCCAGACTTCGCCGGACGAGGGTGTATCTAGTCCGGCGATGAGATTGAGGAGCGTTGTTTTTCCCGAACCGCTGGGGCCCATCAGTCCCAGGAATTCTCCGCGCGGAACTTGCAGTGTGAGATTGATGAGCACATTCAACGTTTCGCTGCCGCGTTGAAACGATTTGGAGACCTTTTCGACGCGGACCAATGCCTGACCCTGACTCATATTTGCTCCTGAAGTGCATCGCTCACCGCATCATGCGCGAAAGCGTTTCACGATAAATACATCCATTCGGAACGCGGGCGTATGATAGCGTACCCCGCTTGATTTCGGGAAGAATGACCGACACAGGATTATTGGGAAAATGAAACGGCAGCGGGAACTGAACAGAGATCGAAGACGTCTCCGATTGAAGGCGATCGAGAGATGCGACGGCAGGCCAATGGAATCGCGAGAGTGCGGGCGGGGATGACGTGCGATTACGGGGTCGTCTTGTTCGCGTTTTCTGCTTTCACCCCCGACTCGACTTTCGCAGAATCGGCTGACGGACCAGTATCGGTGGGTGATTCTTTTCCCAGAAACGTGACGATCGCTCCCATTTCGGGTTTGAGGTACACGCCTTCCTCATCCGCGGGAATCGATAGTTTGACCCGGACGGGAACGGCCCCTTTGGCGCGATCGGCGATCGGCATCAGCCGCGAGACATAGCCCGAATAAATCCGCTGTGGATAAGCTTCCGAGCGAACTTTGCATTTTTGCCCTTTGAAGACCAGCGAGATGTCCCGCTCCTGAATGCTCAGGTCGACTTCGAGATCTTTCAGGTCGGCCATTTCGCACAATGCGAATGAGCCGTTGAAGGCGATCGGGTTGACGATGTTCCCCTCTTCGGCGGTCTTTTTCAGGATGGTGCCGCTGATGGGGGCTTTGATCGTGCAGTTTCCCAGTCGCCATTGGGCCTTGTTGACTTCGGCCTGCGTCTGGGAGACTTCCGAGCGTGCGGTCGCGATTCGTTCGGGGCGCGGACCCTCTTCGGCGAGTTTGAGTCCTGACGACATGCGATCGACTCGCCGCTGCATGGCATTGTACTCGCTTTCCGAGACGTCGAAATCCTGCTGGCTCAGCGCCTTTCGCGCGAGCAGATCTTTGTTGCGTTTCCACGTGATCTCGGCTTTGAGGAGTTGAGCTTTCGCTTCTTCCAATTCAGCATGCGCCTGATTGATCTCTTCCGGTCGGGTGCCGTTTTCCAGTTCGCGCAGTCGTTCCTGATTGGATTTCAGCGCCGCGCTCGCGCGATCGAATTCGGCTCGATACTCGATGTCTTCAATGACGGCGAGGACGTCGCCCGCCTTGACCTGTTGTCCTTCCTCGATGTTCAGCGTGACGATCATGCCGCTCACTTTGGGACTCACGAGAATCTGATGAGCGGGAATGATATATCCCTTGGATTCGAGCACGACGCTACCGGATGCTGTTGCGGTAGCCGCCGCATTCTTTTCGGTGGGAGAGAACTTATTATCGGCGACGACGGCCTGCGAATCAGAGGTGTCGGATTGCGGAGTGACGGCAACCGTGTCGGGTTTGCCGAATTGCAGATAACCGAGGTAACCGGTCGTCCCCATGAAAAAGAGCAGCAGTCCCCAGACCAGCCACGACGTGCCTGACTTGCGCGCGGGGATCTGCTCCGGAAGACGAAGCGATCGCACTCGGTCTTCGAGTTTCACCGTCGCCGGTGCGGTATCGGGTGATTCGATGGGAAAGGCCATAATGAATGATAAGGGATGCTGCGTGCGATAAGGAGATCAACGAAGCTGACACGCCGATTTTCGACACGTTCATTATAGCTCAGCGCAAGGAATTACCATCCGAACGCATCCTCGTCGACTCAAAAATCTGAAAATTCGTGTCGAGAGTAACGGCCTGCGATTGCGATCAAGCAGATGATCAGAGGCGAGTTATGTTGTGGCGCCGCTAGCCTCTTCGATGCTGCGGAACCGACTACCATACAGCCAGCGTTCCCACCAACGTGCTCTTCTCAGCCAGGGGTCGTCGGGCGTCACAGTATGATTCTTGCCACGCCGCGTTCGCAGGAGGAGTTGGCCGTCGTCGAGAACATCGGCGACGACCCAGAATTTTTCGACGAAGTAGCTATAGGTCTCTCCCTGCGAGGCGGGAAGGACTTGCTTGGCACGCGGACCGGGGGAAGTGCTGAACTTCTGTTTGCGGTAGATCACCCAGTCGCCAGGCTTCCAGCCTGATGCGTTCATCGTCATTCCATTCCGTTAGAATTCATTTTCCATTTGAATTCGATCGTGGTCCGAATTTCGGCAGATCGTCATTTCCCGTCCTGCAGCGATCCGCGTCAGGACGATTTTCGGACTTGTAGAAACAAGATGCCGGAATCGATGCCAACGTATTTCACAAAACACATTGATTCGATACTTCTAATCGTCTCGTTTCGCGCCATTTTGCAGTATCTTGGCATCTAAATACATTCTTAACAATATGAATTTTGGTTCTTTGATGAAAATACGGAGCCGCATGAACTGCACTCGCAATGGTCGGCAAAACTCAGGAGGAACTTTGCGAGCTGCTCTTCAGAGGCTTTGAAGATCCAACCCCTGTTACTCGAAAAGATCGACGATCGGTTCGCCCAGGGCCAGCTCCCACGGTCGATTGAGAGGATCGTAAATGCGCATCCGCGGATCGATGCCCAGGGCATGATAGATCGTCGCCGCGACGTCTTCGGGAGTCACCGGATTGCTCGACGGGTACGCTGCAAAGCGATCTGACGAACCGTAGGTCATCCCCGCCTTGACGCCGGCCCCCGCCATCATGATCGTGTAACAGTGAGGCCAGTGATCGCGACCTTGCTCTGATGCCCCCGCCGAGGAGGTGATCTGGCCGATTTGCGGAGTCCGTCCGAACTCACCCATGACGACCAGCAGCGTCTCGTCGAGAATTCCGCGTTCGCTCAGGTCTTCCAGCAACGCCGAAAAACCGCGGTCAAAGTGAGGCAGGATCGACTGGCGCATGAGCGCGAAATGCTCGCGATGCCCGTCCCAGGTCTGATCGTAGCGGCGGCCGGTGCAGACCGTGACGAGGCGCACGCCCGCTTCGATCAGGCGGCGGGAAAGCAACAAACATTGTCCGAGATGGGGCAACCCGCCGTAATTGCGGGCACCCTTGCGCTCGGAACCATCGGGGAGTCCATACCGTTCGCGCACGCGGGCTGGTTCTTTACTGATGTCGAATGCCTCGCGAGTTCTCTGCGTGCCCAGCAGCGAAAACGCTTTCTGATAATGCGTATCCAACCGGTCGAATTCGGGCCGATCCTGAAAATTATCGGCGGATTGATCGAGCAGCGTCAACAACGATCGCCGGTCGAACAGCCGGTCGGCGGAGCTTCCTTCCGGGAACGTCAGCCCCGGAATGCGAAATCCGGGAGCACTGGGATCCCCCGTCACCAGCGGATCGTAACCGGGTCCGAGAAAACCGGCGAGTTCGCCGGGGATTTCTCCACCGCAATTGAACATGACTTCGGGAATGTGAACGAAATCGGGAAGGTCCGGCGTCGCTTTCAATTTGGCGAGCACGGCGCCATAGGGGGGGAAATTGTCGGGGCTTTCTTTGCGGATCAACCCTCCGCCGACGACCGGCGAACGCCCCGTAAGCATGTAATAGCAACTCGCATTATGATCGACGACCTGATGATGCACGCCGCGAATCAGCGCCAGGTGGTGCATCTGCTGCGAGAGCATCGGCAGATATTCGCAGACGGGAACTTCAGGAATCGTCGAGGCAATCGGCTTGAACTCGCCGCGAATTTTATCGGGCGCATCGGGTTTCATGTCCCAGGTATCGATGTGAGCCGGTCCGCCGTCGAGAAAAAACAGAATACACGACTTGGCCTTGCCCGGTTTCAAGTCCGACGTCTCGGCACTGCGGAGGATGTCGGGGAGCGACAGACCGACGCTTCCTAGCGCTCCGATGCGCAGCAAATCCCGGCGACCGATATGCGGAATGTTCATAACATGACTCAACGCAAATGATGATGGCAGCGAAGCGATATTCGCGACAGGATCCTGTTGGGAACGATTATACAAGCCGCGTGAACCGTCGTTCAAGTCCGTGTTTGCCTGTTCGAGGATGAAATCCGTTGATTCACCGGCGGCGTTATTTGTCGGTCGCAGGCAATAGGATTGGCAACTCAACGACTGCACCGCCTTGCGCTTTGCTCTCTTCCGCAGCTTGAATCAGTGCGAAGATCTCCAGTGTTTCCGCCGGAGTCACGGGAGGCTTGCCGCTTTTGAAGTACTTCGCCAATTCGATCGCGAGACCGCCGTAGCCCATGTATTTGTCGTCGGTCGGCACGATCCCTTTGACGGGGATGCCGTGTCCGTAAATCCCCGCGGTGGAGACCCCTTTATCGCCGAAGACGGTCGCGCTGTATTTCACCGCTCCTTCTTTGACGCCGCGATACGTCGCCACGCGGCCGTCGCTCCAGACGGCGGTGATCGATTCGGTTTTCGGCGTCGATGTGCAACTGACTTTCACGCACCCCGGACCCATGATCGTGTACATCGTTTCGAGGCTGTGCAGCGCGCGGGCGAACTTGTCGGCTTCGGGTGCGTTCGGATCCCAACCTCCGTAGACGTCACAGCCGAGAACGTTGCCAACTTCTTCGTGGTTTCGCATGCCGATGAAGCCGGGGCTGTAGCGGTGCTGCGAACAGCTCCAGCAGGGAACTTTAGCGGCGATCGCCAGTTTCATGATCGCCACAGCGTCGGCAGGCGACGATGCCAGCGGACGCCCGATGAACAACGGCTTGCCCGCGTTGATCACTTCGGTCGCCTGCGCCAGATGCATTCGCCCATCGAGCGACCAGATCATGACGGCATCGCAGCGTTTCAGCAGTTCTTCGGTTGAATTGACGATTTCGACCGGCGGCGGGGCATCGGGCTGACCTTTGAACTGATTTGCCAATTGCTCCAGCCACATCGCCGTCAGTTCGGCACTTTTCGGATAATCGGGACTCGTCACCGGGTAAGCCGCCGTCACCCGCAGCCCGGCAAGATCCCCTTCCGCCTTGGGGTTATTGAAGAACGCCGCATATTCGATCGCCTGGTAGTTATCCATCCCCAGAATCCCCACGCGGACGGGGTCGGCGGCATGGGTGGAACCATCGGCGAGCGAAACGGCGATGAACAGTGCGGCAAACAACGACAGGGGGCGATGATTCATGGTGAGGGCCTTTGTTATTTAGATTTGATGTGTATCTGTCATTTATCCGACTTTTCAACGCCCTTCCAGAACTCGGCTGCCGGTTTGCCGTTGATCGTTTCGAGTGTCTTGATCGAGCGAAGCAGTTCGGTGTCACGTTCGGGTTTGAAGTCGAGTTGAATTTGCTTGAGCGGTAAATCTTTCAGCGGGGAAAAATCAGTAACGGCTGTCTTCATAACACCCAGCTCTTCCAGTGGCAGCCCCCGCAATTCCGATAGGTCGGTGACAAGAGTTTCGTTAAGGTGTAAGCCTATAAGCGGCATTCCTTTGAGCAGTGAGAGGTCGCTTACCTGCAAACCGTCAAGAGTCAGTCCAACTAGCGGCATTCCTTTGAGCGGTGCCAGATCGGATACCTGAGACCATCCAATATTCAAATACTCCAGCGGCATGCCTTGCAACGGCGATAAGTCAGCGACTTTAACATTGGAACAAAAAAGTTTTGTCAACTTCATTCCCTTCAGCGGCGAGAAGTCCGAAACCGGGACTCCATCCATGTGGATGGCCGTTAGCGGCATTCCCTTGAGCGGCGAGAGGTCAGACACTGGAGTGTATTGGAAATTGATGGTTGTCAGCGGCATTCCCTTCAGTGGCGAGAGGTCCGAAACTTGGGTGGACCTGATGTCGATGAATGTTAGCGGCATTCCCTGCAATGGTGAGAGGTCTGAAACTGGGGTGGATCTGACAGTGAGGACCGTGAGCGGTATTCCTTTTAGTGGCGACAAATCAGTCAGCTTTCCCTTTCCCGGCTCGCTGACAGAACAACTCAGTTTCGGCAGCCCCACAAACGCCAGCACCGGCGAAATGTCGGCCACGTTGTCTATTGGGAAGTAAATATCAGTCACCACGCCGCCCTCAATTGTTGGCGTCACCCTCCCATCAAACCCCGGATTCAACTCCACCAGCTTCTTGCTGACGGCCTCCACCTGCTGCTCGGCGGGCAGGGCGGCTACGTCTTTCATCCATTGATCGAACGCTGCCTGCTGGGCTTCGGCTTCTTTCCAGAACTCGGCGGTTGGTTTCTCGTTGATCGTTTCCAGCGTCTTGATCGAGCGAAGCAGGTCGGTGTCACGGAAGGGTTTGAAGTCGAGAGAAAGTAGCTGAAGTGGCAGGTCTTTGATGGGAGTGAAGTCAGATACTTGAGTCCCTAGAATCTGCAACTTCTCTAGCGGCATACCGTTCAACGGCGACAGATCAGCGACTTTTGTGGCGTTACAGTACAGATCACTCAGCGGCATTCCTGTTAATGGCGAGAGGTCCGAAACTTCGGTGAATGCAATAACGAGATGCTTGAGCGACATGCCCTCTAAGGGCGAGAGGTCCGTAACTCTCGTTCCGCCAAGTGCCAAATTCTCTAGCGGCATGCCCTTCAACGGTGAAAGGTCGGCGACTTTCGTATTGGGGAAAACCAACTGTATGAGTTTCATCCCCGACAACGGCGATAGATCGACGACTTGGGTGAAGAAGCAGTGAAGTTCTGTAAGCGGCATGCCCTGCACCGGTGATAGATCTGTGAGTCTTCCCTTACCCGGCTCGCTGCCATGACAGTCCAGCACGTTCAGGCCCGCCAACGCCCGCACCGGCGAAATATCCGTCACGTTGTCGGAAATGAAACTCAACCACCAGATTACATCGTTTGTGATCTGATGTTGAACCTTCCCATCAAACCCCGGATTCAACTCCATCAGCTTCTTGCTGACCGCTTCCACCTGCTGCTCGGCGGGCAGGGCTTGCACGTCTTTGACCCATTGATCGAAGTCCGGCGCGAGATAGGCCAGTTGCGAGTTGCCGCTTGCCATACCTGCCTGCCGTGTATCGTCGATCGTCATCGCCAGCCGAAAGCCGTGGAAGCCGCCTTTGAAATCCGCAGGGTATCCGCCGCGACTGGCCGACCGACAACGCCGAAGAGGTTCCCCCCGGCTACCGCTGCGATAAGCATGTCCCTCCTTAGTCTCAGTGGGGAGGACCAGCGGATCGGTTTCGAGAGATGACGGATAACGCCCACTCCGATTCGCGCACCATTCCTGCACATTGCCGAGTATGTCGTAGAGTCCCCAGGGATTGGGCTTTAATAGTCCGACTCGTTCAGGCTTCTCGTTCTCGTTGCACCAGGCGAATGCCGGATACGCAGCTTCATCGTCCCCCCAGAACCAGGGCGTCGTCGTTCCCGCCCGGCAGGCGTGTTCCCATTGAGCCTCACTCGGCAGCATGAACTTCGCGCCATCCGTACCGATGTCGGCGTTCAACTTGGCGAGAAACGGTTGAATGTCGTCCCAGCTCACTTGCTCGACTGGTCGATTCGGTCCTGCCCACTTCGCGGGGTTGAGTTCCATGACCGATTGCCACTGCGCCTGCGTCGTTTCGAACTTGGCCAGGTAGAAGGGACGCGTGATCCGCACGGGATGTTGTGGCTCTTCCTGGCGAATGATGACCTTTTCCTTTTGCAGGTCAGTCGCTTCTTCCAATCGTTGGAGGAAGAGCTCCTGTTCTGCCTGCGTCGAGCCCATCAGAAACTCGCCGGGAGGAATGAGCATGAAGGCGATCTTCGCGCCGCCGGGGAGTTCGACTTCCTTCTCGACCGGCACACCGAGATAAGTCGCCCACGCCTGCTGATGCTGCTTCGCCGCGGCCTCATCAAACGGAGCGACGGCGGCTGGCGGAGCGGCGGTTGCTCTAGCGGGTTTCTTGAGCGACTGCCGCACGGCGTCGACCGGCAGGGCGACGCGAAAGCCAAGCCTCGAACTGTAATTGGAAGTGTGAGCGTTGTATCGTGTTCCCGCGTAACAAAAGATTGGAGAATATTGCCAGTCTCCACCTCGGCACATCCGTGTATCTCCACTAGGAGGCGGACCGGTCGGATCGATTGCGGCCTGATCTTTGAACTGCTGAAAATAGTTTGATTCCCATTCATCAGCGACCCATTCAGAGACGTTACCTAACAGGTCGTGCAATCCAAACGCATTCGCCTGCAATTGTCCAACCGGGTGAGTCATCCCGCCAGCGTTGACTGCGTACCATTCGCATTCCCGCAGACCCACTTCATGATCGCCAAACCAGAACTTGGATTGAGTGCCTGCTCGGCATGCGAATTCCCATTCCGCCTCGGTAGGAAAACGATATCCATTCCCCTTCAACGAGGTGACCACCATCTGCACGCGGTAATAGTTGGGGCGCAACTGTTCGCGTTCACTCAGTTTTGCGTAAAACTCAGCGGCATCGCACCAGAAGACCCCTTCGACGGGGTGATCAGCCGTATTGGTATTGCTGACTCGAGCGACTTCCTCTGGATTCAAGCCTGATTGGGAAAACTGCGCGGGATTCCGACCGGTCACGGATTCAAATTGTGCCTGGGTTACTTCCTGAGTACCAAGATAGTATGGTTGAGTGAGAATAACCTCATGCTGAGGTCCCGAACTGATGGCAACTGATTTCCAAGGATCGTCTTTGTTAACCAGTGCGCCAATCATGGCTTCAATCTCTTCCGGCGTACTCCCCATCAGAAACTCACCCGGGGGGATGAGGCGGAACTTCATGCCGATGGAGTTCGTATATTCCACCGGCACTTTGAGATACGCGGCCCATTCCTCCTGATATTTCTTCGCGTGCTCGACGTCGAATGGCGCGATCGCCGGTTTCGGGGCATCTGCGGGCCAGCCGTGCCATTTAGCCCCCGATGAGTCATTGGGGGTTTTGTTGTTGGTATTTCCCCCCGGCGACTCGCCGGGGGCTAAGGTAGTGTTCGAGGTATTGGGCTTCGTTCCCGACGAAAACGATGCAATCAGCATGCCGAGCAGCACCAGTGCCGCCGGGATGCCTGCGGCGAGTTGCTTTTTCCACTGCTGCCACCACGGCTTCGACGCTCGCTGCTGCTCGAATCTTTCGATGTCTGATTTTGTCATCCGCGTTAATGTATGCGGATCGGTGTCGGGTGTCGCCTTTTCGTTCGCCGCCGTCACTTCACGATTCGGCGAGGTTTTGACAGCAGCGGCTGGTTTCGCAATCGACGGGTTGGGTGAGACGCGCGAGCCTTTCTGGTTGCCGACTTCGCGGAGAAAATTTTCGCGTTGGCTGTCTTCCGTCATCACCGACGAGGGTTGCGGAGCGACCGACTCGCCGCGATGACATTTCTCGAGATCGGCGATGACGGCTGAGATCGTTTGGTAACGGTCCTCAACCTTCTTGGCGACCATCTTCTGGAAAATGGCATTCAACGTGGCGAGCGGGGAGCGTAAGCTCCCTGTATTCCCCGCGTTCGATGTCCCCCCCGGCGATTCACCAGGGGCAATATGATTCAGCAACGACGGAATCGGCTGCTCGCGATGGGCGAGCAGCTTTTTCATCATCGTATCCACCTCGTAGGTCGGCTTTCCCGTCAGCAGAAAAAAGAGCGAACACCCCAGTGCGTAAATGTCGGCCCGGGCATCCGCCGTTTTCGTGTCGAGGGCCTGCTCAGGAGACATGTAATCGATCGTCCCCATCACCGTCCCGGTCGATGTCAATTCGGCCTGGGCGGCTCCGTCGACATCGCTGAGTCGCGCCAGCCCCATGTCGAGAATCTTGACGACTCCCTTTTTATCGAGCAGCAAGTTCGAGGGCTTGATGTCGCGATGGACGATCCCCTCGGCGTGAGCGGCTTCGAGACCTCTTGCCGTTTGCAGAATGTAGTTGACCGCTTTATCGACGGGAACCGGGCCATGTTGCTTCACCATCGCCGAGAGGTCGCTGCCGTCGACGTACTCCATGATGAGCAGGTGGACGTTGTTGGCGTTATCGGCATCGAAGGCGGTGACGATGTTGGGATGATTGAGCCGTGCGGCGGCTTTGACCTCGCGTTCGAAGCGAGCGATCGCCGCCGGGTCTTTCGTCACGGCAGGGGGGAGCATCTTGACGGCGACGATGCGGTCCATGCGTCGATGCCGGGCTTTGAAAACCTGGCCCATTCCACCGGCGCCGATTTTATCCAGCAGCAGATAGTTGCCGAGGACGAGCGATTTTCCTTTACCCATCCAGACTTCGGCCACCTGGAATTTGGTCAGCTTTTTCTGTTTGATCAGCTCGCGGGCAAGGTCTTCGGCATCTTTGGGGTTTGCAAGAGGAGGAAGAAAGTCCTTCAGCGTGTCGGAGGCGAGGATGCCGCTCTCTTCGAGGTTCTTGATGAATTGTTCGAGGGGAGCGGGCATAATGAGCGTGACGCATCCGACGCAATGGTTGATGAACAATCGATCGCAACAGGATAACAGATTTGAGCAGGTGTTGCATCAGGGTTCGGGAGGAAAACCCACGGAGGAAAAAGCCATGACATACAGTGGATTCACGGGGAAGATTCCCAACAAGCAGCAACCAAACATTTACCAATTGACGGTGATGATTTGTGTAGATATCCTAGATGCTCGTCGATGTTGAAGATTTCAGCAATCAAGAACTTGGTGGTCCCCGTTATCATCTGGAGAGTTTTGTGCGAACGTTTACAGCCGTGATCGAACGATGTCCTGAGACCGGGCTTTATGTCGGGTATGTTCCGGGATTCCCCGGTGCCCATTCGCAGGCTGATTCTATCGATGAACTCAAAGTGAACCTGACCGAAGTTATCAACATGTTGCTTGAAGATGGCGAGCCGGAACTGGAATCGGAATTCATCGGCACGCAGACGTTGCAGGTTTCAACGCAATGACAAAGTTGCCGGTGCTGAAACCGCAGCAAGTCATAGCGCGATTGAACACGCTGGGATTCATCGAGGTTCGTCAAAAAGGCTCTCACAAACAGTTTCGACATTCTGATGGACGAGGAACCACGGTACCGTTTCACAAAGGTCGGGATATCTCCCCGATTCTTCTACGACAAATTGCTCGCGATATAGGCGTGACTGTCGAAGAGTTGATTTCGGCAGATCATTAGAATTCTGTATTTAACTCTTCATTGGGCCGTTCCCAACCGCCCCTTCAACCACTCCACGCACTTCCCCAACGTCTCAAACCGATCGGCTTCGTGGAACAATTCGTGGTAATGGTCGGCGAGGCTGATGTATGTCACCTCCGAACTGGCCGCGAGTTGCGCCCAGCTTGATGTCGCATCCGCCGAGACGATGCGATCGTCGGCGGCTTGCAAAATCAGAGCCGGACTATGCAATTGGCCGGCGTCGCGCCACGCCTGTTGAATTCCTTCTTGCACGGCGTAAAACCAGTTGACCGTGACCTTGCGTTGAATGAACGTGTCCTGCCGGCGAAGGGCGAGTTGAGCGGGGTCGCGTGTGGTATCCTTCTGTTGCACCCGGCTATGAAATCGCCAGCGCGGGGCAATCCAGCGGAGACGTTTGCCGATCGCCAGCAACCAACCGGGGATGGGGATGGCGAGTTTCAGCAGTGGTGACGCGAGGATCAGGCCGAGACATTTCAGTTTTCGCGTTTGCACATATCGGATGACGACAAGCCCTCCCATGCTGTGCCCCATGAGCGCAGTCCGCATGGGGTCGAGTTGGTAATGCTTCCAGAGCACATCGAGGTCGTCGAGATATTCATCGAACTTGCGGATGTTCGTTCTGACGCCCCCCGATCGGCCATGCCCGCGGAGATCCCATGCGATCATGTTCCAGCCCGACTGTTGCAGCGATGCGAAAATCTCTCGGTAACGCCCGCTGTGTTCGCAGGCCCCGTGCGTAAAGAGAATCGTTCCTTGCGTGGGAGGATTACCCGCAAAACGCTGCACCCACAGCGAAACGCCGTCGGGAGTGACGACGGTTTCCTCAATGGGCGATGTTGCGGTCTGAGCAGCGTTCTCTGCCGGACGTGAAGACATGTGATGTCATTTCACCTTTGAATCGGAGTGTGGCATCACTTGTCGAGGAGCTTTTTCACCGCCTGATACAAATCGGGGCCGCGGAGATCGAACTGCGCGATTTCTCCCTTTTGATTGACGAGGTACATACTGGGGATCGTCTCGACGTGGTACTGTTTTCTGATTGCACCTTGAGTCTTGTCGAGCATCACGAGGGTCCAGGGGAGGGGAGTCACTTGCTGGAATTCCTGCACGGTTTCAGGGCGGTCATCGAGACTGATGCCGACGACTTCCAATCCCTGCGGATGAAACTCCTCGTACATTTTCTTCATGCGGGGGAATTCATCGAGACAGGGGGGACAGTTCGTCGCCCAGAAGTCGATCAACAGGACTTTATCTTGAAATGTACCCGAATCGAAGCGGTTGCCGTTGATGTCGTGAGCGAGAATGCGGGGAGCGGTCATCCCGGCGAGATCGAGCTTCTTGATTTTGATCTCGCACAATTCCCTCACCTGCTGGTTGAGAAAAAACGTCGTCGACAGGTCTTCGTAAATGACTCGCATCCCTTCGTACTCGCCGGCAAGTTGCGATTGATTTCCGAGGGCCTCGGCGAGATCAATGATTTTTTCGGCGGAGCGCAGACGAACGGATTTCGCGTACTGCTGAAAATGCTCGATCGCTTCGCGGAGTTCCCCTTTGCGGGCCAAGCCGAGACAACGGACTTCCATTGCCAGGCTGCGGGTCTCGGCTCCGATGGATTGATCGCCGATCGCTTGTTCGGCGAGTTCAATCGACGATTCTTCCCAGCCGTTTTCGCGAGCGGTTTTCAGCAACCAGCGCAAGGCGAGTTCTTTATCCGGCGCGTCGGGATGATTCGCGAGATATTCAGAAACCAAGCGGAACGTCTCGCGGGCCTGGGTTTCGACAATCGATTCGAAAGAAACTGCGGGTTGAGCCGGGTCATCGGCGGGCAGGATTCCTGGAAAAGCGAAGGTCAACACGCTCGCAATGATCGACAGCCATAAGTATGTGCGGTTCATCAAGGATATTCCGTATGAGGAGGTCATTGGGTGCAGCCCGAAATCAGTCTCATATGTCGAAAACGACTATACATTGACGGGCTAAATTCCGCCAGCAGTCGGTTGAGCCTCGAACGGGACGGGTTCGGGGGGATGTTCCGCGATGATTGGGCGTCGTAGGAAGAAAACGCGAAAAATCGCTCCTGAACACGGATTTTTCGGGAGAATCCATCGCAACAACGACGTCTTATTGGGGGTAAATACGTATCCAACAATAGTCGGCCTCTGCAAACCTCCGTTTTGTCGTTACGATCACGGCATACCGACGAGTATGTAGATTGCAGAGGTCCGGACATAAGTCATGGCGTTATTTGCCGATAAGTCGATTTTGGCGGATATTGGATTGCGACCGGACGACCGATAATTTAGAATGAATTTGTGGCAACGTCCACGCATTGACGAGGATTGTACCGGATGCCCTGATCCGGAGTGATAGAATTACGTCAACAACGGCGACTCATTCTCCTATCAGGAATGAAAAAACGTGAGCACCAAATCTGCAATGACAATGGGTTCCGGTCTCGATTCCGATGAATCCCTGGGCGTCAAGATCAAGAGGGAACTCCCGGCATTGGGGATCAGCATTCTAATGCACTGTCTGATCATTCTACCCTTGGCATTTATCACCTATGCCCCCGCCTTTCAACAGGTCTTGAATACGATTATCGTGGTCGAAGATTTGAGTGAAGAAGAATTCGTCGAAAATACATCGGTCCTCGATCAGATCGGAACCGATGGCAAATTCGATCAACTGACAGCGACACAGCAGGCCGCGACGGAAGTCGGCCAGAATCAGCACGAGCAAGCTGAAGAAAAGCTCGAAGAAGAACTTCTGACCGCCACTGAACCGAGCGCCGATGTCATTGAAGAACCGAATGAATCCGAACTGCTCGATACCGTCGACACCAAAGGGACCACCGAAAATGCCGGCGGCGTCGAAGGGGCAATCGATCGCCTGACGCTGGAAATTGCCGCTTCGCTGCGTGAAGGTAAAACGCTGGTATGCTGGGTCTTCGACGTCTCCCCCTCATTGAGCAAACGGCGCGACGTGATTGCCGATCGCTTCGACAATGTCTATCGGCAATTGGGATTGATGGAAATTGAGGCTGACAAGTCGCTGAAGACGACGGTTTCCGCATTCGGATCGCAAACGACGTTTGTGACTCCCGAGCCGGTCGATGATGTCAAAGATGTCGTGGGGGCCATTCGAAAAATCAAGCCCGATCCCTCTGGCGATGAAAACGTCTTTTCCGCAGTGCTCGCCACCGCCAAAAAATGGAGCAGCTATCGCACCAAGCAGAATCGCAAGATGATGATCATCGTCGTCACGGATGAAGCGGGGACCGATCAGGCCGGAATCGAAGAAGCGATCAGTTACACCAAGCGTTACGGCATCCGCTGCTTCGTGGTCGGTAACGCTGCACCGTTCGGCCGCCGCGTCGTCAAGACCGAATGGGAACTGGAAGACGGCAGCGTCGTCATGGCCGAGATGGATCAGGGGCCCGAATCGATTTATCCCGAAATGTTGCAGATGCCCTTCTGGGCGGCGAACGGCTCTAACGTCCAGAATATGTCCTCCTCCTACGGACCTTACGGACTGACCCGCTTGTGTGCGGAGACCAACGGCTTGTACTTCATCTCGGCTGACACGCCCGGTCCGCGGTTCGACCACGAAGTGATGCGAAACTACCAGCCCGATTATATCCCCATCAAGATCTTCGATCAAAAAGTGCGAAAGAACCTGACCAAGGCGGCACTGCTGAATGCCTCTTTGCTGACCTGGAGCGATGGCATGCCGATCCCACAGTTGGGCTTTAACGCCCCGAATGATACCGAACTCCGGCAGCAGATCACCAACGCTCAAATGCCGATCGCCAGGCTTGATGCGCAGTTGATGCAACTCGAGGAAGTTCTGAAAGTCGGCGAAAAAAGTCGCCCGCAGGTTGCCGAACCCCGCTGGCGCGCCGCGTATGACCTCGCGATGGGACGCGTCCTCGCGATGAGAGTCCGGGCGTTCGGATACAACTCGATGCTGGCCGAAATGAAATCCACTCCGCTATCTTTCACCAAGCCCGACAGCAATTTCTGGCAGTTGAATCCCTCGCCGGAAATCACTTCGGGGCCGCAGGTCGGCAAGCTGGCAAAACAGGCCAAGGAATATCTGACTCGCGTCATTGATGAACATCCCGGTACCCCGTGGGCGATGCTCGCCGAACTCGAAATGGGTCAACCGTTGGGCTGGGAATGGCAGGAAAACAAAGTTGCCACCCAGGCCGAAATGGAAGCTGAGCGGAAGAACAATCCCCGCTTCGAAGAAGAAGAAAAGAAACGCATGGAACGGTCCCGCCAACTGTCGAAACCGCCGATCAAGATTTGAAAGCCGCCCACTGCCGGATGCGAAAATACAATGCGGCGGGACGAGCGATGAACCGGAAGGACACGGTCGTTTCGAACGGATTTTCTTGCCGCTGGACGGAACAGAGTCGGGCGAAATGTGATGCATTTTGAACGCCCGCACCGCATATAGTTACGAACGTTACTTCCAGAGTCGCATGTGTTGTTGATGTCGAATATCACGGAGTGTACAGGTCATGTCTCGCACCGGTTCTTACATGGGATTGATCATCTCTGTTGCGATACATTTGATTTCCCTGTTCGCGTTGGCGCTCATTCACATGGAAATCATCCAGATCCAGCCCGAACTGGAATTGGAAACCTATTTCGCCGAAGACCGCGCCCAGGAAGAGTTCGTCAAGGAAATCGAAACGACGACCGAAATGGCCGAATCGATCAACATGGTTTCGGGGGGCGTCGTGTCGACGAGCATCGGCGGGGGAGGGGGGGGCCTCATCGGCTCGACCGGCACCGCCGCATCGCAGGCCCGTGTCGAGAGTTCAGATAGCCTTCAGGAACCCGACTTGCAGGTCAACGTTGGAGAGATCGCCGCGCCCGGCGATGGTGAACTCTCCGTCGATCTGGGCGAAGGCGAAGTGACCGGCGAAACCGGCGCCGTGGTGGAAGGCTACGGCCAGGCGATGGGGCAGATGACGCTCGAAATCATTCGCATGATGCGCCAGGAAAAGGTGCTGGTGGTGTGGCTGTTCGACGAGTCCCACAGCATGAAGGACGACCAGCGCATCATTCGCGACAACTTCCACAAGGTCTACGAAGAACTGGGCATCGCCCAGCAGCAGGATGAAAACCTCCGCAAGGGACAGGAAATTCTCCTCACAGCCGTCGTCAGTTTCGGCAAGGAGGTCAATCCGATCATCGCCAAGCCGACCAACGACGTCAAAGACATCAAAGCCGCCATCGATAAGGTTCCGATCGACGAATCGGGACTGGAAAATACCTGCAATGCGATTTCGAAAACGATCGACGAATACCGCCCGATGACGACCGGCCGCAACAAACGCAAACTGATGATCATCGTCGTCAGCGATGAATCGGGAGACGACGGCGACGACATGGAAGACGTCGTCCAGAAGGCCAAACGCGCGAGTGCTCCGGTCTATTTCATGGGACGTCAAGCGATCTTCGGCTATGAGACGGCGTATATGTACTTCGTTGACGCTCAATACGGCCTCCCGCATTGGCTTCCCATCAAGCGCGGGCCGGAGACCGAATACCCCGAAGCGCTGCAATACGACGGCCTGCATGCGCGCTGGGATTCGTACTCCAGCGGTTTTGGCCCCTACGTCCAGGTCCGCATCGCACGCGAGTCGGGGGGGGTATTTTTCCTGCTTCCCAGCGAGGAGGAAAATCTATCGGGGGCAGGGGCCCACGAACAACGTCGTTTTGAATTTCTGGCGATGAAAGAATACCAGCCGCTGCTGTTGTCTCGGCCGGAATACGTGAAGATCAGAAACTCGAGCAAGTTTCGAGCGACCGTTGCCGCCGTCATCGATAAGCTCGATCCCGCCAAGGATTCTCAACTCAGCATTCAGGAAACCTGGTACCCCCTCGAGCCCGAAAAGTTTCGCGAGGTGGGAGCCGCCGAATTTCAAAAGGCGCTCTACGCCATGACGCTGATCAATGAGGCCCTCAGAATGTTCGAGAAGATCGAACCGCTGCGGGCCAAAGAGGATTCGATGCGCTGGCGCGCGGCTTTCGATCTGGCTTATGCTCAATTGCTGTCGTATCGCGTCCGGTTGTTCCAGTTCCTGCTGGCGATGGACAAGCACAATAAAGATGCCCCCACTCCTACGAACAAAATGAGCAACCGCTGGAGCCTGGCGCGTGGGCCGGCGATGCTCGAACCGGACGAACAGCAGATCAAGGCGACGAAAGTCGACACCGCCGAACTGAAAAAGCAGGAAGAGCGAGCGCGGGAGATGTATGCGCTGGTGATCAAGGAGCATCCCGGAACGCCTTGGGCGCAGCGCGCGCAATACGAACTGAATCAGGGATTCGGGATGTCGTTCATCGATACATTCCGCGACCCTCGCTACGATTCGCTGAGCATCAAGTTGCCCAAGTTCTAGTGAGCCTGCTCGCCAGAATTCGTCGGGTGGCACTGGCGGCTTATCCGCCAGTGGAAGAAAGGGCGAATTTCATCGCGCGAAGCGGGAAGCTCTCGCTGACTTGCGTTCCCATGCAGAGCTTGGGAACGAGGCAACGATCGTAGGAAAGACTTCATGTCAGATTGGGTGCGTGTGGCGGCGGTCAGTGAGTTACCGCGAGAAACCGGAAAAGAGGTCGTCGCCGGGAACCGCGTGCTGGCGCTCTTTCTCGTCGGCAATTCCGTTTGCGCCATCGATGGCATCTGCCTTCATGCCGGTGGTCCGCTGGCGGAGGGGAAACTCGATGGGACCGTCATTACCTGTCCCTGGCACGGTTGGCAGTACGATGTCACGTCAGGCCGGCATTGCCTGAATGCCAATCTGTGTACGACCACATTCCCCGTGGAAGTCCGCGATGGGGACGTCTTCGTACAGGTTTAGCTGGGCAGGATTCGTCTCCAAGCGGAGCGAACCTCGATGACGACCGACATTCTCACGCGGCAAGCCGCATTTCCGGTCTTTTCGTCATGATCGGATTAATCGTTGCCGATATCACTGATCATGGCAGATTGTCGGCGGAGGCTATTCTCGTGCCTCTGATCTGCCATGCGGTATCGATCATTGATGACCCTGAGCGAATCGCCTTGCTGGAATTCACGCAGCAACGCATTAAGCCTTAACAACTTGCGAATAATCCGACACCTGCTCACAAGGGCGAAGTGAAAGGTTTAACGCAATGGCAAGTTCGCGACTGGGGCTAAAAAAAGTCGGCGATGACGACAATCGTCTGTGACACGGATGCGAATTCAGGGGGATGTGAGGATGAATTGCCGTTCCATCGAGAAAATTATTGTCTGGGGAATCATCGGCGTGACTACATGGGCAGCACCGGCCATGAGTTACGCGGATGGATGGTTCTTCACCAGTTCTGAAGAACGGCACGCGAAACGGCAGCGGGCCTGGGAAGAAAAAGCCTCTCTGCCGGTTGGCGCCCGTCAGCGTCACAAATACGGCAAAGACTGGCCCCCCAAGCCGCGTCCGACCGAAAGACAGCAACCGTTGATTCACCGTTACCACAATGCGCACTATTGGCCGTTGCCCTATGTCTGCGACGACCGTGCGTATGTTCGAAACCTGACCGAGCTTCAAGTGGCCAGCGGCTGGGTGACGGCGACGACGCTGTACGACTATCACTTCGACAAGACGTCCCAGGAACTCAATCGCGCCGGCGAAATCCAGCTCCGCTGGATTCTGGAAAATACTCCGGTGCAATATCGATTTACATTCGTGCAGAACGCCGGTGATGCCCTCGTCAATCAAAGGCGCGTGGATAGCGTGCAGATGCAAACGGGGCTAATGCTCGGAGCCGAACAGGCCCCGCCTGTGATGCTGCGAGTCACTTCCCCGTTGAGCCGACCGGCATCGGAAGTCGTTCACATTCAACGCGCCGATATGGAATCGATGCCTGCTCCGAGAATACAGTACGAGTACACTTCTGGCGGTTCAGGTTCGGGTGAATAAGAGAGGCCGATCTTGCAACCTGAGAATGATACCGGGAACCGGCCCAAACGCACGCCGGCGACAATCGGACCTGATGGAGCATAAATACGTCAATACGCCCAGAGATTCATTGATTCAGCAGATGTCTTCGTCAGGTGCCAGCAATGCCCGATCAATTTACGGCCGATCCTCGAACACCGTTACCCGCCGAGACTCCTCCTCTGGCTCCTTTGCGCGAGCGATCCGCCCACACGCTCGACCACTATCAATATGATCTTTTCGCGAGCGTCTTTCATCCGTCGGTGGAATTGCCGGGACAGCAGTCATCCGGGATCAATGCGGTCCGAGGTTTACACGCAAGGCCGGTTCCTGCCAACGTGAGTGCCGGTCGGTCGCAGTTGCCGGTGAAGATTGTCCCTCCTCCGGTCCCGACTTCGCTCGACGAATCGGGTCTGACGCTAATGCAGGTGAGCGATCTCGTCCTCAAGCAGCTTTATCTGCAAGGAAGCCTGCTGGGTGTCGACATGGCGCGCAACGCGCGCTTACCGTTCAATCTCGTCGACGAAGTGCTGCGGTTCCTCAAGGATGAAAAGTGCATCGAAGTCATGTCGGGAGAGATGATCGGCCGCGCTTCGTATCGCTTTAACCTGACGGAACTCGGTCGACTGCGGGCGCGCGAAGCGTTCGAGCAATGCCGCTATGTCGGGCCGGCTCCCGTCTCGCTGGATTCGTACATTCACCAGTGCAAGCGCCAGACCGTCAACGGCGTCGATTGCACCGAAGAATCGCTCACGCGGGCCTTTTCCTATCTGGTAATGAAGCCCGACTTGATCAGACAACTCGGTCCGGCGGTCTGCAGCGGTCAATCGATATTCATCTATGGCCCGCCGGGCAACGGAAAGACGCTCATCGCCAAAGGTCTGGGAAAATACCTCAATCTCTTTGGCGGAGAAATCTATATTCCGTACGCGTTGCATACCGAAGGGGCGATCATCACGCTGTTCGATCCCACGCTGCATCAGACGACCGATGACGTCGAACAGCAGGCGAGACATACCCCCCACGAACTGGGGAACGACAATTCGCGAATCTCATACGAACCATCGGTCGACATGCGCTGGAGAAGAATTCGCCGGCCTGTCGTCATCACCGGCGGTGAACTGACGCTGGATATGCTCGATCTGCGGTACAACAAGTCGAGCAATTTCTACACGGCTCCCCTGCACATCAAAGCCAATAGCGGGGTGTTTCTCATCGACGACTTCGGACGACAGATCGTCAGCCCGCGCGATTTATTGAATCGCTGGATTCTCCCCCTTGAAGAACGAATCGATTATCTGACGCTGGTCACCGGGAAAAAATTCTCGTTGCCGTTCGAGCAATTGATCATCTTTTCGACCAATCTCGATCCCGTCGAACTGGTCGATGAAGCGTTTCTTCGCCGAATTCGCCACAAAATCCAGATCGGATCGCCCGATCGCGACTATTTCACAGAGATCTTTCGCTTATGCTGCGAACAGAAGCAGGTTCAATTCTCCGTGAAAGTCATCGACTTTCTTTACGAACACTATTACGACCAGGGTAAGCCGCCGCGATCGAGCGATCCTCGCGACTTGCTCGAAATCACCGAGTCCATCTGCCGCTTTCAAAATCAGCCTTTCCAATTGACTCCTGAACTGGTCGGCGAGGCGGCCCAGCGATTCTTCTGTAAACTCTGAAAATTTCGAATCAAAGTGTGAAAGCCGCGGTAATCATCGCAGCATCTCATAACCCGAAACGTCAGTGAGGGACTGTTAGAACTGGGATCTCGGTGGTGCAAAGCGTTCGTTCCCCCTGCCCTTTTCGAGTCGAAATTTCATCCCTCAAACTCGTCCCGCCGTCGCATGTTGAGTAAACCATGACCTCCTGCCGCCACAATCTGCTGCTGCTTTTCTCAATGGCGCTGGCGAGTTGCGGATGTCAATCGGCGACGAACCGCGGTGAACTCGTCGAGGTGAATTCTACGGATTCTGAATCGCAGACTCATCATGAGAGCACGGAACCCGGCGTGGACACGACTTTCGATCGTCCTTCCGACGGCGAACGAGCACAGTTGGCCGAGGCGAAGTGGCATGCCAATTTGGGTAACGACCATATCGCCCGTAAGGCTTACAATTCGGTGTTGCGTCGAAACGCTGGATCGGCGGAGGCCATTGTAGGAATGGCCCGCCTCGATCAGGCGGCGGGACGACTCGAAGAGGCCGAGCAAGGGTATCGGGTGGGGCTGGCATTGAAGCCGAACGATCCCGCGATCCTGTCGGCCGTCTCGCAATACTATATCTCGCAAGAACGCTGGCACGACGCCCGTGTCTCACTGCAGAAGGCCATCGAGGTCGACCCGGCCGATCCCGCGCTCAAACATCATATGGCGGTGACTTTGGCCAAGTCGGGGCAGGAGCAACTCGCATTCGAGTATTTCAAGACATCGGCCGGCGAGCCTGAAGCCCATTACAACCTGGCTCTCATTCAATACGATCAAGGTGACATCGTCGATTGCGAACGTCACCTTTTACAAGCGGTCCTGCTGAAACCGGATTTCCCGGAAGCGGAAGCCTGGCTGATTGAAGCGCGCGAAGAGAGAATGCAACGGAACCTTCTCGAACCCCGGCTCGAAAGTATTCCCGCAGACGCTTTATTAGCGAAACCTCAACCCGAAGCTGTCGTCACGGCGGTTTCGGAGAGCGCCCAGTCGGAAGCGGTCCCTGCCTTGGCGATGTCGCACGTTGCCCCTGCTGCAGCGTCCAATATCGATACCGATTCCAACACCCCGTTCGTCACGAGCAGAAAAGCGGAGCAACTGGTGTTGAATTCCCATACGCTGCGGGAAGAACGATCGTCTTCCTCCGTCACAAAATCGAACGACGCATTAGCACGGTCAATCGGCACAACTGCTCCGCCACTGGTGAATGCTCCTGTCGAAACGCTGTCGAACGCCGGCGGACTTCCGCGTAACGCGCAGCCGCCTCGGCCTCTTCGGAAAGTGATTTCCTCCTCGCAGCAGGAGCAATGGCAAAATCAGTTGCGGATGCAGCAAGCGAATCGCTGATATTCGCTTGTCAGCCGATTTCATGTATCGTGTTGCTTCGCCCCGTGATTCACAAGAATCTCGGACCCCCAGCGAGCCTCACACATTGCCGTCCGGTTGCTATAATGCAGCCGAACGACGAAATCGGCATTTCTATTCGAGTCTCTCCGCATGCAATGTCCCCTCACTCACGATGTTTCACTCGCGGCGAGATTTTTGCGCGAAGGGAAACTGGTCGCATTTCCCACCGAAACCGTCTACGGACTGGGGGCCAACGCACTCGATGAACATGCCATTGCCCGGGTGTTCGCCGCGAAGGAAAGGCCGTATTTCGATCCGTTGATCGTCCATTTCGCCGAATTGAAAGAAATCAGGCGGGCGGTGCGCGAATTCCCCATTGAGATGGAACAACTAGCCCTGCGATACTGGCCGGGCCCATTGACGCTGGTGCTTCCCCGCAGCGACTGGATACCCGATCTCGTTTCGTCGGGCCTCGATACCGTCGCCGTGCGCATTCCCGGCGATGAACGGGCGCGCGAACTGATCCGGCATGCGGGCGTTCCGGTCGCGGCTCCCAGCGCGAATCGTTTTGGCAAGCTCAGTCCCACGAGGGCCGAGCATGTCCTCGATCAACTTGGCGACAGAATCGATCTCATCCTCGACGGCGGCCCGTGTCGCATCGGCGTCGAATCGACGGTGCTGCAATGGACGCCCGACGGACCAGTGCTGCTGCGATTTGGTGGATTGCCGCTCGAAGACCTCGAAACGCTCATCGGCCCGATTCGCACGCAGACCCACGTGGACGAATCGACGTCCGAGGCAACGGCACCTGCCGGTCCGGGGATGTTGACAAAACACTATGCTCCCAATACCCGTCTGGTGATTGTCGATCAAGTCCCGTTGTCATCGGCTTCAATTCCACCTCGCTGCGGATTGCTCACCTGGAAAGGCGTAGCGCAGGCAATCGAACAGCGTTTTCAGTTTGTGGAAACACTTTCGCATTCGGGCGATCTCACCGAGGCGACCGCTCATTTTTACTCCGCCTTGCGACGACTGGATGCCGAAAACTTGGATGCGATCATCGCCGTGAGAGTCCCGGAAGAAGGGCTCGGCCGCGCGCTCAACGACCGCCTGCAA
>JBJXGP010000033.1:0-2511 GCA_046160425.1 Planctomycetaceae bacterium
CGGGTGGCACTGGCGGCTTGTCCGCCAGTGTGAGCACCGGGACCGTCGCCATTCGAGCGGTTCTTTAATCATTATTCGGCCATAACGCGGGCTTTTCTCATCTTTCTCCGGTTCGTTCGCTGCATTCTCTCCGCCTTTGTTCCTGAGTGTTGGGACAACCCACCTCCCGCCATAACCGCCACAACCCTCGCGTTCAGCAGAATTGACATAACCTTTACAACTCCGTTCATCGATTGAATCGTTAGAATCGTTAAATCCAGCAAGATCCCACCTGTCTCATTTCCATCGCCGCTCGGCCACAATTCCCAAGTGATTCCCTCATCGGCCTTTATGGAAAAAGTCTGATTGTAGCGATCGTAACGAATCTGTCATTGGCACGGATTCTGCCTATTCCATCAATCAGAACGAATTTAACGGCTGTCACGATGTTACGGCTTTCACCAATTGTAGGACTGAAATCAACCATTCGTCAGCATCAAACCTGACGACATGAAAAATCGCGTGTGACGAACGTCAGTTCGTCCTGAGATCCGGAGGCCTGAGAAACCTCCGGGAAGTGACTGGACCGGTCACTTCGGCGGGAATCTGATTCATCCGGCAATGCGAACCGACAGCAATGTCGCGAGCGGAAACTGATGAATCGGGTTCACTCCGATCCCGGTCAGTCACTTGGGGATTTCAAACCACTGCGGATCGCGTTGCTCAATTGCCTTCACGGTAATTGGTTCGCGCGGACTAGAGCAGGGGATTGACATAGCGAGCCGCTTTGCGACTCGCAGCGAAATCGACGCGGCAACGAAGCCGCTTCGATCACCAAATGCTTCAAACGGTTGTGAGTCTGCGTGCTCGCGGGAAATTGACGGACACGCTCACCACAACGGGAGATTGAAGCCTTATCAGGGAATGGGAATTCGGGAACTCAGAAATTTTTATTACGCGAGGAGACCAACATGAATCTGTTACGAAAACTATGGCATGATGATTTGGGAGTGATCATTTCCGCGGAACTCGTGATGGTGGCCACCATTCTTGTACTCGGCCTGATCACCGGTTTGACCTGCCTTCAGGGCGCCATCGTCGATGAATACCGCGATCTTGCGGGAGCGTTTCGGGCGCTCGATCAGTCGTATTACATCCGGGGCATGCGCGGGTGCTTCAGTTCCTGCGGGCGAAGTTCGCGAACCTTCGGCTCTTCGTTCTCCGATAACCAAGTCGTCGTACTCCCGGACGATATCGACATCGTACCCTGTCTGACGCAACCGGCGGTTCCCGCCACGCCTGGCTGTCCCATCAACGATTCCTTGCCACTTGACGGTCTTCCTTGCGATGCTTGCCCGATCGAGGGTGGGGTTCCGCAATGTCCCCCATCGGAATCGACGATCCCCGCCGAACCGCAAGGTCCGCAACCCGCTCCTGTGGAATCGGTCCCCGCTCAAACAACATCGGTGAGAACCGCGAACGCAGCGGGGGCACCCGCTGCCGGCCCTCGTTGCCCCGGTTAATATCATCAGTTGCCATGCGAGAAACGGCAAGAACCTAAACGTCGTGTCGATGGATCGACGACATTTCCAAGTACATTGTGAATCCAGATGGTCTGTAAGAAAGTCGTCGAGCATTCCCCTCGACAACTTGGCTGATCCCAAGCTTTCTTACTCGCGTCTGAGTTCCTGAGGCCGTCCATATGGATTATGGACGGCCTCGCGCATTTGATGGGTCAATAAACCAACGCCACACGGATGATGAATCGCCGCAAATCGTGTAAGATAGCTTCGTCCGCGAATCAGGGCCGATTGACGCCGAAAACCGTTGTTGAAGCCGACTTCACCAGAGAGGGATTTGCTCATGTTGAACAGTTTCATCCCGTCAACATCAAGTGCTTCAACGCGGCTGATCTGCCGCATGTCCATCGTTTCGATCCTTTCTCTCGTATCGCTGTTGGCGACCCGTGCCGACGACGAGTTGCCGAAACTCGATAACGACGCAGAGTCGACCGCTGAACCCGCAACGATTGCCAATAAAACCGTGGAAGAGCTAACCGCGGCGGCGCGCGATGCGGTTGTGGTCATCAAATATCACGGCCGAGACGGTCAATCGCAGGGAGTCGGCACGGGATTCATCATCGCGGCGAACGGCCTGATCGCGACCAATTATCACGTCATTGGCGAAGCGCGACCGATCTCGGTGACGCTGAATGACGGCCGAAACTTCGAGGTTGTCGAAATTCATGCGACCGAGCGCCAGGCCGACCTTGCCGTCGTAAGAATCGAAGCTGAAAATCTACCGATCCTGCCGTTGGGGGATTCCGACCAGGTGAAACAAGGGCAACCGGTGGTCGTCCTCGGCAATCCTCTCGGCTTGGAACACAGCGTGGTGAGCGGAGTGATCTCCGGCAAGCGTGAGATCGAAGGCCTCTCAATGTTGCAGTTAGCCATGCCGATCGAACCGGGAAACAGCGGCGGGCCGGTCCTCGACATGCTGGGAGCGGTACAGGGAATCGTCTCGCTGAAATCA
>JBJXGP010000034.1:0-12092 GCA_046160425.1 Planctomycetaceae bacterium
CAACCGGTGCTGCTTGTTGCACAGGTGCTGGTGCCGGTTTCGGAGGGGCCGCAGGAGCAGGAGTGGATGGCGCGGTCGTCGTGGAAACGGGAGCAGCGGTTTGTGCCGGAGGTGCGGCTGACGGTGCGCTGGGTGCGGCGACCACCGCACCGGCTTCGATATTCAGCAACGGCGCGCCGATGGGGATCGAATCCCCCGGCTTGACCAGGATTTCGGTGATCTTGCCGGCGTGCGGACAGCGAATCTCGACGACCGCTTTATCGGTTTCCACTTCGAGAACAACATGACCCGCCTCGATCACATCGCCGACCGCGACGGTGATTTCAGCGACGTCGGCGCTGGTCACCCCTTCGCTGATTTCCGGTAACTTGAATTGTGTTGCCATCGTGTTTTGTTTGATCTTTCCGTTCGTCGTCCAAGTCGTTAACCGTCGGAAAAAGACCGGGTGGATAAACCACCCGGCTCATGTGCCACCTTGGAATTATGCCTTCAGCGCAAAAACCTGTTCGGGATCGATACCGAGCGTCTTGATCGCCTTTGCCAGTTTTTTCGTGTCGTATTTTTCGTCGGAAGCCAGGGCATAGAGCGCCGCGTAGGCGGTGTGTTCGGCATCGATCTCGAAATGTTTGCGTAATGCGGGGCGCGTATCGCTGCGGCCGAAGCCATCGGTCCCCAATGTGATGTAATTGCCGGGAACCCACGAACGAATCTGTTCGGGGACCATGCGGATATTGTCGCTCGTCGCGATGAACGGTCCCTTGGCGCCGGACAACGCTCGATGCAGATAACTTTCCATCGGCTGTTTGGCCTCGGGATGCAGTCGATTCCAGCGTTCGGCTTCAAAGGCATCGCGATAAAGCTGGCAATAACTGGTGACGCTCCAGACGTCGCTGCCGACGCCGAATTTTTCCGCGAGGATGTCTTGCGCCCGCAAGGCTTCCCGCAGAATTGTTCCGCTGCCGAACAGTTGCACGCGCGGGGCAGCCGTCTTCGACTTCTTCTCGGGAGAGACCGAACGGAGGCGGTACATCCCCTTGAGGATTCCCTCGGTGACGTCCCCCTGCATCGGGGGCATTTCGTAATTTTCGTTATACACGCTCAGGTAATAAATATTGCATTGATTCTCTTCCCACAACTGCTTCATGCCGTGCTGAATGATGACGGAGACCTCATACGCATACGCCGGATCGTAAGGAATGACGCTGGGAATCGTCGCCGCCATGAGTTGGCTATGCCCATCCTCGTGCTGCAACCCTTCACCGTTGAGGGTCGTTCGTCCGGACGTCCCGCCGAGGAGGAAGCCCTTGGCTCGCGAATCGGCGGCCAGCCAGATTAAATCGCCGACGCGCTGAAAACCGAACATCGAATAATAAATGTAGAACGGCATCAGGTTGATGCCGAGGTTCGAATACGCCGTCCCCGCGGCGATGAACGACGACATCGCGCCGGCTTCGTTGATTCCCTCTTCGAGAATCTGACCGTTCGTGGCTTCGCGGTAATACATGGCGACGTGGGCATCGACCGGTTCGTAAAGCTGGCCGAGGCTGGAATAGATGCCGCACTGCGCGAAGAGACCTTCCATGCCGAAGGTTCGCGCTTCATCGGGAATGATGGGGACGATGCGCGGTCCGATTTTTTTATCGCGGAGCAGGTTTCTCAGAATGTCGCTGAAGGCCATCGTCGTCGAGGCTTCTCGGCCGGAACTCCCCTTCTGGATCGGTTCGACGAATCCTTTGTCAGTCAGCTTGGGGATTTCGAGCCGCTCGTCGGTCGGCCGTCGCGCAGGGAGCGAACCCCCGAGTTCGGCGCGTCGGTCTCGGAGATACTTCATCTCGGGACTGTCTTCCTTCGGCTTGTAGAACGGGGCCTCTTTGACCACGTCGTCGCCGATCGGAATGCTGAACCGCGTGCGGAACTTGACGAGTTCTTCTTCGTTGAGTTTCTTCTCGTTGTGCGTGGTGTTGCGACCTTCACCCGCTTCACCGAGACCATACCCTTTGATCGTTTTGGCGAGAATCACCGTCGGCGCACCCTGATGATTGACGGCTGAGTGATACGCCGCGAAAACCTTGTCGGTATCGTGTCCGCCGCGGCGCAGCCGTTGCAGTTGTTCGTCGGACAAATGGCTGACCATTTCGAGCAATTCTTCGGAGACGCCGAAGAAGTGACTGCGGATGTACGCCCCCGATTCGGTGCTGTATTTCTGGTATTGCCCGTCGACGACTTCCTGCATCCGCTTGACGAGCTTGCCGTCCTGATCGTTGGCGAGGAGGGGATCCCAGTCTCCTCCCCAGATGACTTTGATGCAGTTCCAGCCGGCGCCGCGGAACGCCGCTTCGAGTTCCTGAATGATCTTGCCGTTGCCGCGCACGGGGCCGTCGAGCCGCTGCAGGTTGCAGTTGACAACGAAGGTGAGGTTGTCGAGATTTTCGCGCGAGGCGAGCGTGAGGGCACCGAGCGATTCAGGCTCGTCGACTTCGCCGTCGCCGACGAAGCACCAGACCCGCGACTTAGACGTGTCGAGGATTCCGCGATTGTTGAGGTATCTCAAAAAGCGTGCCTGATAGATGGCGGTGATCGGCCCCAGCCCCATCGAGACCGTGGGGAACTGCCAGAAATCCTCCATCAGCCAGGGATGCGGATACGAACACAAACCGACGCCGCGCGGTATCTCGCGGCGGAAGTGATCGAGCTGCTCTTCGGTCAGGCGCCCTTCGAGATACGCCCGCGCATACATTCCAGGTGAAGCGTGCCCCTGAAAATAAATGAAGTCGCCGGTGTGATCGTTCTCCCGCGCGTGAAAGAAATGATTGAAGCCGATCTCGTACAGCGTCGCCGACGAAGCGAATGTCGAAATGTGACCGCCGAGGCCGGGGAAATTCTTGTTCGCCCGGTGGACCATCGCCATCGCGTTCCAGCGGACATAACTCTTGATCCGGCGTTCGAGAACGATGTCTCCCGGAAAACGAGGTTGCTTATCGACGGGGATCGTGTTGATATACGACGTGTTCGCCGTGAACGGTAACGTCACCCCGCGACGGTAGGCGCGCTGCTGCAACAGCGAGAGGATCTGCTTGACTCGCTCTTCGCCGTGGCGATGGAGGAAGTCGTCCAGCGATTCGAACCATTCATCGAGTTCGGTCTGATCGACACCGGGGACGTCTTCCGTCAGGGTGGGCTGAGGTACCATAGACTCGCTTTTCGCTGATATTCGTATGAGGAAACAAATGCGCCGATCCACCATCAACCGGCAACCCAAAGAACGCCGGCACCTCGTCGGGAGTCTCCCGACAGACGTTGACCGTTAACGTTAAGACTGCACGATTATATGCAAATTGCTCAATTTCGCAAAAGCCAATCTACGGTCGGAATGCGGGCAATTCGCGGATCCGGGCAATTCCCCCGCGACATCGATTGTCGATTTCAGCCATCCACCGGTCGAATCATGCCGTTTTCAGTCGCGATGTAATCCATTTTCACATCGTGCGGCTCAATGGGAATGCTCTCCAGAATCTGCTCCTCAAAGGCGAGCGCGACCAGAGTCGTGCGCGGCAATGCTTGCGACAACAGGCGATCGTAGTATCCCTTGCCGCGGCCCAACCGGTTCCCCTGACGGTCGAACGCCAACCCGGGAACCAGGACGAGATCGACCTCGCCGATCTCGAGCCAGCGCCGGGGATCCTCACGGATTTCGCTCACCGGTTCGAGAATATTCAACGTGCGGCTTGCCAGTTCGGACATGTCATGCAGCCAGACGAGCCGAAGTCGATCAGGCTCGCACCATGTGACGGCGCAGCGGCGTCCGGCCTCCAATTCCCGGCGAAGAGAGGGCTGCGTCTGCACTTCTCCCTGCAGACTGACATACCACAAGATCGATTTTGCCTCGCGCCACGGGGTTGAATAGTACAAATGTTCAAATATTCTGGAACTCCGCTCCTCGACCTCGGTCCGCCCCCTGAGCTGTTGGCGGATCAGTTTCCTAAGATTCGGCTTCGAAAATGCCTCATCTGACGGATGAATCATGCTGCTATCCCTCCTCGAATCGATATCCCTAACAGTTTACCAGAAATAGGGATACGAACTGCATCTGTTCAAGTCCCGGAATTCAACGATCATTTAACTCCATTTTGGTTGTCAAAAATACGTGTTCTGCTATCATAGGCAATAATCCCGACTGATGGGTTCGGTCGGGGAAACTTCGTTGCTTCCCCTCGGCAGTGTCCAGAGGATTTTAGTCAGAACTTGACCAACATCATGATTTCAACTACGACCAGAAAAAGAAAGACCCGGCGAGAGGCTCTGCAGCTTCCAGCCGAATCGCGTTGGACGGTTCGCGACGACTTTTTGTTCTCGGAACGGGAAGCGTCGCTCGATGAACGAATCTCACGGATTCAATCGGCCACGATCGAGTTTCACCATTCCCCCGAATTCGATCACAAGGGAGCAGCCGACATTATTCTTGCCTCCTACGCGGGCGATCCGGAACCCGGCGAACGGGTTAATCTCCCGACAGCCCCTCGGGGAACCCCGCCTTATCTAGCTGCACTGTATGATTTTCCGTTATTGTCGCGAGCCGAAGAACACCACTACTTCCGCCAGATGAATTATCTGAACTATCGCGCCGACCGGCTGCGGTCGGAACTCTCCAAGAGTCGCATCCCGTCGTCCGTTTGCGACCGGATCGAGAAAAAGCTCTCTGAGGCCCGTTATATCCGCAATCACCTCGTGCAGTCGAATCTCAGGCTCGTCGTCTCGATCGCCAAGACGATTGCCCGCTCGCCGGCCGAGTTGGACGAACTGATCAGCGACGGGAATGTCCCCTTGATTCGAGCCGTCGAAATTTTCGATTTTCAGCGTGGCACCCGGTTCAGCACGTATGCCACCTGGGCGATTCGACATTTTCTGTTTCGGGCATCAACGAAGATGGTCAAGAATCAGAAACGATTTCTCACCGAACAAGACGTCTCGATCGAAACCTGCTCGTACCACGACGAACCCATTGAGGAGTTCAATACCGCAATGGCAGATTCACCGGCGATCTTCGGCGAGATGCTGGATCAACTGGATGACCGCTCCCGCTCGATCATCGTGCTCCGTTTCGGCCTGGATGAATCCGAGCGTCCCCATAAATTCCGCGAAATCGCCGAGAAATGGGGGGTCAGCACCGAACGGGTGCGACAACTCTACACCAAGGCGATCCGTCGCCTGCAATCCGCCTGCAACGTCGGCCAACCGGCTTGATGCCGGTGAGAATCATTGGCCCGCGAATCCGCTCACTCCGCTACGGAAGCCCCTGCGCATCGCGGATAACCCTTCGCCTCGTTCCCTCTCCATTTCTCGGTGATCTCGCTGGATCATTCTTGCGGTCGTTCACTTTCCGGGTTAATCTTTGGATTATCATCGAATCCCCACGACTGAGGGTGAATTTTATGGCTCAGCAACCTCCGCTCACTCCCGAGCAATTTGCGGCGCTCGAACCTGACAAGGTGCTCCGCACGATGAGGATCATCGCCGGGGCGCTGATGATGGGGGTGATTTCGTTTAGCGGTGTGGTCGCGATGAATTTTGCGGGGAATCCGCCGGGACCGCTACCGGCCAACAACCCCCCTCCCCCCGACCTGATGTTGACTTATATCGGTATCGGGTTCACGATCGTTGTCATCTTACTCCGCTTTATCATTCCCAGGATCGTGGTCCGAGGAATGGTCGCCGGGATCAAACGGCTGGCCACGACAGGTGAATCGACCGGCGCGAAAGAAGTTTTCGGCCGCCTGCTGATGGTGGCACAAACCAAAATGATTCTCGAATTTGCACTTCTCGAAGGAGCCTGCTTTTTCAATTTGATCGCCGTCATGCAAAGCCATTCCGGGATTTCCGTGGGAGTCGTTGTCGTCTTAATGGTCCTGATGGCGCTCAATTTTCCGACGCTGGACAAACTGCTGAATTGGCTGGAACAACAAAACCAATACCTGATTACGGATTGATCCCCGCAACTCCAATCGATTAAACTACTGTTGATGCGTTCGACTCCACACCATCAGGGCAGGTGGGCATGATCCAGCCGTCAACAGAGTTCTTGAAACATCCGATTTCCCGGCGGAGTTCCATTCAGGCCAGCCTCACCGGGTTCGGGACGTTGGTTTCGCTGGGCGGTCATGGCTTCTTCCCCGCTCCGCTCGCCATCGCAGCCGGAACGAGTCGCGCGAAATCGGTCATTCTCATCTTCAATTGCGGGGCGCCGAGTCATATCGACCTGTGGGATATGAAACCCCTCGCCTCGGACCAGGTCCGCGGGGAATTTCAGCCGATCGACACGAATGTCCCCGGCATTCAAATTTCGGAACTCCTCCCGAAGATGGCTCAACAGGCCGACAAGCTGGCCATCGTTCGCTCGGTGCATCATCGTCACAGTTCGCATAACTCGGGGATGTACTGGTCGATCGTCGGGAAACCTTACAGCCAGGACAGCACGCTGATCAACCCCAGCCGAACCGACTTCCCCAGCTTCGGCACGCTCACCGGCTGGCTGGCGCAGAATCACGGATACGCGAACCCGCTCCCTCCATACGTCATCACTCCCGCACCGCATTGCGACAGCCGGGTGTATCTCACGCCGGGGCAGTTCGGCGCCTGCCTCGGTTCGAAGTACGACCCCTTCGTGCTCGACAGCGACCCCAACTCGTCGAATTACCGCGTCCTCAATCTCGAACGCATCGAAGGACTCAGCAACGAACGACTGCTCGAACGCAATTCGCTTTTGAGCGAACTCGACCAGCGCGGCAGCCGCATTGAAACGGCGTCGATCGACGACCTCGTCATCAACCGCAACAAGGCGATGTCGCTCATCACGTCGAACGTCGCCAGCCAGGCCTTCGATCTCTCGCAGGAACCCGCTGAGGTCCGCGACCGATACGGCCGGCACACGTGGGGACAATCGCATCTGCTCGCCCGGCGATTGGTCGAAGCGGGAGTCCCCTTCGTCACCACGGTCAACGGACAAAGCATCATCTGGGATACCCACAAAGACAACTTCAATCGCCTCAAGAACCAGTTGGTCCCCCCGATGGAACAGGCCTATGCGGCGCTGCTCGATGACTTGAGCGAACGCGGCTTGCTCGACAGCACGCTCGTCGTCTGGATGGGGGACTTCGGCCGGACTCCCATCATCAACAAGGATGCGGGCCGCGACCACTGGCCCCAATGTTATTCGATGGTCCTCGCCGGGGGCGGCATCCGCGGCGGACAAGTCATCGGCGCGTCGGATAAAACCGGAGCCGTCCCGCATGCGCGGCCCGTAACCCCCGCCGACATCCACGCCACGGTCTTCACCGCACTCGGCTACAATCCGCACGCGATCACCTACCAAACCGCCGACGGCCGCCCGATGCCGCTCTCCGAAGGGAAGGCCTTGCCGGAGTTGTTGTCCTGATGAGACGTCTTCTGATCGAGTGAGCGGGAGTAGCCCGGACAGCCCTGTGTCCGGGTCGCGGAGCGACGAGAGGTTCTTCAACGAATCTGGTGCGTCACGACGCACCCTACGGTTGTCTCGTTCGCGGTGATGAAAATCCTCCAAGTTCATCAAAAACTCAGGTTGCGGCAGTAGAATTTCATGTTGGTGATGGACTCGTGCATAAAACCGCTATCGAGAAAACAGGAGAGAGAACATGATGAACCGCAGACAATTGATCGTCACGGCGTTGGTCGTATTCGGAGTCGCCAGCGCGGTGCAGACCGCCAGTGCCGCCGACCCGACGGGAACATGGAAGTGGTCGACCACGTTTAACAATCAGACGCGCGAACGAACGCTCAAGCTCAAGCTCGAAGGGGATAAACTGACCGGCTCCATCCCCGGACGCGACAACCAGGAACGCGCCATCGAAAACGCCACGTTCAAAGATGATGAAGTGACCTTCGAAACCACGCGCGAACGGAACGGCCAGAAGCGCACGACGAAGTACAAGGCCAAGCTCAACGGCGACGTCCTCAAGGGAACGATCGAATTCACCGACCGCGAAGGCAAAACTCAGTCCCGCGATTGGGAAGCCAAACGCTCCGCCTAATTACATTTCGAATGGCATGCTTGGGCTTCGGCACAAGCATGTAGAGATCAATCGGCATGTCGACCCTTCGCGGTGGGCATGCCGATTTTTTTTGAATCGCCTCACCATTCCCCGCGCGAGAGCGCCTTGATGATCTTGTCTTTCGTCTTGTACTTATCGCACAGTTTGCGAAATTCTTCGCGAGTCGGGGGCTCGGTCGTCGGAACTTCCACCTCGGCGAATTCATCCACGGCGATCAGATGGATTGCCTGTTCGAGTTTGTGTTCTTGAACCTTTTTCCATTCTCCCTCGCCCTCGACGGGTTTGATGCTGGGAGATGTCGCGAACTTTGCTTCCAGCGTTGAAAGTCTTATTCCCAACGTCATCCACAATCGCGAAGTCCCCTTGATCGGATCAACATAGATGGGAACTACGACTCGCGAATCCTCCGCCAGATCGGGTTCATCGGCAATCGCTTCCAGCCATGTCGTCGCCGCTGCGTAGCAACTTTCAGGATCGGCTAACTCTCCATCGGCTAACATTGTTTGATGGCCAATGTCTTCGCTGCTAACGAGATACAACCCGTAAAACAGATCGCGCTGCTTGACCAATTCCGTCAACAAATCGTCAGAGCGTGCGCCATTCTGGCGGAGTCCGTGTATGCTTCTCAATGTTTCTTCGCCGAGCGACGCGACAAGGAAATCATGGAGAAACGAGTACGATCTCGCTGTACGGACATAAAACGACGGACACGGTTCGACGCGCAAGCGCGGGGCGACCCCCTCTAATTCCCGCGGGGAGGCCGCACCGCCGACGCCGCCGAACTGGCGGATATGAGTCTCGCGACGCTTCGTCATCAGCGCGCGAAAGGCATCGAGCATTCGTTTCTTGTACGGTTTCGTCAACAACAGCTTGTTGTGCTCTTCTCCTCGCTCGGGGAGCAGCATCGTCTCCAGCGCATAGACCTGATGATCATACCAGCCGCTGTTTTCCTGCGGAGCGAGATCGACTTCCCCCGAGCGAATCACGTGGATCAACTCTTTCATCAGATTGGCCCCTTCCGGTAGGCCATTTGGAAAGAGTCGCCGATACAGCTCTGTCTCGCGCGATGTTGACAACGGGAAAAAGGCCGCACTCTTGGCTTCATCCGACGCCAAGTCCTTGCCGATCAGTTCGACTATCGTCAACTGTTCGAGTGGGTTGGTCATCTTGCCGAAGAACTGCGCGGCACGCTGACAATCGGCGGCGAGTGCGGTGTCCTGTTCCAACACCTTGACGAGCTCAGCGGTAATCGAAATGTCCGGAGGTGGTTGTTGAAAGAATCTCAAAAACGCCCAGCAACGCTTCAGGTCGTTGTTCCACGTATAGAAGCCGATCGGTTTCGATAACGCTCGGTTTGTGTTAAAGCGCTGAATCAGTTGCTTACGATACTTTTCCAACTTAGGATCGTCCAACGTCATACCGCGACCGCCCATCGTCAGTCCCGCGGCGATGTAAGCCGCGGCGCGACTCGAAGGGTCGAGTTTCGCCGAGAGCCGTTCGAATAGATCGAGATGACCCTGAAGTCGATCGGCGATCCCGATAAAATACGCCTGATCGATCGCGGCATACATTCCGTCGTCGAATTGTTTCGCCTTCCCATCGATCATGTTGACCGATGGCAGCAGTTTTATCCCTTTGCGATGAGCCTCAGCCGCGGAGATGGCATCGCTGTACGATGGTTGCAAAACGAGAAGCTTGGCGTCGCGGTCGGGTTTCGCGAGAGCAATGTTCAAACTTATGACCGCTTCACTGAGATTGATCTGCCAATCCTCGAGCGGGCGACGATCGATCAACTCGGGATCGAATCTGTTCTGCTTATCGGCAAGCCGGTCGCCCTCCAGGCCGTCGTCTTCGGAGGGAGGGGCCGAATATTCGGTTTTCTCAACCGTCACAACCTTTGACCCACCCATGGAAAAATCCCCACTACCGGGGACAACCAACAATGCTGCCAATAACCACATGGAAAACATTCGCGAAACGGACATCGGCAGACTCCCTGCAAGAGATTTGAGGAGAATTCCTCGCGACATGAAAGCAATTATACTCAAGAGATGGCTCATAGCTCCAACGTATTCCGCACAATAACTACAAATCGTGATCCAACGAAACCATTTACAGATTGATCCTCAAGCCCCGTTCAGGTACAGTCAGATGATATAAGACAAGCGTTATGCGTGGTCGCATCGCTCACCTTGAAGGAATCACCTGATGTTGAATTTCCTCGGACAACGACAGCAATTCTGCGATCGCATTCCTCGGCGGGAATTTCTGCAAGTCGGCGGGCTGGCGATGGGGGGGCTTTCGCTGCCGCAAATCCTGCGGGCCGAGTCGGACTCCGGCATTCGCAATGCCCACAAAGCGGTCATCATGATCTACCTCCCCGGAGGTCCGCCGCATCAGGATATGTTCGACCTCAAGCCCGATGCTCCCGATAACATCCGCGGTGAGTTTCAGCCGATCTCGACGAATCTTCCCGGTGTGCAGATCTCCGAACACATGCCCCGTCTCGCGCAGATGATGCACAAGGTCGTCCCCATCCGCACCGTCGTCGGTTTCGACGGCAGTCATTCATCGTTTCAATGCATCACCGGCCGCAACTTCGGCAATCAACCGCAAGGGGGCTGGCCGGGGATCGGTTCGATCGTTTCGAAGTTGCAGGGGCCGATCGATCGTTCGGTTCCCGCCGACGTCAACCTGTTCATGAAGATGGAACATAAACCGTACAACCATCCCGGTTCGGGATTCCTCGGCTCGGCCTATCACGCATTTCAGCCCGACGGTGAAGTGATGTCGAACATGGTGCTGAGCGGCATCAGCGTCGATCGCCTGGATGACCGCAAGAAACTTCTGTCGGGACTCAACGGTTTCCGCCGACAGGTCGACAGCGCCGCCGCGAGCCAAGCGCTCGACCCGTTCACCGAGCAGGCTCTGGGAGTCCTCACCTCAAGCAAGCTGGTCGATGCGCTCAATCTCGACAAGGAAGATCCGAAAGTCCGCGATTCCTACGGACAGGACGACCCGAAGGCCCTCCCCTACGGACACGCCGGGTATCAATGCATCATGTCGAAATTTCTGCTCGCCCGGCGCGTGATCGAAGCGGGTGCCCGCGTGGTCACGGTGACGTTCGCCGATTTCGACTGGCACGGCAGCAACTTCATCTTCGGCCGCAAGGTCTTGCCGCTGCTCGATCAGGGGGTCGCCGCGCTCATCAACGATCTGGAGCAGCGCGGCATGATCGACGATGTGACGGTCGTCGTGTGGGGAGAATTCGGCCGCACTCCGAAGATCAACGCGAGCGCCGGCCGCGACCACTGGCCGCAAGTCGCCTGTGCCCTACTCGCCGGCGGCGGGATGAAAACAGGACAGGTCATCGGCACGACAAACAAATACGCCGAAGAACCAATCGACCGCCCGGTCCACCTGCAAGAGGTCTTCGCCACGATCTACCACAACATGGGCATCGACCTCGCCACCGCGACGATCACCGACCTCAACGGCCGCCCGAGGTATCTCGTCGACGACGGGCATCACGCGCTGCCGGAATTGGTGTGAGGCTGGTAGATCGTCTGACTCATCGGGAAGCCCGGACAGCTCTGTGTCCGGGTCGCGCAGGGACAAGAGGTCTCTGGCACCACTCGCACAGACAGGAATGTCTGTGCCACCGAGACATGACGAAGAGATTGAACAGCCACCCACCGTTCAGTCCGTTGTTATAAACTCGCAAGGACCACGGCATGAAAATTTTGCCCAGAAAGCAAGCGATGATCACCGGGGTGGCGGGAGGGATCGGCAGGGCGATTGCACTCGAACTCGCCCGGCGGGGGACGGCGCTGTGGCTGGTGGATATCAATGAAGCGGGACTCGAAAACGTCCGGCGAGAAGTCCAGGCTCTCGGCGCAGAAGTAGTAACGCAGCTTTGCGATCTCTCCAAAATGGACGAGATCGCCGCGTGCGTGAATCAGGTGCGCGAGCGCTGGGGCGGTCTCGATATTCTCATCAACAATGCGGGGA
>JBJXGP010000035.1:0-13749 GCA_046160425.1 Planctomycetaceae bacterium
ACCGGTTCTGAAATACACAGACGTTTTCTTTCCCAACGAAGACGAGGGATTTGCCATCACGGGACTCAAAGACCCGCTGTCCCAAGCCCGGAAATTTCATCGGGCCGGAGCCAGGACGGCGATCGTCACCTGCGGTCGCGGCGGGGCATTCCTCGTCAACAACGACGTCACCGTTCGCTCGGGATGTTTTGAAGTCGAATTCGTCGACGGGACCGGCAGCGGCGATGCCTTCGTCGCCGGTTATATTCACGGCTTGATCGAAGGAGCCGACGTTCAATCGTGCCTGCAATTCGGCTCGGCATTGGGAGCGAGTTGTGTCCGTGCCATCGGTGCCACAACGGGCATTTTCAATCCCGATGAACTGCGCGATTTTCTTACCAACCGCCAGATTCAGCTTTCGTTGATCACCGAAATGTGACGTCGGTTTAGAGCCGCGACGGAACCCACTGGAGCGCTCGGGCATCCCGGCGAGTCGAGTGATTGCTGCCGGGTCCGGGACCATCTTCGGGAACCGGGACCGGAGCAGGCGTCGCCTGTTGCGGCTCGGATGATACCGGCGGAGCCGACGGGGGTGGCGGAGCATGCTTACGAGGTTCGCCGTGAGAATCGTGGTATTCGTTGGGGGAGACTTCCTGCCAGCCTTCGCTGCTCATCTCCTCTTCGTAATGTCGATCCGCACTCTGGCTCTCCATCCGGGGTCCGCAGGTGGGGCAACTTCCTCCACGGCGGCCTGAATGTTGCCGCGACTGATGCATCATTTCGTCGTCGACGACATATTCACCGTCGAATTCGCCATCGATGAATTCGCCGTCGCCATAGGTTTCATAGGATCCGTATGAATTGTCGCTGCGTCCGTAATGCCGGCTGCGGCGCGGGGGATTGTATCCGCGATCGTCGCCGCATCCGCAACTGTCGGCTCCGCGATCCCAACATTCGTCGCAGGCTTCACCCTTCACGCTGTCTCGGTGATCGTCTCGATTTCGACGGTACTCTCTCAGGTCGCCGCGCATGTTGTCGAGCCAGCGTCGGTGGAAGGAATCGAAGCCGCCGCCGTAGACGATGCCCGAATCGGCATCGTAGTGCGAACCTCTCCACACGCAACCGGTACACAGGGACGTCATCATGAGTCCCAGGCAGATGGCCATTCCAATCTTCATCGTGAACTTCCGATCAAAGGAGATAGGCGCAGGAGCACATCCTCTCTCATCTTCATCGGAGTCCACCTGGAGAATCTTTAACGAATTTTCCCGTTTCGACGCTTGCAGCGGTCATGCCGAGAATAGCGGCACGCGGCATCTCGTTTACCATCCATAACTTGCGACCATTGTTTCCCAGGCGGATCCTTTATGGGAGCCCGACTCGGGTTATTGACGCTCGCGTATCGAATATTTGTTCCCGGACCTGTCGAACTCGTGGCGAGACGTTGTTCTCGCGCGAAATTCCGTCTACGATCACCTCATGAATTATCCCAACAAACGATTTCCACACCGCAAAAAATCCGAGGCCGGTTCTCGAACTCCTCGCCGCGAGCACCCCTCTGACGTCGACGCATCGATGAGTCCGGAATCCACCGCATCGCCTGTCAGCGGTCGGCGCGACCTGCGACAGCGATCGCTTTCCGTATCCGAGTCGGATGAAACGCCGGTCGTGATCGTCAAAAGTCCCAGCCGGCAACCGCTCTACTATCGCAAGCGGATCGCCACGACTCCTCGCGGCGTTCAGCCGGGTGACCTCGTCGCCGTCCGCTTGCAAAACGGTACGCATCTCGGTTATGGAATCACCAACCCTCGGGCGGAACTCGCACTCCGCATGATAACGACGGCAGACCTTCCACCGGGAGAACCCGAATGGTCGGCCTGGCTGCAACAGGCGGTCGATCTGCGAACCAAGATCCTGCAACTCGATGACCACACGAACGCGTATCGAGTCATTCACGCCGAAGGTGATCGGCTATCGGGACTGGTCGTCGACCGATACGGCGACATTCTCTCTGCCGAGGCATTCAGCATCGGCATGTATCAGCGGGCGGAAGCGATCCTGAACCAGCTCGGCACGTTATGCGGCACCAAGCATTGGGTGCTGCGGTGTGCCCCTTTCTCCGCCGATCAGGAAGGCTTCTGGTGCGAAACCGTCTCTTCTCCGGGATGTCCCGATGAAGTGGTCATTCAGGAATCGGGGACGAAGTTTCTGGTCCGATTCCGCGAGGGACACAAGACCGGATTCTTCTGCGATCAGCGCGATCATCGGCTGGCCGTCTCGCAAATCTGCCGCGGGAAGTCGGTTCTCGATCTTTGCTGTTACACGGGAGGATTCTCGATTCAAGCCGCCGTGCTGGGCCAGGCGTCGGAAGTGACGGGAGTCGACCTCGATGAAGAGGCGCTCGTCATTGCCCGCCGGAATGCGCAATTGAATCAGGCCCGTGTCGTCCGTTTCGTGCAGGCCGATGCCTTTGCTTACATGCGCGATATGCAGCGCAACGGCAAGACATACGACGTCGTCGTTCTCGATCCCCCGAAATTGATCCGGCATCGCGGCGAAATGGAAGAAGGGACGCGGATGCATTTCGACCTCAATCGGCTGGCGATGTCGCTCGTCAAACCGGGTGGAGTCATCCTCACCTGCACCTGTTCGGGGCTGCTATCTGAAGAAGCGTTTCACCGGCTCGTGCTCGCCGCCGCGCGCTATTCGCCGAACCTGAAACCCTCAACGATTCAGCCCGAAGCACCAGTGGATGATGCCGCATTCTCTCAGGACGAGTCTGATGACGTCGAGAACGAAACGCGGGAACATCGGTATGTTCCGCCGCGCCCGATTCAGATTCTCCGTAAGTCAGGAGCCGCCTCCGACCATCCCATTGCGGCGGAGACGCCGGAGTCGGATTATCTCAAAGCGCTGCTGCTGCGGCTGGGATGATTTTCCCTGGTTCTTTTTCTCTCGTTCCCAAGCTCCGCTTGGGAACGCAAGTCTTCGAGAGCTTCCGCTTCGCATTCGCGGAGACCAGATAGTTCGTGGCAACGGCCTTATATTATATCGCAACATACGCACAGAGAGTCTCTCGCACATTCGCCGAAGCAGAGCTTCGGTGTTGTGCGTTCCCAAGCGGAGCTTGGGAACGAGTACATCGCGGCTAACCGATCAATTACTGGCTTTTCTTTTCCGTCTTCTGTTCTGCGGGAGTCTTCGCGCCCGCGGCGGGTTTTACTTTGCGAAAATCGCCGGCGGTGACGATGACGAGGTGTTCGGGATCGATGAACTTGCGGAAGACCTCGGCGACCTCGGCGGTCGTCAGATTGCGAATCCGTTCTTCGACGTCGGCGTAGAAGTGCATGTCGCGTTCGGCGATCAGCGTGCTTTCCAGTGTCCGGGCCAGATCGGCATCGCTGGCTCGCTCGACGCTTTTTGCTTCGAGATAACCCTTCTTGGCCATCTCTAGCTCGTTGTCGGTGACACCCTCTTTCAGCATGAGGTTCAACTCTTCGAGCATCACCTCCTTGATTTTAGCGACGTTGTCGGGATTGTAGATGGCATACAAATAAAAGATCGAGCGGTTATCGAGAGTGCTGATCTGCAAACCGCTTCCCACGCCGTACGAGAGACCTTCCCGCTGGCGCACGCGGTCACCCAGTCGCGACGAGAGGGCGCTTTCGCCGAGAATGTAGTTGGCAATCACGAGGCCGGGATACTCCGGAGCGGAATCCTTCAGCGGAAACGCGGTCCCTGCGAAATAGCTGGCGTTCGCCTTATCGGGAATCGTCAGTTCCTGGGTTGCCGCTTCGATCTCGCGATCGGCCGTCCGGACAATCCGCTTGTAGGGAATTTTCGATTTCCAGTCTTCGAGCATCGTGTCGACGACGGCCACAGTCGCTTCGGTGTCGAAGTCGCCGACGATCGTCAATTGTCCGTTTGTCCCGCCGAGAAAGTCGCCGTACATTTTTTGCAGTGTTTCGGCGGAGAGAGAGGTAACCTCTTCGATTTCTTCTTCATACGTCGGGACGTATCGCGGGTCTCCCTTTTCGTAGAAATTGATGGAGCGAGAGACCGTGCGCGATGCGAGGCGAACGGGGTCGGTCAACTGCTTCTGCAACCCGGACAATTGTCCCTGGCGAATCACGTCGAGTTCTTCCGCCGACAGCGCGGGTTCGCGGACGATCTGCCGCAACAGTTCCAACACGGCGGGTAAATTCTTCTTCTTTGTTTCGATAACGAACGTTGCCTCGCCGGGACTGCCGCTCGCGTGAAGCTGTGCAAATTGCTGATCGAGGGCATCCTGCAATTGTTCACGGGTGAGCTGCTTCGTGCCACGCGTCATCAATTGCGGCAACACTTCACTCGCCGACTTCAAATCCTTCAAAGTTTTCACGTCGCCGTAACGCAGCGTCAGCCGCACGTGGACGGTCTCGCCTCGCGTTTTCTTGGGGAGGAGCGCCGCTTGCAGCCCGCTTTTGAGCTTGATGCGCAGCGTGCGGGCCTCGATCTTGTCGGGAGCGACGTCGAAAACTTCTCCCGTGGCGGCCGTCTCGCGACCCTTATAATCACCGATCATCTCGGCGAGATTAGGGGTCGCCGGGATCGCGATGCGATCGGGTTCGGTGACGGGAATGTAGATGCCGACGGTGCGGTTGTTCTGCTTCAGATACTCGCGGGCGACACGGTTGATGTCATCCACCGTAAAGGTGTCGACGCGATCGCGGTACAAAAACTTGAGACGCCAATCCCCTTGTGCGGCCCATTCGCTGAGTTCGACCGCGCTTTGAGTGGTATCGTGAGATGAGAGATCGATCTGCTTGATCAACTGCTGGCGGGCGCGTTCGACTTCCCCTTCGGTGACCCCCTCCTGCTGCAACTTTTCGATCACGTCGAACATCGTATCGAGAACGACCTGGGGCTCATTCCCCGAAGCGACTTCCGACATCACCATCAGGATCCCCGGGTCGTGCAGCGAAAAGGCCGCAGACGACACGCTCGCCGCTTTCTTGGATTCCACGAGCGCCTTGTACAAGCGCCCCGATGCGGGGGCCGTGAGAATGTTGGTCAGCGCATCGAGAGGAGTATAATCGGGATGCGCACCGGCAGGGATGTGATAGACCGCACCCACGACCGAAACGTTCCCCACGCGGCGAAGGTTGACGAGACGTTCGCCGTCCTGAGCCGGTTCTTCGGTGTATGTGTCTTCAAGTATGCGTTCGGGACGCGGAATTTTCCCGAAACTGTCCTGCACGATCTGCAAGGCTTTTTCGGCATCGAACTTCCCGGCGACGACGACGAGCGTATTATCGGGTTGATAGTACTTCCGATAAAATCGCTGCAAGTTTTCGACAGGAACCCGTTCGATGTCGGCGCGGTTGCCGATCGTCGACTGCCCGTAATTGTGCCACTGAAACGCCGCCGACATCATTTTCTGAAAGAGAACGGTGCGGGGGTTGTTTTCGCCCGACTCGAATTCATTGCGGACGACCGACATTTCCGATGCAAGGTCTTCGCCGCGCACGTTGCTGTTCACCAGCCGATCGGCTTCGAGCCGGATGGCGAATTCGAGATTGTCGTCGGTCGCGGGGAGAGTTTCGAAGTAATTCGTGCGGTCATACCACGTCGTGCCGTTGAAGTCGGCTCCGCGCGCCTGAAGCGCCTTGGGGACTTCCGGATTCGTCGGCGTCCCCTTGAACAGCATGTGTTCGAGGAGGTGAGCCATCCCCGCTTCGCCGTAACCTTCATGCCGCGAGCCGACGAAAACCGTCAGATTGACGGTAACGGTCGGTTTGGTTTCATCGGGATACAGCAGCACTTGCACGCCGTTTTCCAGCCGGTATTCAGAAATACCTTCGATGGTCGAGACCAGACTCGGCGGGGCATCTGCGGCGGAAAGCATGGTGGTATTCACAAGCACTCCTACTGCCAGAATCGAATGGACTATCCTTGACATGAGATGTTTCCTTACATGGTGTTGCTAAGTCGAGGCGCGGGGATTGTAGGTCAGTACCGTATCGGGATTCAAGGTCGATTTGGTTTTCAAGGGACCAGCGGCAAGATTCGGGGCGCACCAGCCACGACAATCATCGAGCGGATAACAGGAATTGCGGCCACTTGGAATTCAACGACTTCACCAGCCGATTGGTGGTAAACAAGCACACTGGCGGGCAAGCCGCCAGTGCCACCCGACCACCCGACAGGTTTCACAGAGGCCGGCTCCAGATTACACGTGCAGTTCGACGACGTCTTTGTCGCAGAGCTTGTGATCGCGACCCACGCTTTGGCCGTCGTGCGCGCTCGTTCCCCAGACTCTGGCAAACTTCAGCGAATCGGCCAGTTCCCGATGCACCTGATAGGCGAGATCCTCGATCGTCCCCTCGCGCGGGATCGTGAACGGCGAATCCATCTCCGCCGGTTTTCCCGGCTTCTTCGTATACACGCGAATGACGTCGACCATGCGATAAATGCGATCGCGGAGAGAGGCGACCGACGCGGGATCGTCGAACTCCACCGGTTGAATTTCGAACGGCGTCGGCACCTGTTCCTTGAACATCTCAAGGCGGAGCAAGGCGTCCGCATCGTTTCCATGAGTCATCACGAGCAGCGTGTGAACATGGACGATCGAGAAGTCCTCTTCATCGAACCCGGTATGCGTTCCCAGTATGGTTTTGCGCGACGCAAACTGCTGCACGACGGCGGCGGTCGCGGCGGGAGCATCGTCGTCGGAGGCATCGAAGCAGAGCAACACGCCGTCAGACGAACGCACCATCCCGATGAGATACGGTTCCAGATGGACGTCAGTTACGGGGGGCGTGTCGATCAACTGCACCTTGACATCTTCCCACGGCATCATCCCGGGCATCGGCTCATGCGTGCTGAACGGAAACGGCGCCACGACGGGCTGCGCGTTGGTCAGTTCCTTGAGCAGGCGGCTTTTCCCCGCATTGGGTGCCCCCAGGATCACGTACTGCCCTGCCCCCTGTCGTGGAATGCGATAGCTCTTCCCCGCTTTTTTCGCGGAGCTTTTTTCGGTCTGCACATCGAGCTTTGATTCTTTGAGCCGGCTTTTGAGGTCAGCTTGCAGTTTCTCGGTCCCCTTGTGCTTGGGGATCAGTTTCAACATCAGCTCGAGGCACTGCGCCCGTTCCTCCGCCGTTTGCGCCCGGCGATACTCGACTTCGGCCTTCTGGTACTGCGGCGTTAGATTAGCGGGCATATGACGTGATGAACGATCAATTTTAGGATGATGAAATCAGACTCACATTGATGGAATAAGATCGCTCCGCTACGGAAACCCTGCGCATCGCGGCTAACCTTTTAATACACGATCGATACTCACTTGCCGGCGGCTTCGGGCGTCGCGGGGGTCAGCGGGTTCAACCGGCTCGTTTCGAGAAACGAAAATAAATCGGCGATCTCTTCGGGAGTCAACTCGTTAAGCACGCCGACCGGCATGACCGACGTTTTTGAGGCGACTTGCTCGTCGATCTCCTTCTTAGAGATTTCGAGCCGCGTTGCGTCGGAGAGCAGCAACGTCAGCGTATCCTTATCTTTCGCGGTGGGAACCGGCATCCCGTTGTGGACCAGACCCGACTTGGTGACGATCGTCACCATGCGGTATTGATCGGAGATGACCTGCGACGGGAAAACCAGCGATTCGACGACGTCCTTCTTCTGGAAGCGACGGCGGACGGAGGTCAGATCGGGTCCGACGTTTTCTCCTTCCTTGAGGAAGCGGTGGCACTTGACGCATTTTCCTTTGGTGAAAGCGATCTTCCCACGCATCGCATCGCCCGAATCTTTGTTGGCGAGTTCGGTCAATTGCTGCAAGTTGTACTTCGATTTTTCGGTGTCTTCCTGCGGCAGCTCGGCCGCGGGGGCATCTGGAAATTTTTCCGCGTACCAGGCCTGATAGAATGCCAGCGCCTTGGCGATGCTGTCGCCGCCGTCATGTGCTGCGCCGGTCCATTTTTCGAGTAAAGCGACAGTCGGTTTTCCTCCCTGATCGCCGAGCTTGAGGCCCGCGACGATGAGCCAGCGAAATCCTTCGGGTTTTTCGGGTTTCTGCTCGATTTTCGATAATGCATTCACGCACAACTGCGCCGTCGTGAGGTCCGCATATTGCAAGGCCTGCACGAACAAGGCCCAGTCTTCGGGGACGGGATTCTGCGCAATCGCGCGGGCGATTTGATCACGGCGATCGGGGACGGTCTCGAACAACTTTCGCAGCGATTCGCGAGCCGCCGCTGATTGCGTGCGAGACATCGCCGTGATCGCGACCGAGACGACTTCTTCGCGTCCCGGTTTGGCCTCGGCGTGCTGGCTGTCATCGAGTAACGTCGTCATCACCTGTTCGAAGTCGGCGATTTGTTCGGGTTGGCTGTTCTGCAAGATCAAACCGGCAGCGAACGGATGATCGGCCCATGCGATCAGCAGTTGCTTTCGCTCGTCGGGATTATACCGTTCCAACCCGGCACCGACGATATTCGCGAGATACTGTACCAGGCTGTTCCCCCCTTCCCACCCGCGAGTGCGGTTGTACCAGGCAAGATACCGGCGTTTGAGTTCGAAATCCCACCCGGTGTTCAGATAGCGGAGGGTGAGCGCATAGTGAATTTGTAGTTCCCGCGTCGGCGCCGACTCTAGCGAATTCATGATTTTTTCGGCGGCTCCCGGGATCTGCATGAATGCCAGCAACCGGGCCGCTTCGGTGTCGATCGCATCGTCTTCATACGGAAATTCATCGCGAATCTGCTGCCCGATCTGCGCGATGATGTTATCGTTTCCACCTGCCAGCAGCGTCAACTGAATGAGACGCAGAGTATTCATCATCTGGCCGGGAGTCAGACTGCCGAGCTGGCCAGAGAGAATCTGATGCTCGATCTTCAATGCCGCATTGGGTTCGAATTCCGCATTCGACAGGCGGTAGAGCGCCAGCAAACCCAGCGTGACGACGCTCGGATTCTTGTGCTGTAAGACCAGCGACTTCCATTTTTCGGTCGGCACTCGCTCCAACGTCAAGCGGGCGGCGAACTGCAAGTGCCGATCGTTGTCCGCGAGGCAGGAAAGCAACGGTTCGACGGGGGCTTCCAATCCGGTGCGGACAAACGCTTCGCACGCTCGACGGCGAATGACAAGGTCATTGTCCGAGAGCAACGTCGAGAGCAACTGCTGCGTTTCGTCGCTCGGATGATCCCCCAGCAACCAGATTGCGAACGCGCGAACGTTCGTTGACATGTCCTTTTGCACGACCGTCGCTAACAGTTTCTGCGACGGCTTGGGACCGTAAAGCGATAATAGCGAGAGCGCGCGGATGCGTTCGTTCTCGTCGCCTTTCACGACAAACGATTCGAGTTCGCTCTGCCAGACTTTGGCATCGTTCGCCTGGAGTTTTTCAGCCGCGTCACGAACCCAATTCGATTGTCCCTGCGGCGATTTGACGAGATCCTCAACGCTATCGAGCGGCGGAAGCGAATGATCCCCCGCAGTGTAGGAAAGGCGATACACGCCCCCTTCGGTGCCGCGTCCGCCGGTCGTGAACAGGACCGAACCGTCGCGGTCGACTTCGATATCCGAAACGTTGAGCGGGTTACCCGTCACGAGATTTTCGGATGTCCCGGTGAAACTCCCCCCTTCGGACTTGAGGTGGACGGCGAGAATGCGTCCCATCGACCAGTCGCAAGCGAGGAACGACCCGCGATATTTTTCCGGGAATTGCCGATGTTCGTAGAAGATCACACCGGTAGGGGAGCCGCGTCCGACGTTGACCGTGCCGGGGAGCGAGTCGAAATAATATTCGGGCCAGGGCGCCGTTCCGCTGCGCCAGCCCAATTCCGCGCCGGGAATGCAGTGATTCACTCGGACCGGCCGATACCAGGGCAAGCCGACGTCCCATTCCATATCGCTGTCAAAGCTGAACAAGTCCCCTTGCGAAGTGAATGCGACGTCGTACTGATTGCGGAAGCCCGCAGTTTCACACCACCACTTTTTACCGTCGGGAGTGAATCGCCAGATCGTCCCGCCGGGTGCCTTGATGCCGACCGCATGCCCGCCGGCATCTTCGAATTTCGGTTCGAGCAGATAGCCTTCGTAGAGATTTCGCAGCGGCGACGTCGGCTCGCGTTCGGCTTTGACCCACGCGTGATTGCCGGCGTTGCAGTACAACCAGCCGTCCGGTCCCCAGACGATGTCGTGCGGACCGTGTTCGGCGATCCCCCCCTGAAAAGTATAAACGTGAATGAGTTCATCTGCGACGGCGTCGTTGTTGCGATCGGGGAGGCGATAGATCCCCGGTCCTTGCGGCCCTTCACCCATGCAGAAAAGTTCATCGCGGATCATGCACAATCCCTGGCAGTTTTTCACTTCCGTCGTGAATTCGACCGCGCGATCGAACGTGCCGTCCTGATTGTCATCGATGAGCGAAACGATCGCGGCCCCTTGTCGAGAGGCAATCAACCGACCGTCTCGGCCCCACGTCGTGCAGACGAGCGAACCGGCGAGTTCGGGTTCGGCGACTCGCTTCAACTCGAATCCGACCGGGACATCAAAACGATCGAGATAACTCTCCTCGAGGACGATATCCTTCCACGGAGATTCCGCATGTGAGCCGAGAACTTTGACCGCCGACCAGCCTTCCGACACGAACTGCGGATTGAGCCAGTCGTCCCCTTCGGGCTTCGCGAGCGTGGCCATCCAGTCCTTGCCGGTGTCGAACGGAATCTGCCCGCCGCTCTGGCCGCGGATCTCTCCCTCGACGAACAATCCCGCTTTCCCCTGCTTGTTCCTGGCGGCGACGGCAATGACGTTCAGTCCGCGCTCGACGATGCCGTTGAGATTGAACCGATACGGCTGATACTGATCGCCGCCGCCGACCTTGACGCCGTTGACCCAGACTTCGAAGGCGTCATCGCAGATGACGTAGATCATGCCGGTTGATGGTTCGGAGGCGCGGATCTCTCGACGGAACCAGACCGAGCCTTCCGGAGCGGATTCCGCCGGGTTGCCCTGATCGAACCAGATCCATTGGGCATCAAAGTTACGCTGTGCCCAGACCGGTTGCGCCAGAAAAACCGACAGGCCGATACACCAACCGACTATGATTCCGTATTTCATGTTGAAATAATCCTCCCTCAATATATACCGACGTGGTTGCGCGCCAAGGATGTGTTAAATCTGCTTACGTGGGCGTTTTGTCGATGATGCCTTATCGAACCGATTTAGCTATCATGCTTCATGATAACGAGATGGAAGAACCACAACCAGCAATCGGGGACAGGTTACGCGTGAATTTTTCACCGGAATATACTGGTTGCCGAGGGTCTGATTTGGGATACTCTTCTTCATCATTCCCGCTCGATGAACCGATGTGGAAATTTTTGCCTTTCCGCGACAACGAATGTCCGGTTCGCCCTGGTAGATGATATTTCAGTTCGGCGACGATCGCCTGCAGACGGTCGCGATGGCCATTCGCTCACGACGAACCTGCATAACGACTGCACTTCGCTCGCCGTGATTCACATTTTTCGGGATCCCTAACTCTGAACAGAAAGCCTGCGCGATGAAACCTTACTTCGTTCGCCGCCGCCTCATGCATTCCCTCGTATTCGGATGGCTGTTTCTCGGTTTGAATCTGACCACGTCGGCACAGAACCCTGCACTCGACAAGTTGCTGCGCCCACTGCCCGACACGACCAATATCGTCGCCGTCGTTCGCGTCGAGGAGATCATGAAGTCTCCCCGCGCGAAAGCTGAAAAATGGTCGGAGAATCCCGATCAGAATTTTCTCGCCGGGGCCGACACGATCCCCACATGGGTCGAACTCCTCGTCGTGGGGATCCATGTTCATCCCGGAGTGATCGATGACGTCACCACGGTCGCGGTCGTCCCCCTGCCGGAAGGAGTCGGCCTCGATCAAATCGCATCGCGGGAGGCTCGAATTACCGGCCAATCTGACGTCGAAATCGAAACCCTCGCGGGGCATTCCGTGATCATGTCGAGTCGCGGAGTCTACTTCGCAGAACTGGAGAAAGGGGTCGTGGGTGCCATGCGTCCCGGAGTGCGGCAGGATGTCTCGCGGTGGATCCGCCAACTCGAAGGGCGTTCGACCACCTTACTCGCGGAATACCTGCAAGCCGCCGCACAATCGCCGGCGCATATCGTTCTGGCGATGGACCTGCAAGATTTACCCGAACCGCAAACCGTCCGCGATCGCGTTGCCCTGTATCTCCCCGCAAAATCGCCGCTCTCGCGCATCGATCAACTGGCGAAACTGATCGTCGGAATTCGCGGCGTCACGCTGCGGATCTCCATCCAGGAACGATCGCCGTCGGAAATTCAAATCGACTTTTCACAAAAAGTTGAAGGTCAGACGCAACACGTGGTCAAGCTGTTTCAGGAAATCCTCTCCGAACACGGGCTGGCGCTCGAGGAATTGGAGAACACGAAAGTCGAATCGCACGATAACTCGGTGGTGATGAAGTTTGACATGACGGATGAAAGCCTGCGGTTGGTCTTGTCGCTGCTCGCCGGCCCCCGTCCCGGAGAAATCGGCAACGCACCCAAAACGACTCCCAGCCGACTCAAAGTCGATCTCGCCGCATCGCGGAAGTATTGGACCTCGGTCAACAAATCGCTCGACGATCTTGAGCGCGTGCAAAAGCGGGCGAAAAGTGTTGGGCAAATCGCCGGCTGGCACGATTCCCATGCCAAGAAAATCGAAAACCTCGCCATCGAAGGCGTCGAACCGACGTTGGTCGATTACGGCCTCGACGTCAGTTCAAAACTCAGAACGCTCGCTTTGTCATTGAGGGGAGTCGCCGTCGAGATCGACAGCGAGGGGCGAACATTGACCTATGACGTTCAAGGCGATCCCGGATACGTCGAGACGGGAGGGGGCTGGGGTTACGGAGGGAGCTTCGGTTACCGGCCTCCCACCGTCCGCGTCAACAGCAATTTGCAACAGGTGCGCGAACGTCAAGCCGCAGCCATCCAGAAGGGTGAGGCCCAGCGGACCGAAATCTGGAACATGATTCGCGAGATACGCACGAATATGGAAAAAGACCTCCGCAAGAAATATGGCGTCGATTTTTAACCTTATATTCAAAGGGCGAGGGCAAAGCAAATACGGTCCGCACGCGATTCGTTCCGACTGAAAAACCAATTATGCGGATCGTATCGGTTTTGCCCGGCGGCTCTTTTCGATTCGAACGAATACCGCCCGGAATCGACTTCGCATCAAGTGAGCCGCCGGTCGATGTAATAGTCAGATTTCCGTTGCCAGATCCTAGAGCCTCGCATTACCATAACGGATAGGGATGTGCTGCCCAATCTGGCCGCGCCGACATCCAAGACATCACACGTTGGAATGAAATCCAGCATTTCGTCGCACGAACCGGGAGATTTGCTCCGTGCAATCCAAAAAAGCCCTTTCGCTCGCCTCGCTCGTCGCCGCTGTTCCCGCGGGGATTCTGGCCTATTTTATGGTGATGGTGTTCATCAACTTCGCCGACAATATGGGAGAAAAACCCATCCTGCTCGTTGCGGCTGGAATGACGCTGCTCTGTTGTGCGGTGCTTCTGTTCGTTCCCGTCGCAGCTCTGGTCTTCGGTGGACGCCGAGCCGCTCGCAAGGCTGCGGAGGCGGACGCTTCTGACATCGACGAAACCGAAGCCGTTGCCTCCACATCAAAAGGGGGCGACGCCGACATCATCGATGACGCCGATGCCGCTGTCGTCGAAGAGGAGGACGGCATGGATGCGACGATGGAATTCGATGAAGATCTCT
>JBJXGP010000036.1:0-8508 GCA_046160425.1 Planctomycetaceae bacterium
CATCTTGTCAATCTCCCTTGCCTTTCACCGCGTCGGTCAACCTGTCTACCGCATTTCTGCAAGAGATGCAGAGTCGTCTCCCGATGGATTTTCTTCTCGCCATCCGCCGGATGATCGAGTAAAAATCTCAGAAGCTTGTTAACAGGTCACATCGTGTGAAAGAAAAAATCCAGGGTCGTTTCGTCCATCGAGTGGTGCGGGCATACTCGCGCCGCACCACGGGGACCGGCCTTTCGCGCCGACATAACGCGAATCAGGACCGTCGTTCTGCAACCCCGATCAGAATACGAAGATAGAGCATGCTAACGCCTGGCGATCCCGGCGTCAAACCCAGCCTGAAATTTACCCAATTCCCTGGAACTCGGTTCAGTTTCAATTGGTGGAGAATCGTTGTCTATAGCCAGGCATCTACTTCGAAACAACTGCCTTGCCGTTGTTCGCCTTTTCCGTCGTTGAAGTGGTATTTGCTTCCTCATGCGGATGAATGGCGATCCCTGACGAGTTGCAAACGCGCAATTGGTACTGGTAACGCTGTGCCCATTCTTCCCCTTGCTCGTTCTGGCAGAGTTTCAGCAGAATCACATTCTTCCCGGCTTTGAATTTCGCCGGGACGATGTATTGATCGATCGCCATGCCGCGATGGTATTCTTCCCGACCGAAGAGCATTTCATTGTTCACCCACATCTTCCAGGCGTTGGGAGTGCCGAGCCGCAGATCGACGTCCTGATCCTTTTCGCTGTTGAATTCGACATGGGCGTACATCACCGACCCCTTGTAAGGCGAGACCTGCTTGGCGATGTCGATGATGCCGTAGGGATCGGTCGTGTTCAGTTTCGACCAGGTGACCTCGCCCATTTTTCCCACATAGGTCGCCTGCAGGTTGACCGTCTGCTCAGGCTCATACGGAGTGACGAATCCCTGCTTGCCGGTGTTGTCGAACGGACCGGTCAACTGCCAATCCCTGAGGAAGCCGAAATGCTTGGCGATGTCGACCTCGACGCCGAGTTCCTTGAGCGTTTCGGTGATCGCTTTGACCTGATCGTCATCGGTTGCCCCGGCGAGCGCTCCTTGAAACGCTTCAATGGCGGCGGGGGAGTCGTTCTGTGCCTTGCGTTCTGTCCCCACAACGATCAGGCGGGCAACGGCCTCGCGCCGAAATTCGGGGCTGGGGTCGGTGATCATCTGGGGGATCAGTTTCTCTGCCAGGCCCGAATCTTCGAGTACCAGCCATTCGTAGGCCAGCCGACGTGCGCGCGGAGCGTTTTCGGTCTGCTGCACGTATTCGAGGAGGGCATCGACGGGGAGCTTTGTCCCCTTGTCGATCGCGCGGTCGGCGATCGTCTCAAAACTTCCGCGCAGCCAGTTCATCGCCAGCGGATTCGCCTTGTTCATCGCCGCTAGAATTACCGGCAGCACATCGACGTCGTAGCTGCTCAAATTGCTGACCGCCTGCACCGCCTCTTTGTGCCCTTTGCCTTCCTTATCGACGGCGAGAATGACTTCGATCAACCGGTCGTGCTCCGCAGCAAATGTCTCATGCACGAGATCCGTTCCCGCACCGCATAGTGAAGCGAACAGAAAAAGTGCAGACATGCCAATCCTGTGATGTGTTCTGATCATTGTGTCTAACTCCTGCCGTTGATTGTGGTCTTGCACGCCTGTGTTTTTTTAGGTCGCATTTTACACTGGCGGGCTAGCCGCCAGTGCCACCCGAACTCCTATTTCAATCGCCAGCCGACGTTGTTGACTTCGAGTGCCGTGTGGCCTTTGTGGGCGTCGTAGACCTGATGCATTTCTTCGATCGAGTCGAAATAGCCGACGATGAACGCCGCGCTGAACGATTCTCCCGCTTTGATCGGCTTCTCGCCGAATTCCTCAATGAGGCAGACGTAGCCGCGCTGATGGCACCATGCTTCGGAGACGATCCCCGGATCGAGCGTCATCCCCGCCAGCCACGGGCCGTCGTTGCCGGTCTTGGGATCGCGCAAGTGATACGCGCGAATGATCCGTTCGGGCAATGCTTTGACATTGTCGCGGCGATAATTGAACCGCTCGTCGGGGGCGAAGTCTTCCAGAAACTCTTTCGATGGGATCGTCCCTTCATAACTCAGATAAATCTCCGAGAACGAATCCCCTGCGCTGTGATTAATGTGTCCCGGCATGTCGACACGCAGAAACATTGCCTCGCTGTCGTTGACGGCATCGATTTTATCCATCGAGATGAAGTAGCGTTTCCCCTTCGGAAATACCAAGATCTGCGTCCAGGTCGAACCGTGCTTTTTCCCCGGTGCGGCGGTTCGATAACGGAACTGCTGCCGGATGGCGACGAAGTCTCGGCCGTTGATCACCTCCGGCTTGAGGACGCGGGCCTGCGTGCAAATCTGCGGGCCTTCGATCGAGCGTTTTTGCCCCTTGCCGTGATAGGCATTTCCCGTCAGATAGACCATCTCCTTGGGGAGTTGATCGCGATATTCTTCGTCGCTGCCGGGTTCCATGATCCAGTCGACGATGTCGAGACCGTAACCCAGATCGCGAAAACCGGTTTTGCGATCGAGAAACGATTGCCGTTCGACGCCGGTCACGTATCCGGTCTTGCGAATCGCCGCTTCGAGATCCGCCGTGCGGATGGTGATCCGCTCATCGGTTTCGTGAATCGTGATGGCATCGTCGGCCTGCGATTCGACGGCACAGCCGATGACCAGAGCCAATGCGAGGCAAGAACCCGATGTGCGGGCGAAACGTGGGTTGTGCATCGAGCAGTCCTTCGGTTGCAGATCAAGGAGGACGAGGGGTTATCCTTTAAGATCACCCGATCTTCACGTTATGATACCTTTTGCACGAGCAATCGCAAATGATGACGTCCCGGTGGAGCACTGATTCTTCATGAAAATAAAGGGAAGCGAAATGTCCTCTCGACGTACAACCTGGATGCTGCTTTGTTTTACTTTGGTCATGTCCCTCGCGCAAATCAGTTTCGCAGCGGAAAAACTTCGCGTGCTGATGCTCACCGACAGCAAAGGGTATCGGCATGGCTCGGTCACGCGGCCAGAAGGGCAGCTTTCTCCCGCCGAGATCGCCGTTACGCAGTTGGGGCAGCAGACCGAACTGTTCACCGTCGATTGCACGCAAGAGACCGCCGCCGATTTCACCAAAGAGAACCTCAAGAACTACGACATCGTGATCTTTTACACGACCGGCGAACTTCCCATTGCCGATGCCGACCGCGATTACTTTGTCAACGAGTGGCTCAAACAGAAGGGCCACGGTTTCATCGGGTTTCATTCCGCCGCTGACACGTATCGCGCCGACGACAACGAGGAACTCAACCAGAAATACAAATGGTACTGGGACATGCTCGGCGGGACGTTCAGCGGCCACCCCTGGAACGCCGGCGATACCGTGACCATCACCGTTCACGATCCCGAGCATCCGACGATGGTCCCCTTCGGCGAGGAGTTTACGTTTCGCGATGAGATCTATCAGTACAAAAACTGGCAGCCGGAAAAAGTCCGCGTCCTCATGAGTCTCAACATGGCAGAGACGGCGACGAAGAAGCCGTATCACGTCCCCGTCGCATGGGTGAAATCGTGGGGCGAAGGCCGCATCTACTTCAACAACCTCGGACACAATCCCGAAACGTGGACCAACCCCGTCTTTCTGAAGTCGGTCGAAGAAGGCATCAAATGGGCCAGCGGCCAGATCGACGGCGAGGCAACACCGAACCCCGAAGTTTCGGCGCAGCAGGAAGTGAAGGCGAAGGCGGACGCGCAATAATGACGAATGAAGACGGAAGTATGATTGAACAAAAGAGACCAGTTTGGTTTTCTTGGCCGCGCATGCGGCCGCAGCGTGTAGCCGAGGGCGTCAGCCCACGGAAGAAGTGATGTGGGGACGAAAGAAGAGCCGCGAATGCGGCGATAGCAGTCGGAAACAGTCATGGGCTCGTTCACGCAGTTGACCTATCACGTGATCTTCAGTACGAAATACCGCCATCCGCTCATTCTGGATACATTTCGCGAAGAACTCTATAAATACATCGGCGGCGCGATTCGTGGATTGAAAGGGCATTTGATTGAAATCGGAGGCATCGAAGATCATGTGCATCTGCTCGCCAATTTTTCACCGACGTTGGCGGTCGCTGACGTGATCCGCGATATAAAGGCGAATGCGTCTCGATGGCTCAACGATCGGGGCGAGATTTCGTCGAAATTTGAATGGCAGAAAGGCTACGCCGCGTTTACGGTCAGCTTTTCGCAACGAGGAGAGGTCCGACGTTATATTCGGAATCAGAAAGAGCATCACCGAATACGGACATTCAAAGAGGAATACACCGAGTTTCTCAAGCGGCATGACATCGAATTCGACGAACAATGTCTGTTCGAGGCGGAATACCATGGATGATCGCTGCCGCCGCATTCGCGGCTCGCCATTTATGATGTTCCGATACCATGGGCTGACGCCCACGGCTACATGCTGCGGCCGCATTCGCGGCTAGGGAAACGCGAACACAATTGTAGAGGAATTCATTACCGTCAATTGATGTCGAGTCATTCTTTCAACCGAGTGGGGCCGCAAGACCCATGCTCTGCTCTCCCTAACCTACCCAGGAACCACCACCATGACCAGCCGAGCTACCACCGAACATCGTTATGAAAAACTGACCTGGCCGGAAATCAACGACGCCGTTGCCATGAACAAAGTCTGCATCGTCCCTTGCGGAGCGGTCGAGCAACATGGGCCGCACTTGCCGCTTGATGTTGATCTCGTTTGCCCGCTCGGCATCGCTCATGCAGCAGGGCGGCAGATCACCGATCAACTTCTCGTGCTCCCCATCCTCGCATACGGCTACACCGGACACGTGATGGATTTCCCCGGCACGATCAATACGCACTACGAAACGTTCATCAAGCAAGTGCTCGACGTGACGCAGTCGCTCGCCTATCACGGCTTCAAGAAGATCATTCTGCTCAACGGCCACGGTTCGAACATGCCGAACCTCGATCTTGCCGCGCGGCGGACGAATCTTGAAACCGACGCCGAGTGCGTCGTGCTCGCGTGGTGGAACCTGCTGACCGTCGACAAGGCGTTTCTGCCGAGCTGGCGCGAGAGCAAGTTCCCCGGTGGCTGCGGTCATGCCTGCGAACTCGAAACGTCGTTGTACCTGTACCTCGATGAAGAGAACGTCCGCAAGGACAAAATCAAGAACGGCAAGATCAAAATGAACGAAGACGATTCGCCGTTCAATTGGGTCGACCTCTTCGCCGCCGGTCCCGCGACGGTCATTTCGTGGACGAGCAGTTATTCGGAGACCGGCGTCTTGGGAGAGGCCGAACTGGCGACGAAAGAAAAGGGAGAGCGGGCCTGCAACGAAGCGGTCAAGCAGTTGTGCCGCTTCGTCGATTACTATCAGAAACGCCCGATCGACCGCCGCCATAAAGAACAACGCCCGGCCCCGTCGATGCCGATCCCCTGGAACCAGCGCGACACGCTGTGATTGAGGTCATGTGTGCTGTGCCCAATAAGTTCGCTGATTCACCCCTTTCGATGGAGTCCATCCCCATGCGTCCTTTTCATTTCGCCGTTGTGCTGGTCCTGTTCGTGTTCTCCAGCGTCGCTGCTGCCGCCGAGCCGGTCGATATCGGTTCGCGGCGGGAACTGTTCGTCGATGACTTTCTGATCGATTCGCTTCAGAACGTCCGGCTGGAATTGCAGCATCCGCAGGCGCAGGAAGTGGCTCTGGTATGCGACCAGCCGTGGGAAGGGAATACGTGCATCTATTTCCGCATCATTCCCGACGCGGGGAAGTTTCGCATGTGGTACATGGGGGCGCACTGGAAGTTCGAACCCGAAGACCCGATCGCTCAGCATCCGTATTACATCTGTTACGCGGAAAGCGACGACGGCATCCATTGGACGAAGCCCGACCTCGAGCTCTATGAATTCGGCGGTTCCAAGCACAACAACATCTGCCTGACCGGGATCGATGATAACTTCACACCGTTCATTGATACCAATCCATCGTGCCTCCCTGAGGCCCGTTACAAATCGGTCGGAGTGGCGAAAGGAGGGCTTGTCGCCTGGCAATCTCCCGACGGCATTCACTGGACCCGGCTCGGCGATAAGCCGATCATCACCAAAGGGGCCTTCGATTCGCAGAACGTCGCCTTTTGGGATCCGGAGATTCAAAAATATCGGGCGTACATTCGAGATTTTCATGATGGCTTGCGCGATATCCGGCTGGCGTTGTCCGACGATTTCCTGACGTGGACCACTCCCGAGTTGCTGCACGTCTCGCCCCCCGCTGCGAACGAGCAGTTCTACATCAATTGCATCGCCCGGTATGAGCGGGCGCCGCACATGTTTCTTGGCTTTCCCGTGCGGTACGTCGAGCGCAACTGGTCCCCCAACATGAAGGCGCTCCCCGATCTGAGTCATCGGGAACTCCGCGCCAAAGTCGGCGGGCAGCGGATCGGCACCGCGATCACCGACGGGCTGTTCATGTCGAGCCGAGACGGATTCCATTTTCAGCGTTGGAACGAAGCGTTCCTGCGCACCGGTCCCGAACGTCCCAAAACCTGGGTCTACGGCGACTGCTACCCAGCTCACGGCCTGATCGAAACCGAAAGCAAACTCCCGGGCGCCCCGAGGGAGTTCTCGCTGTTTCTGCCCGAAGATTACTGGATTCGTACCGCGAAAATGCGACGATACACCCTCCGCATCGATGGCTTCGTCGCCGCTCGTGCTCCGTTTGACGGAGGAGAAATCCTCACCAAACCGATCACCTTCACCGGCAAGAACCTGACGCTCAACTTTGCGACCTCGGCTGCGGGGAACGTGTTTGTCGAACTGACCGACGTCGACGGCAAACCGCTGGATGGTTTTTCGCTCAAGGACTGCGATGAACTCTTCGGCGACACGCTGGACCGAACCGTGACGTGGAAGGAAAACGCCGATGTCTCATCGCTCGCCGGGAAACCGGTGCGGATCCGCTTTGCCCTCCGCGACGCCGATCTGTATTCGTTTCGTTTCCTCGAGTGAAATGAAATTCGTCCGGGCATAAGAAATAAGAGAGTAATCCACAGAGAACGCTGAGGAACACAGAGAAAACAACTGTTCGCAGATTGGCGCAGATGAATTCAAGAAGAATGACTGGATTCAAACATGATTCTCTCTTTCTTAAATCTGTGCTAATCTGCGAAATCTGCGGATTAAAAAATTCTTCTTTTTCCTCTCTGTGACCCTCGGTGTCCTCTGTGGATAACATTGATTCAATTCTGCCTAAACTTCTCTCGATGAGGTCGCGTGATGCATCGACTTTGTATGCCGGTATGTGTATCGATTCTCTTCTCAATCTCTGCATTCGCCCGTGCCGATGAACCGTCGGCGGGGTCGCATCCCCGGGCGGTCGATGATCGGCTGAAGGTCGAACTCTTCGCCGAGCATCCCGATTTGGTCACGCCGACGGGGCTGGATGTCGATCATCAGGGGCGCATCTGGGTCATCGAATCGAATACCCATTTGCAGCCGCCAGGTTATACGGGGCATCCGACCGATCGCCTGCTGGTGATGCACGACAAGAACGGCGACCGTCGCTCCACCGGCGACGAGATCACGGTCTTCGCCGATGGACTCACGCATACGATGAGCGTAGCCGTCAAACCGTTGTGGCTCGAGATGAGTGCTCAATCGAAGACAGGGGACTTACGTCTTCCGCTCGCCGTGTACATTGCGACGCGCAAGGAAATCTGGCTCTTCACCGATACCGACGGCGATCTCAAGGCCGACAAGCGCAAACGACTTGTGGCGCTCGAATCGGAGGGGAATTATCCTCACAACGGTCTCGGCGGGTTCGCCTTCGATCCCCTCGGCTGGATGTATTTCGGAGTCGGTGAAAATTTGGGAATCCCGTACAAGATTGCCGGTTCCGATGGCAAGAGTCACGTCGGCGGGGGAGAAGGGGGGAACATTTTCCGCTGTAAGCCCGATGGTTCCGAACTCAAGCATTGGGCGACCGGGTTCTGGAATCCGCACGCCAGTTGCATCGATGCCTTCGGCCGAATGTTCACGGTCGACAACGATCCCGACAGCCGACCGCCGTGCCGGTTGCTGCACATCATCCCCGGCGGCGATTACGGATACCGCTTCCGCCTCGGCCGCAAGGGGCTGCACCCTTTCACGAGTTGGAACGGCGAAATCCCCGGCACGCTGCCGATGGTCGCGGGGACCGGCGAAGCCCCTTCGGGAATTCTGGCGTATGAATCCGACGGCCTCCCCGAAGATTACATCGGCAACCTGATCGTCACCAGTTGGGGCGACCACCGCATCGACCGGTTTCGATTGAAACCAAAAGGAGCGTCATTCGAATCGCTCGCCGAGCCGATCGTTCAAGGAGGCGAAGGCTTCCGCCCCGTCGGCATGGCCTGCGCCCCGGATGGAAGTCTGTATTTCAGCGACTGGGTGCTGAGCGATTACAGAGTACATGGAAAGGGGCGCGTGTGGAGGATCTCG
>JBJXGP010000037.1:0-14427 GCA_046160425.1 Planctomycetaceae bacterium
GACTTCACCCACTCCCTCGGCGAGCTTCGAAAATCCATTTCCCCCCTCGTTTTTCCAGATCGTGCCTCCCGCACAGAGATCGGTCCAGCCATCCTGATTCAGGTCGGCCCAGCAGGCGGCTCCACCCAAAGTCAAACCCAGTTCGGCGGACAGATCCTTGAATTCGACCGCCGGCGGTGCATCGGCTGCGGAGATCAGCGATGCCGAGAATAACCCGATGAGCATGGCAGCGGACGCATTGTGAAATCGTGAGTGCATCGCGTCTCTCCTGATGTGTAAGGATTTCTCCGATGAATGCAGCCGAAACGCCAGCAGGCGACAAGAACAGTGTACACAAAAATGTCGTCGTTCACATCGGTCGGCGTATGAGTGTGAGGGCCCACTGCCGCGGAGCGAAATTCAGACTCCGGTCGGGATTGACGAAAATTGCATCAAAAGCCATGATTCCGCCCCTAATGGCTCGTTGAAAAATGATCGAAGTACAAGCTTCGTGTGCCACGGGTGGCTTGTCCACCCGTGTTTTCTGATGGTTATCAACTTCACTGCTGGGCAAGCCAGCAGTGGCACACTTTTTCAACAGACTGCTGACGGCCCGTTGGATATTGCAAGGATGCAGAGATGTCGTATCAACTCATCGAAACGCTGCAGGCGATCGGTTCGCCGAGAATTCTCGTCCTCGGGGACGTCATGCTCGATCGTTACGTCTGGGGAGACGCCGAGCGGATATCGCAGGAAGCTCCCGTCATACTTCTCCGCGCCGATCGTGAAGAAGATCGCCTCGGCGGAGCGGCCAACGTGGCCCATATGCTGCGCGGTCTCGAAGCCGAGGTCACGATGGCGGGGGTGATCGGCAATGATGCCGACGGCAAGGCGTTGTGCCGCACTCTCGAACAAGGAGACGTGCGATGCGATTTGCTCTGTCCCGATCCCGGGCGGCAGACGACCGTCAAGGAGCGGTTCATCGGCCGGGCACAACATCGGCATCCGCACCAGATTCTGCGCGTCGATCGCGAATCGCGGCACAATATCGATGGGGCGATGGTCGAGTTGCTGGCGCAACGCATCGTTGATGTTCTGCCGGAACATCAGGCGGTGCTCATTTCGGATTACGGCAAGGGAGTCTGCACGCCGGAGTTGATTCAAAAGGTGATTGTCGCCGCGAGACGCTGCCACATTCCGGTCGTCATCGATCCTTGCCGGGGACACGATTACCAGCGGTACCGCGGGGCGACGGCGATTACGCCGAATCGGCTGGAAACGCAAATCGCCTCCGGAGTCGAAGTGACAGGCATCGATGCGGCGAAAATGGCGGGACGTCAACTCTGCCAGTCACTCGAACTCGACTCGATCTTCGTGACCGTCGACAGTGACGGCATCGTGCTGGTCACGGCGAACGGCGAGGCTGAACATTTTCCGACGCGCAAACGGCAAGTCTACGATATTACAGGGGCCGGAGACATGGTCCTCGCGGCGATCGGCGTGGGGCTGGCCGCCGGTATTCCCATCGATCAGATTTGCCGATTGGCAAACGTCGCGGGGGGACTGGAAGTCGAACAGGTCGGCGTGGTCCCAATCTCGCGCGATGAAATTCTCGCCGATCTGCTGCGCGGCGATCGACGGGCCTCCGAAAAGATTGTCACTCTCGAAATCGCTCAACGGCATCTGGCGGCGCGGCGCAAGCAGGGACAGAAAATCGTGCTGACGAACGGCTGTTTCGACGTCATGCATGCCGGCCACGTGCATTATCTCGAAGAGGCGGCACGCGCGGGAGACTGTCTCGTCGTGGCCCTCAACAGCGACGCCAGCATTCGACGACTCGAAAAAGGGACCGATCGCCCCATCTGCCCGCAGGATCAGCGGGCGGCCTTGTTATCGGCATTGCAAGCGGTCGATTACGTGACGTTGTTCGATGAGACGACTCCGCATCAGGTGATCACGGCGCTTCAACCCGATCTATTGGTTAAGGGGGGGACGTATCAGCCCCATGAAGTGGTCGGTGCCGAACTCGTCGAGGCCTACGGCGGGAAAGTTCGTGTGTTGGGTCTGGTTCCCGGATTGTCCACAACGAATCTCGTGGAACGAATCAGACGATTTGATGCCGCCGGGCAGTTGTCCTCGATCCCGGTTGCCTCTTATCAGGAACGACCGTCCGACGCCTCTTCGATCGATTACACTCGCAAAGCGGGTTGAGAATCGATACAAGTGGGTTGGAATCGCGGCCCATTTTTCAACCTGAAAACCCTGGCGGACAAGCCGTCAGTGCCTCCGCGCGGGTCTCGCAATACGTTCCAGCGAAGAGGGGCGATGACGGAAATCGGATTGATTCTGGTCAGCTATCTGGTGGGGTCGGTCCCCTGGGGATATCTCGTCGCTCGATTCGGAGCGGGAGTCGATATTCGCCAAATGGGGAGCCGGAATATCGGTGCCACGAATGTCTGGCGAACTCTGGGGGCGAAATACGGCATCGCCGTGTTGCTGCTGGATGCCCTCAAAGGATTGTTGCCGACGTGGGGCCTTCCGCTTTTGATAGCGGGTCCGCAGCAGACGCACGTGGCTGTCGGTTGCGGAATCGCCGCCGTCATCGGGCATATGTTCCCCTGTTGGCTCGGTTTTCGCGGCGGGAAGGGTGTGGCAACGGGGCTGGGAGTCGCCATCATCCTCGGACCGCGTGCCTCTTTAGTCGCCCTGGCGGTCTTTCTCGTCACACTCGTCACCGCGAGAATCGTATCGCTCGGTTCGATTCTCGCGGCGTGCGCATTTGCGGTGACGCAGATCTGGCTATTGTGGCCGCATCCGTTTGGCCCGGCAAACTGGAGCGTGAGCCTGTTCAGTCTCGGTGTCCCGGTGCTGATCGTCATCCGGCACCGGGGGAATATCGTCCGTTTGTGGGGCGGTGAAGAAAACCGCTTTTCATTCCGTAAGCGGCGCGAACCGCCACCCTCCCCGGATCCGCCGGCAAAGGACGAATCGGGTCAATAGACCTCGATGTCGTTGGTCAGATTGACGGATTTGATGGCATCGAGAACCGCGTGCGTGGCCAACTGTTTTGTGTAGTAAGTCGTCGTGCGGCCGGTGAGCAGCACGTCGCCGTTGTGAACTTTCGCCTGCAGTTCGCGGATCTGGATGCCGGTTCGTTTGCGGACGAGGTGTTCGATAAAATCGGCGTCGTAGTCGATCAACAGGGACTCTTGATCGACGGCAATCACATCCTGCGATAGATGAATGTCCATAAATTCCTCCGTGAAAAGCCGAATTCGGCACAACATCATCCCGGTCACGAATTCCATTTTCGTGAGCAGGTGCAACCGGAATAGAAGACTCGTGATTCGAGTCCATCCGACGACGTGCTGGCCCTCGCTCGTTCAATTTATCGGGGAGAAATCGAATGGTCAAACAATTTCCCCACGACGTTCATAAATTCCGGGAAAATTACCGGTGAAATGAGACTTTTCCGGCGGATGGCATTGAAGAATCATTCGCGGGGTCGCTTTGAGGAGATGACTCCGCCTCGACTCTGACATCGATTGGCTAGTGTGTGTCAAATGAGGGGAATGGGTGAAGTTCATTGTTGATTTCCGTATTGACAGATCAGAGGAATTCACGATAACTCTCTCTTTCACATTCATCCCTCCGTCTGCTCTTCTCGCCCGCATCTCTCAGGGTGATTTTTAGCCCGTTTTTCCACCGGCGAAACTCCTCAAATTCCATCCAAACCGGTCGTGACTCAATCACAAAACCACTTGTGATATCACGATTTATGCAAAAGCATTCCCGGCGATCCGTAGAAAAAAGTCATCGACCCATGCGACAGCACGAATCGTTTCCGTTTCCGGCCGATCCGGTCACCAATCTGGATCGAAATTCGTTACTCCCGCCGTTGTTGCGGCTGCTGTGCATCGGTACGGATGAGCCTTCCTGGGTCAACCTGACACTGCAACTCGATGCCGAAGGATGTTCGGAACCGCAATACCGCTGGGTCTCGTCATCGCAGACGGCGTTGACGCTGCTGCGCGATGAGAGTTTTGACTGCGTATTTATCGGCGTCGATCTCAAGACGCATCGCGTGGGACAGGACGTGCCGTTGGAACTACTGCGTTCCATTCGTGCGGGAGGGTGTGCCGACCCGGTCATTCTGATTTCCTCGATCGTCGACGATGCCTGGTGGAACGTATGTCATCGTCACGATTGCGAATTACTCGTGACCGACAAACTGTGGGATTCTTCCGCCATCGTCTCGCTTTTGAAGCAGGCGATCTTCCGCTCAGACCTGCAGCAGGAAACGCACCGTCTTTCGATTGCCCAGCATCGCCGGCTGATCCGCGAACGGGATGAGGCCGAAAACCTGCTCAATCAGCAGCGTCAGATTCTCGCCGAACTCCAGTTGCTGGCGCGGCAGAACGAGAAAGTCGTTCAGGGACAATCTGCGACACCATTGGAACACGAGCGATCGTCGGCTTCCGCAATCAACGAAATTCAACCGCTCGCCGGCAACCAGTTCGCCGAATATTATGCGGAACTTCTGCGAACATACGTCATCATGGGATCGGGAAGTCTCGCCGGGGAGATCGCGAAATTCGCCGAGATCCTCGTACTGACCGGGCTGACCCCGCGTGAAGCGATGCAGATGCACTTGCAGCACGTCGAAGAACTCGTCCGCGGACTCGGCAGCCGCAGCACGCGGCATGTCATTTCGCGCGCCGATCTATTGGCGCTGGAGCTGATGATCCACGTGGGCGAATCGATCCAGCGGCTCAGCTCGGGAACGATTATCGAATCGAACATCGAGTTGCCGGAAACTATTCCGCTCAGTCACGCTGCCTGATCGAATCCATCGCGGACCACCTTCGATTGTCGTCGTTGCATGCGGTCAACTCTCGATCGAGTGATCCTCGGCGGAACTTGGCTGAATGTCGAACGTTTCAATTGTTTCCTGTGCCGGCTGCGGCAACGACATCATCGACGTTCTGCGCTGCCAATGCATGCGCTCATGCGTGATGATGCCCGCTTTGATCGCGCAGTTCACGCAGAATTTCTCGTGGCCGCGCTGAATGTAAATCTCCCCCGCAATCAGGAGGTGATAATAATCCTGTCCGTGGGATTTCTGGTAACAGTATTCTTTGGAAGAGTCCGCCTTGATCCCCGCATCAATCCCTTCGAGATGCGGGACATACATGCGACGATCGGCGCCCGTCGGCTCCCCTGTCAGATCATGTTGATCGTCCGCTGCCGTCATGATGAGGGATCGCCCTGTTCAACAAACAAACCTGTTCGACGAACGAACCCGGTTGCTTCAAATGTGCTTGATCTCGAAGATCGCTTCAATTTCGACGGCGGCGTTGGTGGGAAGCGCCGCGAAACCGAGCGCGCTGCGGGCATGGAAGCCGTCGCCTTGCTTGCCGTAAAGTTCGTGCAGCAGATCGGAGGCGCCGTTAATGACGAGATGCTGATCGGTGAATTCGAGCGTCGAGTTCACGCAGCCGAGCAGCTTGAGAACTTTAAGCCCGTTCAAACTGCCGTGCGCCTGATGCACCGACTGTAAAATCTTGATCGCGCAATCTTTGGCGGCGGCGTAGCCTTGTTCGATCGTCAGCCCCGCACCGAGTTTCCCCTTGAGATCGCTGACGTGTCCCGAGGTGATCAACAGGTTTCCCGTTTGAACGCACAGATTAAGATAACCCGGCTCTTTGGTCGGGAATGTGAGACCGAGGGAAATGGCCTTGTCTTCCGGTTGCATTTCATGACTCCTTGCAGTTGTCGTTTGTCAAAGATCGTACATCGATCAGGTGAAATCGTTTAATATGAGTTCGCATAGCGGGATGCCGCTACAGGATGTCAGATTCCCGCTTGTGAATCAAACGAAACGGGGAAAAAACATCCGCTGTCATGAGGTATGAAGCTCGCTCTCCTATTTCATAGATCGGCAAACTCCCGCGAAATCGGATGAATCGGCTCGTGCTGCTTGCCCCCGCCTTTCGACTCCTGCACAATGCATGGCAAGGAACTTCACATGAGTGCTGCACCTGATCCCGATCTCCCCCCAGTGCCGGAAGCCATAGTGCTGACGAGGCCGACCGGCGTGCGCTGGCTGGTGTTCTCGCTGGCGTGTGGTACGTCATGGCTGCTCTACTTCCATCGCTATACGTTCGGGCTGGTCAAACCGTTTCTTGTCGACGAGTGGGGGATTTCGAAGACCGAACTCGGTGAAGTCGATCGAGTTTTCGCCTTGTGTTATATGGTGTTTCAGGTACCGGCCGGGTTTCTGGCGGATATGATCGGCACTCGATTTTTTCTTGCGGCCTGCATCAGCATCTGGTCGGGTGCGTTATACAGCCAGACTCTGGTCTCCAATACATACGGACTCAGTTGGTCGCTGGGCATATTAGGAATGAGTCAAGCCGGGGTCTATCCCTCGCTGAGCAAGGTTTCGCGAATCTGGTTTCCGATCTCGATCCGGACGACCGTCCAGGGCTGGATCGGCGTCTTCTTCGGTCGCCTGGGAGCTTCCAGCACCAATTTGATTCTCATGTCCCTGGCGGTCGGTATGATGCACCTGCCGTGGCAAAAGGCCGTCCAGATCTCCGCAGTGATGGGACTGGTGTTGGCGGCGGTCTTCCTCTGGTTCTTCCGCGATACGCCGCGAACCCATCCTCGCGCCAACCTGGCTGAAATCGAATTGATCGAAGGGTCGGCGAGAATAGATGCGCCGGGCGCCGCGGTTGTTGAAAGGCCGTCGTTGTGGATACTGATACGGAGTCGGCGCGGTTTGAATCTTCTGTGTCTGACGTTGCAGACATTCTTGAGCACGATGGCAGACCAATTCTACGTCAGTTGGCTCGTGTTGTTTTTCAGCGATACATATGAGCCAGGCGCAATTATGCTGGGGGTCGTCGCCTCTATGCCGTTGATAGGGGGAGCCTTTGGTGGAGTCGCCGGGGGAATGTTGAACGATCGATTGTTGAAATGGGGAGTCTCTCGTCGAATGTCGCGATCGGCCGTCGGCATGACGGGAAAAGGGATCGCCGGCCTTCTGATCGCGTTCGGTGCCCTGGGCTTGATGAACAACATGTACTTGATGTGTGCGTGCCTCGTGCTGGTCAAGTTTTTCAGTGACTGGAGCCTCGCATCGACTTGGGGAACAGTCACCGACGTCGGCGGACGTTACTCGGCCACAGTGTTCGCCTTCAACAACGGCCTGGCGAGTCTTGCTCCGTTCGTCATCGCTCGGACTCTGGGGGTGATCGCCGATTATGGTTGGAGGGAATTGCTGCTCTTCGTCGGTGCAATTTACATCGCCTGTGCGTTTTCCTGGTTGTTGGTCAACGCCGAACGCGACCTCTTCCCCGAATCGACGAACCCCGCATGAATTGTAGGGTGGTGTCGAGCGCTTCGTCGCGCTGACCCACCATCTTCATTTGCGTGATTGCGGTGGGTCAGCGCAGCGAGGACGCTGCTCGACCGCACCCTACGGATCTTTTAGCTCTGCGCGAACGTCGATTTCTTCGGGGCTTGATACCGGATGTTGAGATGCGGCGTCTCGATTCGTTTTTGGCCGGTGCCGATCGAACGGCAACCCGCTTCCACCAGACCGGTCGTCAGGAGCGTTCGTTCGATGGGGCAAGGAGCTTTGCCTGTCAGAAAAGTCTCTTCCGCTTTCGACATCAATTCGGCGGAGTACTCGACATTCGGCATCGGGGGAAGATAAAACAACGTCGATACCGGGTTCTTCTCGCCTTTGATGCGGGCGGCGAATGTGAAATCGTCGACGAGGCCGTTCATGAGCAGCATGGTCGCTTTCACGCCGTCGGCATATTCGATGCGGTACGCGATCGGATCCCGAGTCCATTCGCGAATTTGAGCGACGGTCGGATAACGGTGATTGTAAGTCTCTGGCTGAGTCAGCGTTTGACTCCGCGAGAGACAAGCCTCAAACAGTCGGGGATCCCAGCCGCCGTCGTTCCAGTTGCCGGCTTCCATCGCCTGCCAGATGGCATCACCCTTGAGGCCTTGAATGGCGACGACTCCCGTTTCGCCGCCGTGGCGACGTTCGGCCATGCACTGAATGACTTCCAGGGCATGAAAATCGTAGCTATCGAGCCCGCCGATCGCGACCGACAGCATCTCTTCGACCGGTGCTCCATAAGGAAGATCGATCGACGGCATCCGCCATGTCACCGGCAGCGACGAACCAGCGGCGAATCCGAAGTCCAATTCGCGCGAGATATCGACCATCTCTTTGGCCCACTCCCACTTCCACGAGAGATGCTTGTCGTTGAAGATGGGAAGTACCCGGCCCTCCTCGCGAAAGATGTCGGTCACCTGCTTGAAGTATTCGTACCGCGGATACTGCGTCTGCTGGTACTCGTTTTTTGGGTAAGTCCCGTGCTCGCTGATGATCAGCACGGCATCGACCGCCAGTTTGTCACCGCCACAGCGAAGCGTTTCGGCAATGCCGGCATAGATGGGGAAGCCGTATTCCTCCGAGCGTTTTCGACTGAGATCGTTTTCCGGAAATTGATCGACATACGCGGCGACGACGTCGAACGGGGGATGATGCCAAGCTCCGTTTTTCGGATACCCCGCCAGAAATCGCTCGGCCATGTGCCAGGCGTGCGACTTGAATCTCCATTCGTTGGTGATCACAGCAAGCCGTTTTCGTTCGCCGTCAGCCTCTTTCGCATAGAGAGTGTTCGCTACGAGTTGCGAAGCGGCGAATCCCGCACCGACGGTCCCCAGAAATGTACGTCGATTGAGCACGATGAATCTCCTTGATCACACACTTAACGAATTCATGTTCGTACATGCTTACGATAGTTGGATCACAACGAGCACGCCAGTCCGACGATGCGTTCGGTAGAGAAATCGCTTCCCCCCGCGGGAACTATCTGATGATTCTGCGCAGGCAGAATTGATTCATTCCCAGCATCATCCGAAATGGATTTCGCAAAAAAAGTGAAATCGCGATTTTTATTTTGATGCCTTCCGCTACGCCAACAGATCGTAGATCACATCCCCTTCGGGGACGAGACGATGGGGGCGGTTGGTGCGGTCGTAGATCAGTTGATCTGCCGAGACGCCGAGCGCGTGATAGATCGTGGAGACGATCTCCCCCGGAACGAGCGGGTCGGAACCGGGAAAGGCACCGATGGCGTCGCTGGTGCCGTACTGATAACCCTCTTTGATTCCGCCCCCGGCGAGCATGATGCTGTAGCAGAAGTTCCAGTGGTCGCGGCCGTAAGGGGGGCCGTTGCCGGTGATTTTCGGAGTGCGGCCGAAATCGCCCAGCACGATCACCAGAGTCCGTTCGAGTCGACCCCGATCGGCGAGATCGGCGATCAGCGTCGAACAGGCCGCGTCGAATTGCGGCAACAGAATGTTGCGGAGCGACACAAAATTGCTGCCGTGCGTATCCCATGTCGAATTCGCATCGGGTGCCCACGCGATCGAGACGACGCGCGTTCCCGCTTCGATTAGCCGCCGGGCCATCAGCACGCTTTGTCCATAAATATTGCGGCCGTATTGATCGCGCAGCGATGCGGGTTCTTCGGAAATCTGGAACGCCCGCTGCGTTTCGTTGGCGAGCAGCAACTGCATCGCCCGGTCCTGAAAACTGGACATCGACGACGTCGTCGATTGATACGCTTCGGCACGCAATTGCTGATCGAGCGACGAAAACAAATCGCGCCTTAGCGCCATCCGCTGGGCGGTCACGTCAGCCATGAGGGTCAATTCGGGAACGGCGAAATCGGGAGCATTCGGATCTTTCAGCACGAACAACGGATCGTAAGCCCGGCCAAGAATTCCGCCATAGTAACCGGGTTGCGGCGGGCCTCCTCTTCCTTCGGCGGTCTGATACGGCAGACTGACGTGCGGAACGACGGGACGATCGCTCGGCCGCAGCAATTGCATGACCGAACCGAAGCAGGGGTAATCCTCGGGGCTGGCGCCGATGGCGACCTTGGCATCACCCCGATCGTGGCCTGTCATTGACGTATAAACGGCAGCGGCGTGCGCATTGTTGACGCTGTGGTGCATCGACCGCACGACGGTCGCGCGATGCACCTGTTGAGCCAGCTTTGGCATCTGATCGCTGATCTGATATCCGGGAACCGTCGTCGCAATCGGACTGAACTCGCCTCGAATTTCGGCGCTCGCTGCGGGCTTCATATCCCACATGTCGATATGACTGGGACCGCCGCTCAGAAAAAGTATGATGGCAGAATCTGCCAGCGGAGTCTGTCCTGTCGATGCGGCGCGGGCATCACATTCGAGAAGACGGGTCAGCGAAATCCCCATCAATCCCAGACTGCCGATTTGCAAGGCATGACGGCGGGTGCAGGGGGGAGTCAGCCAGATGTTTTTTTGCGACACGGAATTCTCCACGGATAGCAACTCCTTCGGCTGCCAGAACACCACTTTCGGCGCGCTGGAAACCTCATACTGGAGTATATCATCTCAAACCCCTGCGTCTCAATTGCGGAATCGAAAAAAGAGGAGAGTCGCGCAGGAGCCAGGAGTCGAGAAAAGTGATTTTACCAGTTGATCGGACGAATGAGCATCACCAGCCCCTGCCGTCCCAGTCGATGACTTTCTGGAGAAACTGCCGAACACCAGTCGCAAAACTCGAAAACAGATATTCTCCCTTTTCCGCCGTCGCATGACGTGGCATGCCGATGTGGCCAGGGGTCGTGCGTTCGCGCATGATCCAGCCACGATAGGCTTTGCCGAAGCCGTATTCTGAGGGGATATCTTCGAGTTGCGACAGCTCACCGACGAGTTGCGGCGCGAGCCTGAGGATCATCGACGTTTCCCATTCGCACGCGTGTCCCATCCAGTCTTGCACGAGGTCGCTGCGACCTGCATTGGGCTTCGAGTGATCCCAATACGTGGTGAACAACAGCAAGAGATCGCTGCGCAGGCGGTGTCGTTGACGAAGTTCGAAGATCGCCTGCTTGCCGGGATTGTCGTTTCCACCGTGTCCGTTGATGAAGACCAGTCGGCGAAAACCGTGCTGCAAGAGATTCTCAGCGAGATTGTTCAGCAGATCGAGATACAGCCGCGGCTCGGCGGAGAGCGTGCCGGGGAATTCCATGTGGTGATGCGAATTTCCCAGCCACATCAGCGGGACGAAGACGACGTTGTCGTGCATGGTTTCTCCGACCCGGCGGAGGACTTCACCGAGCAGCATGCTGTCGGTGAAGAGCGGGAGGTGATGCCCATGCTGTTCAAGCGCCGCAACCGGAATCACAATCGGAGTATCGGGACTCAGAGCGCGAACCTGAGGCCAAGTCATGTCGGTGAGATTCATAGCGTGATCTCGTTTACTTTGTTTCAGGTGGAGGAGGAACTTCAAACTTCACGATCCGTTGATTACCCGCGTCGGCGATATACAGGCAATCGTGACTATCAAAGACCATGCCGTGCGGATGGAGTAAGCCGCCGTTTTCGAGCCCGGTCCCTTCGATGCCGAAGAGATATTTCCCCGCCGTATCGAAGCCCTGCACGCGGTCGTTCAGGCTGCTGACATAGACGCGATCGTAGCGGTCGATGAAAATTCCGATCGGGCCGAAGGTTTGCGGCAAATTACCAAATTGATACGCCCCGAAGCCGCCGGGTTGATTACCTTTGTCTCCCCATTGCATAAGAAATTCTCCCGTGGGGGAAAATTGCTGCACACGGCTTTGAATGCCTTCCGTTGTGTAGATTCTTCCTTCGTTGTCTTGTGCGACAAAATGTGGACCGCCGAACCGCGACCCTTTCGTGCCGATGCCGTCGAATTGCCCCCGCTCGGTTCCGTATCCGCCCCACTGAGCGAGGAACTTCCCCGTTCGCGTAAATTTTTGGAGGCGATGATTGCACTGATCGGCGACAAGCAGATCTCCCTCGGGCGTGAAGAGCATTCCGCCCGGCTGATGCAACTGTCCCGCGTTCTCGCCGCGCTGTCCCCATTCTCGGACTTGATCGCCCGATTGCGAATACACGCCAATTTTGTGCTGATTCATGAACGACAGATAAAGTAATCCGGCCTCGTCGATCACGATTCCGCCGATGATCGTACTTTTACGTTCAGAGTTGTCGCGCGGGAGATTGAAGCTCGCAAGATGTTCGCCGGTGGTTGTGAATTTCTGCACGCGGGCATTATTCAGATCGGTGACGAAGAGTTCGTCTTTCGAATTGAACACAAGCCCGATCGGCGAATAAAATTCACCGGGTTGGTCTCCCTTTTTTCCCCATTCGAGAATGAATTTCGGCGGTGGAAGATCGTCAGCGAGAGTGAATGATGAACCATGTGTGCTGCATAATACCATACCGATGGCGAACGACCGTAAAATCAGTTTGAACGGGAAGTGTCGCATCGATTGGCTCCAGACGTAAAAGACTGCATACTTCCATATCGGTTATATTATGTTTTTCCATGTCGACGCAGATTGGTTCGATACCGAATTCAGTGTATATCTGCGATATTCAGAAATCGAGCGATACATACTCATTGCGTGTCGGTTCGCTTGAGATCATAATAGCCGCCGTTGAGGGAGAAATCATGCACGTCCTGATGCGAAATCTATTGACATCGGCCTCGATCGTTTCTCTTTTCACGATTTCGTCAATGACGATTGACGCCGCGGGGATCACAGCCGTCGTTATCCAGCCGGTGCATCCGGTGTTGATCCGCAACGATCACGGTCCGATGCTGCAAATCACGATCGAAGCTCCGGAAGGACGCGAAGCGATCGCCGAGGAATTCACATTCGCTCTCATCGGAACCGACAGCCTCGGCGACCTTGATGCGCTGGAACTTTACGCGACGGGAGAGAATCCTGCGTTTTCTCCTGAAACGCCGTTCGGGCAGTCGAGCGCGCCGGCGTCGGTCATCCGCTTCCGCGATTCGCTGCCGCTCAAACCCGGTAAGAATACGTTCTGGTTGTCGTGCCGATTGAAACCGACCGCCACCTACGCCCATCGCGTTGATGCGAAATGTACGGTGGTTGTGACCACCGCCGGTAAGTTCGTCCCCCGCGAACTGACGCCGCATGTGTCGCATCGCATCGGCACGGCGTTGCGTCGGCACAATGATGACGGCGTGCATACGTGTCGCATCCCGGCATTGGGGACCACTCCCAAGGGAACGCTGCTCGCCGTGTACGATATGCGACGCCGCATGGGACGCGACCTGCAAGAGGACATCGACATCGGCCTCAGTCGCAGCACCGACGGCGGACAGACCTGGGAACCGGTCAAAGTGATCATGGACATGGGGGAATACGGCGGTTTATCGCAGGAGCAGAACGGCTGCAGCGATCCTGGGATCATCATCGACCAACAGACGGGAGAGATTTTCTGTTTCGCCGTCTGGATGAACGGCAAACCGGGAAAACACCAATGGGTCGACGATGGTTCGGAACCGGGGTTCGAAATCGGCAAAGCCGCCCAGTTCCTGATGGTAAAGTCACAAGATGATGGACTCACCTGGTCGAAGCCCGAAAATCTGACGCGGAAATTGAAGCAGGAATCGTGGTGGTTGCTTGCCCCCTCGCCGCAACAGGGGATCAACCTGCCCGATGGCACGCTCGTCATGCCGGTGCAGGGGCGCACGGGACGCGAGACTTTGGAGACCTTCGCCACGCTGATGATCAGCCGCGATCACGGCAAGACGTGGACGGTCGGGAACCCCGGGTACAGCGGCGGTAACGAATGCCAGGCGGCGATGCTCGCCGATGGCTCGATCATGCTCAATATCCGCAACGATCACGAACGATTCCGCGCGGTCGTCGTGACGAAGGATCTGGGGCAGACATGGGAATCTCATCCAACCAGTCGCACGACGATCATCGAGCCGAACTGCAACGGAAGTCTGTATCGCTTCGATTACGCTGAAGGAGATGAAAAAAAGTCGGTGCTGTTGTTCGCCAATCCGCACACGCAGAGAGGCCGGATGCATCATACGATACAAGTCAGCTTCGACGAGGGGCTGACGTGGCCCGAATCGCATCATCATCTGCTCGACGACGGTTTGGGAGCGGGATATCCGAGCCTGACACGAGTCGATGCCGATCATGTCGGCATCGTTTACGAGGGGAGTCAGTCGCATCTCGTCTTTGAGAAGTTTTCGATAACTGAACTGGTGCATCGTCCGACAGAGTGATTCATAATGAGAGGAGCCTTTCGTGTTCAACCTTCGTGCGGTCTGTGCCATCGTCGTCGTGCTTTCAATATTTTCGAACGGTTCGCTCAATGCCGCGGATGAGAAGCCGCTCGATTACACCATTGAACTCACGCGGGTACGCCAGGGTTACGATGGCAAGATGTGTTGGGTGCATGCACGAGCCGGGGCGATTCCCGCTCGTGGGGCGGGTAACTCAAGCGACCTCCCCATTGTCGTCATGACGACGCAAAAACTCGTATTGGAACGTTCCGACGTCTTCTACGGAT
>JBJXGP010000038.1:0-4320 GCA_046160425.1 Planctomycetaceae bacterium
TATCGGAAGAGCCATATGTCGTCCCTCCTTTAATGCCGGCTCCCGCGAGGACCGCCGGAAAACAGTACGTCCAATGGTCGCGGCCCCAGTTCGCATTGCCGCGCGGCGTTCGTCCCATCTCTCCGACACAAACGATCAACGTCTCATCCAGCAAGCCACGCTCGTCGAGATCGGTGATGAGAGCCGAGAACGTCTGATCCAATCCGGGGATGAGGTAATCGTGGACTTCCTTGTTGTGGACGTGACTGTCCCAACTATAACCGTTCGGAGTATCCCAGAGCACGGTGACGAATCGGGCACCTGCTTCGATCAGACGCCGGCTGAGCAATGCCGACTGGCCGAACAGATGCCGCCCGTAACGATCGCGAAGTGAGTCCGATTCTTGACGGATATCGAAGGCCGAGCGGATCTGTTTCGACGACACGAGATCCCAGGCCCGCTTGCGGATGTCATCATAACCGTGCTTCTTCGCAACTTTGTCGTGCTTCGTTAACTGGGTATCAAACTGTTCGAGCAGCGACCAGCGACGGTCGAGTCGATCGATTGTCAACTGCGGATCGTCGACCAACCCCTTCAGGCGGAAGTCGAGTTCTTCATCGGAACATGGCCGCGCATACGGATTGTCGTTCGCATCTTTCTTGCGGATTTCGGTCGCCAATGCGTTGTACGATTTCCCCAACCAGCCGGCGTATTGCCCCGAGCGATCGTACCGTTCAATATGCCCCAATCGATTGGGGACGTAAATGTAACTGGGGAGCGAACCCTGGGGACGCGACGGATCGTGCTCATCGAGATATTGCACGACCGACCCCATCGCCGGCCAGTCGATGTCGGCAGCATTGACCATTGCCGCTCCTCGTTGCGCGGGAGGCATGGGATGCCCGGTCTGAATCAGATGACAGGCGTTGTGATCGTTTTGCGGATGCGACATCGTGCGAACGACGCAGAATTTATCCGACACGTTCGCCAACTGCGGCAACTTCTCGCCAATGAGCAAACCGGGAGTGCGAGAATCGATCGGCTTGTAAGGCCCGCGAATCGTGTCCGCCGCCTGCGGTTTCAAATCGAACGTTTCGAGCTGACTCGGTCCGCCGAACAGGAATAAGAAGATGACCGATTTAGCTCGAATCGGAGGGGCAGCATCTTCTTGCAGCGTGATCGCATTCGCCGCGAGTGCCTGCTGAGTCGTGAACCAGTTGACTCCCAGAAGCCCCCCGCCGACGGCCTGCAACATTTCCCGCCGTGGCAGGCCCTGACAGACGCTTTTGGTTGAACCGAGAATATTCAGCATCGTGTGCTTCCGGATTGGGAACGAGTTTGACACTCATTTCAAGAAACCATAGGCCAAGTTCAATATATCATATTTCTCGGCAGGAATTGAATGGTAATCCAATGCGATTCCCGCCGTTACTCCTTTCGCCAGAGCCGTGGACTCTGCTCACGCGATATCGATTCAGTATCCGCCGAGTGTCGACATGTTTCGCGTGTCACCCATCCTTCAACTGCACGATGCATTCGATCTCGACGGCGATATTGTTCGGCAGCGAGCCCATGCCGACGGCGCTGCGGGCGGCTTTCCCTTTTTCGCCCCATAATTCGACCATCAGATCGCTGAATCCGTTGATGACGGCGGGGTGGCGTTTGAACTCGTGAACGGCGTAGACCATCCCCAGCGTTTTGACGAAGCGTTCGATCCGGTCGAGCGAACCCAGTTGCGACTTCAGCGTCGCCAGAATCGCCAAGCCGACCTGACGGGCGGCGAGATTTCCTTCTTCTTCGGTCAAATCGGCGCCGACTTGACCTGTGATCATCGTCCCGTCCGGCCTGAGCGGTCCGTGGCCGGAGACATAACAGATGTTGCCAACGATCACGACCGGCGAATATGTTCCACCCGGTTTCGGCGCGGGAGGGAGTTCCAGTTTCAGTGCGGCAACTTTGGCATCAATACTCATCGGTCGACTCCTGAAGAATGTTTCGTAGATGGATCATTGATTTGTAGATCCGTAGTTAGAATGCCAATACTCGTTGCGGATTGTCGACGTAGATCGTGCGGAGGTCATCGTCAGTCGCGCCGAGGTCTTTCAGGGCTTTCTTCAAAAGAATGGTGCAAATGGTAAAGTCTGCTTCGTGCGTCTTCCAACGCTCGGCCGATTTCTCCATGTTCGCAAATTCCGGATACAAATACGGAACGCTATCGTGGCTGACGAGAACTTGCTTCCCATGACCCGAATGGATCAATTCGATAATCTGCTGCGCCTGGTTTTCGACTGTGTACTTGCCGTGACCGACGCGGTCGAATTGCACGTAACATCCCTCGCCGGCGATCTGCCGATGGTATTCGTGAGCCGCCTGATTCGTGCGGTCGTCCATGTTTCCCTGATGGCCGATGATAATCTTCGCCGGTGCAACGCCGGCTTCGAGGAAGAGTTTGAGTTGTTCGAGTCCCCCGCCGTCGGTGGTATGCGTCGTGATCGGGCAGCCGGTTTCGATGCTGGCGATCGCTGCGGCGCGATGACAAAATCGTTCGCTCGGTTTCAAAAATGAGCTTGTCGCACACTTGATGATACCCGCTCGGACGTCGGTGAAGCGTTCGCCCCATTCGCCGGAGGGGTCTTCCATGCCGTCATTGATCTCGTGGATGAACAGTCCCGCCAACTGATCGATGCCACCGTCGCTGACCGACAATCGAACCGCCCACGGATGTTGCGAAGCGTGCGATTCTCCCCAGAAACCGGTGCAGGCGATGATGTGGACTTTCGATTTTTTCGCGATCTCGACCATCAAATCGGGATAACGCCCCACGCGGATCGGCGTACACTCAACGACCGCACCGGGGCCTTGACCTTCGGGTAGAGACGCGGCGAATTTCTGCAACAGGTCGGTCGAACGGGCAACCATTTCATCGCGAACTCCTTCATACGGGGCCGCGGGAGTTTCATACAATTCCGACCAGTCGACGATCGGTATGTGTTCGTGCATCAAAACATTGCCGAGCTGACCGGGTTCGATGGGGCCGAGCACCGTGCGAACTTTGTCCTGAGCCGTCGCTGCCAGAGATTTTGCCGACGCGCTCCTCTTCTTTTTATCGTTGGCGTCCGCTTTATCACCGAGCACCATCGCCAACGGCAGCGAGCCAACCGCCGCGCAGGAACCGATGAACTGGCGACGGGATAACGCAGAAGTATCTTGTTCGTGTCGTAACATAATATTCTCCGATGTTAGAAACCTATTCATAATGGTCAAAAGGTGTGAGATCGCGCATCATTCGCATCATCCGGCTCAATCGGTCGTCGTTGCAGAAGATGAATCGGCGGGGATCAATCCCAACTCATCCGCGATAGTCCGTAGCGCATCGAGACAAAAGTCGATGTGCTGATCGAGGTCGACTCCCAGGTCTTGTGCTCCGCTGACGATATCTTCCCGCTTGACGGCGGCGGCGAACGAAAGCTGCTTCATTTTCTTTCGGACGCTTTTGGCAGAGAGACCCATGAGCCGCTCCGGACGGACGAGCGCGCAGGCGGTGAGAAAGCCGCATAATTCGTCGCAGGCATATAACGTCTTATCGAGACGCGAGACGCGCGGACAATCGGTGAGATAATCGGCGTGCGACTTGATCGCATAGATCACGTCGTCGGGATATCCGCGAGCCTTGAGAATCTCCGACCCTTTGAGCGGATGATCGGGGGGATCAGGCCAGCGCTCGTAATCGAAGTCGTGCAGCAGGCCGACGGTCCCCCATTTCTCTTCATCCTCGCCGAACTTGCGTGCGTATGCCCGCACCGCCGCTTCGACGGCGAGCATATGCTTGATCAGACTTTCGCTCTGCGTGTATTCCCGCACGAGCGCCAGATCATCTTGCCGACTCACGTGTTGGATCTCCGATTTAGCGACTTGGAAAAGTCGGGTTTCCCGACCGATTGATCATTTCGATTGTACAGTCGGGAAGCTAGAATGACTACGATTCGGATCGAATCTTGAATACGAGGCGTCAGCCTTTCGTCGTCTTGTTCTGAGGAAACTGTGACTTTGCCGATGTCACCCAAAAATTTGCCTGGGTTTAGGCCTGCACTTCATGGCTGGCTTTTCGTCTTGCCGATCGCGCTGGCGGGTTGCCGTGCCGACGAGTCAGCCCCGACCGGCCAATCCCGTGACGATTCAACGACGACGGCAACCGCGACTTCGTCGGTAAGCCCGAATCCTGAACCGATAACGAACGACGAAGTCAAAGTCGATCCACTGCAGCGCATCTATCGCATCCTGTTCGACAAAGTACAATTCGGGGGTATTGATGCGCTGGGAGAGTCCGAGCGGGTTCTCTTC
>JBJXGP010000039.1:0-2878 GCA_046160425.1 Planctomycetaceae bacterium
ACCTCGTCCAGCAGCCGAAAGTCCGCGGCACCCAGGCAACCGGTATCATGAAAGATCGCCTCGAACAGGATCCCGCCAAACGCTACAAGATGTTGTTCAGTTGCCTCCCCGATGGGACTTCGAAATCGCTGATGACCAGCGCAGCGTATTCGCCCGATGGCATCCACTGGACGGCACATCCCGAATTGCCGATCATCCCATTCAGCGACACTCAGAATTGCCCCTTCTGGGACGCCCGGCGTCAACGATATGTGGCCATTCTTCGCTTCGGCCCGCCCAATACGCGAATCGTCAGCCGCATCGAAAGCGACGACTTTCTCACATGGTCTCCCAAAGTCACCGTCATCCGCCAGACCAAAATGGATGACCCGCTGGCAACGCAATTCTATCAGACGGCTCCCTTCGCCTACGGCGACTATTACTTCGGAGTCATGGCCGCCTACCACAACGAATCTCTCAAGCCGATCACCGACGAGGCCCCCTGGACCGACCGCAAAAATCTGCACCTCATCTATAGTCGCAACGGTCTCACCTGGTCGCGCGTGGGGAAAGAGGGGGCGATCCCCGCTCGCGAATTGAAAGAGGACAAAGACTGGAAGCAGATCGCCTTGGACGCCACATTTCTCCCCTACGGAGAACGGGACAAAGAATGGGACTGGGGAACCGTCTCGCCGATCTTCACGCCCGAACCGATCATCGTGAACGATGAAATCTGGTTCTACTACACGGGGATCGATGCGAAGAACTGGTGGACGTGGTCCGGCGATCCTCCCAAGCTCGATCCGAATCCGAAAGAACCGAACAAGGGGATCGGCCTCGCGAAATTGCGCCTCGACGGTTTTGTCTCAGTCGACGCCGGCGATGAGGTGGGGATGTTGACCACCAAACCGCTGGTTTTCCTCGGCGATACGCTCGAAATCAACGCGAACGCCGACGGCGGTTCGCTGACGATCGAAGCGATCGATCTCGACGGAAATCCGATTGAAGGATTCAGCCAGGCGGACTGCGACCCGATCACCTCCGACGGAGTGCATCATCTCGCGAGTTGGAAAGGGAATGCCGATTGTCATCTCTTGCAGGCGCGGCCGATCCGTCTGCGGTTTCACTTGCAGAAGGCGAAGCTGTATTCGTTCACGCCGCGGATCAAGCACAATCATTACTTGCAGTCATACGACTAAGTGATCCTAACACAACCGGTTGTGCCTGTCGAAAATGCCTCAACATTTTCAGAAAACCACGCAGTACAGAGGTTGTGTTAGAGACATTGAGCCTCTGCATGAATTGAATCCTGCATGACCTTCGTGTTATGGTTTGTCGCATGATCCTTTCATGATTGACATCTTTTGATCGAGGCTCGTGCATGACCCACACATTCCGAATCGTATTGGCGCTCGCGCTGGGAGCATTGTCGTTCGGCCCTTCGCTTCAGGCACAAAATCGCACCGCCCCACCCGGCATGTTCAAGGATCTGGATGACGAGATCCTCGGCGATGCGCTGATCGTTCACGACAAGCAACTTTTTATCGACGACTACGTGATCGGCGACATGCAGGGTGTGCGGAAAAAACTCAATCAGGCCGTCAAGCATCCCAAGAACCCGATCATCGTTCGCGACAGGCCATCGGATGGTTTCCAGGTCGACTACGGAACTGTTGCCTTCGACCCGAACGACCGGCTCTTCAAGATGTGGTATCAAGTCATCCACGGTGAAGTGAAGGATCATCAAAATCACCAATACCTCGTCGGATACGCCGAGTCGACCGACGGCATCACCTGGGAAAAGCCGATCGTCAACGAACAGACCGGCACCAATCACATATCGGTCGATCCTCCCGAACGATTTATCGGCGGCCCCGGAGTGATGATCGACACGCACGATGACGATTCCGAGCGGCGTTTCAAGATGATGTATGTGGCCAATCCCGAAGCAAAACCGAGTTCGCTGTCGACCCGCATCGCCTACTCCGCCGACGGCATTCATTGGAAGCAAGAACCCGCGAACCCCGCGATCCCGTTCAGCGACACGCAGATCTCTCCCTACTGGGATCACAAGCTCGGGCGCTACGTCGCTTACCTGCGATTCGGTCCGCCGAACATCCGGGTCGTCAGCCGCATTGAGAGCGAAGACTTCGTTCACTGGTCGCCGAAAGTCACCGTGCTCAACAAGACGAAACTCGATGCGCCGTTCAACACCGAATTCTATACGATGTCGGGGGTTCCCTACGAAGGAGTCTACATCGGCTTGCTCAATACCTATCACGGCGAGACGATCAAGCCGATACCCGCCGATATGCAATGGATGGATCGCGTCGATAATCAATTGATCTTCAGCCGCAACGGAGTCACCTGGCAGCGCGTTGCCAAGGAAGGCGTCCTTTCGCGAAGCGCTTTGAAGGAAGAACGCGACTGGAAGGCGGAGGCCGAACAGGCGACATTTCTTCCCTACGGAACGTCGAAAGACGACTGGGATTGGGGACAGGTCTATCCGCATCATCCACCGATCGTCGTCGACGATAAGATTCACATCTATTACGGCGGTACACGAGGCCGACATTGGGCGACCTATCACGACGATCCAATCGACAGCGCCATCGGTCTGGCGACGCTGCGTCTCGATGGATTCGTCTCGGTCGAAACGACCGAGACGGGAACGCTGACCACCAGGCCCCTGGTCTTCTTCGGCGATACGATTGAAATCAACGCGAACGCCGACGGCGGTTCGCTGGCGATCGAAGCGCTCGATCTGGAGGGAAATCCGATCGAAGGATTTTCGAAAGACGATTGCGACTCGATCACATCCGACGGCGTGCGCCATGCCGCAAGCTGGAAAGGGAACGCCGACTGCCACCTGTTGCAGGCGCGGCCGATCAAGCTGCGG
>JBJXGP010000040.1:0-3963 GCA_046160425.1 Planctomycetaceae bacterium
CTGCCGGCGTGGGCGCTGGTGACCGAAGTGCCGAACGGGACTTCGGTCCATAAGGTGCGATCGCTCGACGCGATGGCGCTGGGTTGCTGGAAGTCGGGAGGCTTGGAGGTGCTCGGGTTCGAAATCAAAGTCAGCCGCTCGGACTGGATGCGTGAACTCCAAGACCCTTCGAAATCGACCGTCTTCACTCGATACTGTCATCGGTTTTTTGTCGTCGCCCCGAAGGGAGTCGTCGAGATCGGTGAATTGCCGCGCGAGTGGGGGCTGATCGTGGCGACGGAAAAGACGCTGACGATCAAGTCGGCGGCATCGCTCAGCCAGCCCGATCCGCTCCCGCTGAACATGATGGCTGCGCTGTTGCGGCGTGTGCTGACGGTCGACGATCGCGAGCAGCGGAATACTGAGGCGTTTCGCCTGGGGTACGACGATGCCAAACAACGTCACGATCACTATTTGAAAACGGCCACGGATGCCCTGGCGTCCCTGAAAAAACGGGTGGAGGATTTCGAGCGGGAATCGGGCGTGGCGGTCTGCCAGAATCACGGGAAAATGGTTCGTGACCGCAATGAGATCATCGATCAATTCGCCGCCTTCACGAGAACTCCTCAGCGCAGCAGATATGAGATTCGTCAGGTGAAAAATCAATTGCAGGGCATGAAATTTCACGCTGAGGATGGACTGGAGAGATGCGATCAACTGGAGAAATTCTTGGATCAAGACAGCAACGAAACGACGGCGCTCACTGAATCGGCGGATGGTTGACTCGGCCGTCCCGTAAGGGCGAACACTCACGGATGAGACGGGGAAGAGGACTGATCTCTGCAAAGCGGCATCAGACTGGGCAGTCGACCCCCAGCGTGGACAAGATAAAACGCGGAAGCGATCAGAAAGCCGAACGGATCATCCGCCGATTCAGTGAGCGTTAGAGATGCAAGACAAAATTGGAGTTCGAACCGAAAGGAGTCGGAACGTGTTAATACTCGAAAGGGAGATCGGGGAGTCGATCACGATTGACGGCGATATCGTTGTGACGGTCAGAGCACTGGGCTGGGAGAAGGCTTCGCTGGTGATCGAGCTCGAAGGGCTTGCCGGCGATGAAATCCGCATCGGCGACGTGCTCATCCAATTGGCCCAATTCGGCACACAGCGGGTCAGGTTCGCGATCGACGCCCCGAAGACGGTGCGGATCGTCCGGACGGAACTGATTCGCACCGTGACGGGCTCAGCCGCGTTAGAGAGCGGGGCGGCGTGAATCAACGGCAACCCGAACTCCCCTGGCGGACCGTCTCGGCCCGACGCATGGAACTGGTGATCGCCGCCGGTGCGTACCTCCCGCGCGGCGAACTGCAAGTTCTCAAAGCGATCATGGAAATCCTGAATCGGGACCAACTCGCGTCGGCCCAATTTCCGATCGAGATCATCGTCGCGCGAACGAGGTTGTCACGGGCTCAGGTCTACAAGCTCCGCGCCTCGCTTGTGAAAAACAACCTGCTGAAAGTCGAGCAGCAGGCCGGGACGTTCCGGGGGAAGGGGGTCCGCTACTGGATCGATCTCGTCGAGCTCGAACGGGTCGCTTTCGGACTCTCGGAACCGCCCGAAACGGTCCCCGAAAACGCCGGTCAGTTGTCTCACCATGAGGCGGCTGCTGTCTCACCAGGAGACGACTCTTGTCTCGCCATGAGACGGGAGTTGTCTCACCATGAGACAACTGAACCCGAAAAACGTGAAATCGTACCTCTTCTACAGAAAGTATTAAATACTCCTTCTCCTTCTCTGGTTGTGGAATCGCCGGAGGGGAAGTGGAGGGAGTTGAAAAAGTTGTTGGTCGAAGAATGCCAGATCGGCGATCCGCATGGTTGCATCGACCAGGCGATCCGCAACGGCTGTTCGCCCGAGGATGTGTTCCCGTTGCTCGATGAGGTCCGCAAATTCCCCAGGCGCTGGAAGCCCTGGGAGATTTGGAACCGGATCAAGAATCAATTTCCCGGCAGCGATCCGGTGAAAGGCTGGCCGGCGGGCAAGGTTGCGAAGACGCCGCGTAGCGTGACGCCCAGCGCACGCGAACAGCCTCGGTCGACGGAAGCATCGCCCGAGAGCCGCGATGCGGCGGAGAGGCTCGCAGCGATGTCTGACGACGAAATCGCCGCGTTGGTCGAAACGGCCGATGTGGGTCCGTGGAAGCGGAGCCAGTTGGTCCGCTACGGCCGCGATTCGCCGCTCGGAAAAACGATTCTGATGGGACTGTTGATCGATCAGGAAAAAACGGGAGCGGGGGTGTGATGACGCTGAAATCAGCCGATCTATTTTGCGGCGCGGGGGGAACATCCCAAGGGGCCGAAGATGCGGGGGCGGATGTCGTGTTCGCGGTCAATCATTGGGACATCGCGGTCCAGACACACAGCGCGAATTTTCCGGGAGCCAAACACATCAACAGCCGGTTGAACCTGGTCCGTCCGGGGGAATGCCCGGCGATCGATCTGCTGTTCGCGTCACCGGAATGCACGCACCATTCGCGAGCGCGGGGCGGAAAACCGACGTCTGATCAGCAGCGATCCGGCGCGTGGGACATCATGCCCTGGATCGAGTATCACAGACCGTCGTTCATCGTGATCGAGAACGTCCGCGAATTCGAGCAGTGGGGACCGGTGGCCCACGGCAAGCCGATGGTGTCCCGTCGCGGGGCATTCTTTCAGGCGTGGGTCAAGGCGATCGAAGCAGCCGGGTATACGGTCGACTGGCAAATTCTCAACGCGGCCGACTATGGAGCGGCGACGTCGCGCGAACGGTTGTTCGTCGTGGCCTGCAAAGGCCGACGACAGCCGAAGTGGCCAGAGCCGACGCACGGGAAAACGGTCGGAGGTGAACTGGCGGGGATGCAACTCTCGCGCTGGCGCTCGGCGATGGAAATCATCGACTGGTCGATCCCCTGCCGATCGGTGTTTTCCCGGGTGAAGCCGCTGGCCGACAAGACGCTGGCACGGATCGAAGCGGGGTTGCGGAAATTCGTCGGTCCGTTCGTGGCCCGACTGCGGAACAACGGGACCGCCGACGATCTCGGTGCGCCGCTCTCGACGATCACCGCCGGGGGAAATCATCACGGGTTCGCGGTGCCGTTTCAGTATCAGGGGATCGGACTGGGGGCGGGGCGATCGCGGAGCGTGCATGGGCCGATTCCGACGATCGTTGCTGCGAGGGAGAATCATGGGGTGGCCGTCCCGTTCATCGCCGAGATGAGGCATCAGAATCGCCCCCGCGATCCACAGACCGAACCGCTGGGAACCTTGACGACGGGGAACAATCACGGGGTTGCCGTGCCGTTCATTCAGCAGTTGACGCACGGCGGACGTCTGATCGATCCGCAGAAGCCCTTGCCGACGATCACAACAGCCCACGGGGGAGAGAGTGCCGTGTGCATCCCGTACATCGTTTCCTACTACTCGAACGGGCATGCGATCGACGTGAACGATCCGCTGCTCACGATCTCGACGAAGCCACGCTGCGGACTGGTGACGGCGATCGTCGAGCTGGCTCCCTCGATCGAGGCCCGCAGCGAAGGGGAGCGGCTGTTGATCGCCACGATGCAGGAACTGGGAGTCGCCGACATCGGCTTCCGGATGCTCGCCAATCACGAGTTATCCGCCGCTCAGGGCTTTCCCCGCGATTACATTTTCCACGGGACGAAAACCGATGTCACCCGCCAGATCGGCAACAGCGTCTCGCCGAACGTCGCCAAGGCGATCACGCTGACGTTGGAGGCGGCGTGAACATGCAACCCTCACTATTCGCCGACGACCTCGATGAAACCGCAACGGCCGAAAAACCGACGATCGGGGCGATCGTGCCGTGGTTTGGCTCGAAGCGCAATCTGGCCCCGCGGATCGTCGAGGTCATCGGTCCGCATCAGGCGTACTGGGAACTGTTCGGCGGTTCGCTGGCGGTGCTGCTCGCCAAGCCGGTGGCCAC
>JBJXGP010000041.1:0-5111 GCA_046160425.1 Planctomycetaceae bacterium
CTTGATCAGATCCTGCGCCTGATCTTCTCCCGCGATCGGGCGGTCGTCGCTCAACCGCGGATACCGTTCCTGCCAGGCCGCCGCCTGCTCTTCGAGCGCGAGCGCCGCGTCTTTGTATTTCTTGTACTCGAGAAGCTGCCGGATCAGATCGCTCCGCGGGTCCTCGATGATCGGCTCGGCGGTTTCGTCGGCGGATTGCGGCAACACCTGCCGACTCTTGATTTCGATCAACGTGCCGGCCATCACCAGAAAATCGCCGATGAGATCGAGATCGATGAATTCGAGGACTTCGATGTACTCAACGAATTGAGTCGTGATGCGGGCAATCGGCAGATTGGCAATTTCCAGTTCGTTGCGGCGCACGAGATACAACAACAGGTCCAACGGACCCGTGAATATCTCCAGATGAACTTTGTACTCGGCACCCGTCATTTCACGACCTTTTATCAACTTCGCTCTTTGCAGTTTTATCGTAGGGTGCGTCGAGACGCACCTTCTTATTCGGCGTATTTGAATTCATCTCCATACCATTCATTCACGTTACCCCAGTCCATTAGATATTCACCGCTCTGGACATAACGATGAAAAGAGGACCAAGGCCAATCAGCAACTCGCTCGACAAGTCCGTGCTTCAAAGGATTGATGTGAACGTAATCGACGCAACGCTTCAAATCTGAATCGTCACGGCATGTATGCTCAAAAAATCGCCTTTGCCAAATCGTTTGTTCTTCTCGCGCGTGTCGACTACTCGATTTTTCACCAACGTTTCCTCCATGTTTGAGCCAATGGCGAGAGAAAATTGATTTGATACGACGCCAGCGCGTCGAATAATCTGAATCTCCTTCCGGAAGTTCCCAAATCGAATGGAGATGATCAGGAAGCAATACAATCGCCACAATTGAGAAAGGACGGTCTCTTTGAACAGTGTGAATTGCCGTTCGCAAGCATTCTCGACCAAGATCCGTAGTTAAGATTTGTTGTCGTTCATATGTGACAACCGTGAAGAAGTAAGTTCGTCCTATTCGATTTCGCCGATACTTACTCATGAGAACACAATATTGCAAACGGCGACATGACGTGTTGAAGGTGCGTCTCGACGCACCCTACGATTACTTTATCGCTTATCCACCGCGGCGAAATTTACCACAATCGGGGCCATGACTGCGAGAGCGTTTTCACGCCACCCATTCGGTCGCGACGCCGCGGAGATCCATCTCGAACTCGATATCGACCACCGGCGGGCGGGTGTAGTGCCAGTCGATGCCGTGCTGTCGAGAGGGGGGAATCGTCTTGAGCAGCAGCGATTCCATAAGAGCATGAATCGGATGAACCGTATAAACTTCCACCCGCGTCACGTCGTTCCAGGTCGCTTCGAGTCCTAACAGGCGTTTTTCCATGACGCTGCAAACGTATGCCGCTTTCTCGGCAATGGCGTCAGGCGATGTCTCGCCGATGCGGATAATCCCCTCGGAAACGAGGTCGCGCCGCTTCAATTCCCCCGCTCCCGCGACGATGAACGTCTTGCGTTCGAGAGTCGGGTTCGGCCTCACGAACGAGAACGCATGCAATACGGGTTCTGACGCACCCAAGCCGAGCGGGCAGACGTTCGTCCGCGCGATCGGGTTGACCCCCTCGACGAAGACTCCCCATTGCTCGAGAACCACGCAATACGTCTTATTGAAGGCGATGAAGCCATCCATCGTAAATGGCTGCGACGAACGAAGCTGTATCGCGCAGAGATCGGTCCGCGTTCGCCCGTGCTGCGAGAGAAACGACTCGACGAAGGCAAATCCGTCGCGCCAGGGACGCTGACGGGCCAGCGTCACATGCACGATCTCGTATCCCGGTTCGGCAACGACGCCGCACGAATAGGGATCGATTCCGGGTAAAAACCGATAATGTCCGGTCGGGTGGGTGATGAGAGTTGGCATGGGCGTATTATGGCCGCAAAAGCATAACTCTCGCCAGTGTTCCAGGTTGTGAATCCGATAATCAGATCAAGGAGATTGCCCTGGCAACTCATAGAGCGGAAAAAACTCATGAAATCCGCTTGCCATCGCCGAGAATAATTCTTATCATATTGACAGATATTGATTTGTGAATCACATTCGGTCACGATGACCGCACTTTGCCGGCGAATCAAATATTGAAAAAATTCCACCGAAGCGGTTCAGATCATGTTTCATGAAGGGAACATCCATGCTGACGATCTTGGGGAACACGCAACAGGTCTGTAACGGTATCACCCGTCGGGCGGCAATTCAGGCCGGGACCGGTCTCTTGGGGTTGAATCTCCCCAGGCTGCTCGCGGCTGAACAAGCAGGGAAGAATTTCCAGAACGCCCGCGCAAAATCGGTGCTGTTCCTGTATCTGTTCGGCGGTCCCAGCCAGTTGGAAACATTCGACCTGAAGCCGAACGCCCCGCCGAAAATACGCGGCCCCTTCAATCCGATCGCATCGCGAACCCCGGACCTGCTGCTGTCCGAACATCTGGCACGCAGCTCGCAAATCTCCGACAAATTCTGCGTCATTCGTTCGATGACGCATTCCCACAACGATCATAACGCCTGCCATTACATGATGACCGGGCACAAATGGACGCGCGCCGCCGAGAACGGGCAAGACGTCAATGCCCGCGATACCGACTGGCCTTCGATCGGTTCGGTCGTCGAATATCTTTCGGTTCACGATCAAGAACGGCTGCGAACGTTTCCCGATTACGTTTTTCTGCCGAATCGTCTGGGGCACTTGCAGGTTCCAAAATATGACCGCACGGGGCAATACGCCGGCTGGTTAGGCTCGGCGTACAATGCTCTCGCGACCGACATTCGTCCCGACAACCCTAAAGAAAATCTGTTTCTGCGAAATTGCACCGAGAAGGAACTCGACTTCCGCATCAAGGGGCTGGTCCCCACGACCGAAATCTCGATCGATCGGCTCGACAAGCGACGCAGCCTGCTCGATCAATTTGACGACGAGCGCGGCGAACTCGATCGCTCGCAGCGATACAGTTCTTACGACAAGATTCGAACGCAGGCTCTCGAATTGGCGACGTCGGAATCGATTCGAACCGCGCTCGACATCCGCCAGGAATCCGATGAACTCCGCGATAAATATGGCCGCCATCTCTTCGGCCAGTCCTGCCTGATGGGTCGCCGCATCATTGAGGCCGGCACGCGGTTCGTCACCGTCGGCTGGGACTCAACTGCCGGTATCGACGGCTGGGATTCGCACAATACGAGTCAGTATCTCGAAAAGCAGCTCATCCCCGGCTTCGATCAGGGGTTCACCGCGCTCATCAACGATCTCGAAGAACGCGGACTTCTCGACGAGACGCTGGTCGTCGCCGTCGGTGAAATGGGACGAACTCACGCGGCCACCGATGCATGGGGACGCGGACACTGGAGCTACGTCTTCCCCGCCATACTGGCCGGCGCAGGGATCCGCGGCGGAATCACCTACGGCAAGTCCGATAAAGATGCCGCCTGGCCGAGCGAACGCGCGGTCAGCCCCGAAGATTTGGCGGCGACGATCTACTACGCCTTGGGGATCGATCAGGATCTGTTTCTCCCCGATTCGCAAGGCCGCCCCGTCCACATCCTCGACGGCGGCAAACCGCTTCTCGATCTGTTCGGCTAAGGAGCCTTCTCCCTCCGGGAGAAGGCGGCCGCAGGCCGGATGAGGGTGCCTTTCATGTTATCGTTGATGAAAACAGAAAGCCCCCTCACCCCGCCCTCTCCCGCAAGCGGGCGAGGGTGAAAGAAGAACCGAAAGCGCACCGCTCACAAATCCTTCGCACAGCGAAAGCCGATATACAAATTCCGGGTATCCGGAGCCACCGAATTTCGGTCCGCGCAGCGCAGATGGAACGGCACGTTCGCCCACGAGCCCCCCTTGGTGACGCGCGGGGCGTCTTTGATATCCTTATTGCGGACTTCATCGGTGAATAACGAGTACGCATCGGCCGACCATTCCCAGGCGTTGCCCGCCATGTCGTAAACTCCCAGCGGACTGATCCCCTTCTCAAAATGTCCGACCGGCGACGTCAACGGGTACTGCGACTGATCTTTGTCGTACCATTTTTGCCAGATGACAGCGTCGTTCACATCGATGTCCGCGTGCAGCGATGCACTGTTGGCGAGCGTGCGATCCCACTCGTCTCCCCACGGATACTTCCGACTCGGTTTGTCCGCGTCGGCATCGCCACGCGCGGCGAATTCCCACTCCGCCTCGGTCGGCAACCGCGTCCCCGCCCATTCGCAGTATGCCTGGGCATCGTGCCAACTCACCTGCACGACGGGATGGTTCTCTTTCCCTTCCGGAAATTTTCCATCCTTCCAATACTCGGGCGGTTTGTGTTCCGTCGCTTTGCAGAATGCCTGATACTGCTCGTTGGTGACTTCGTGCTGATAGATGAGAAACGACTTCACCGCCTGACGATGCCGGGGAAGTTCATCGAGCGCGTGCTTTTTCCAGTCGGCGGGATACCCGATCGCCTTGAAATCGGCATCGATTTCCTCATCGGTGCTCCCCATCAGAAATTCCCCGGCGGGGATAGCGACCATTACCGCGTCATCTTTGTCGTTTTTCTGAGTGGCGATTTTCGCTTTGTCATCCGCCCCCGCCATCGCGCCGAGAGTTACAAGAATCACGCTCGCCGAAAGGATTGTCGAGATGCCGCGCATGAGAGAATCTCCTTGATGGAACCGGGACTTTTCTGGAGGATGGAAATGCTTTCCATATGATAACACCGCCGGGCGATTCCAGCACTGCCGGAGTGAATTTTGCCGGACGTGCATTGTCTCAGCTCGCCTTCACATCGTTTCTTGAGAACACATCCAACACAGAAACAACGACAAGGGAAACAACAAATGCAATTGCAAGATTTTCAATCACAATGGCATTCACAATCTGGAAAGGAACAGGGTCTAACATGAATTCGAACACCGTGGCGATACAACCGCCGAGCAGTCCGCCGAATTGTGGATAAGGCAAGCGAACGACTGACCGCCAAAGTATTGTGCCGAGCGCGGGCAGTCCAATCAGTCCAATCGTGACGTACGGCATACGGCCTTGAATCGTGCTCACGATCACAATGGCAGCCAAGACAG
>JBJXGP010000042.1:0-7387 GCA_046160425.1 Planctomycetaceae bacterium
AAGTGCGCGGCGCAAATGTTGTACCAAAGAATCATCGAAACTTTAACCTTTGCTGAGAAATGTTAAAGCAAGTGCCATTGGGCGGAAGCCCCTGGCTATTGACGATCACCCCTCCGGGGTTAAGAAATACTTTCGCGACATCACACTGGATGCGCATCGAACTCTACGATGACATGCCTGTGCAAGTCCCCAAGCATGCCACCTTGAAAATCGAACAAGACTCGCAACTCAGACCCGTTACTTCGTCATTCGTCTTTGACATCCTCATCTTCCGGGGATTTGCGCTTCCTCACCGGGACCGGGTAAGGTGTCACTTCGGCGAGCAGGTCGGGAATGTTCTTGAGCCGGGTCTGATAATAGGTGTTGCCGTTGCGGCGATCGAACTGTTCGGCCAGTTCGCGGGCGGCTTGCTCCAGTTCCAGTTTCAACTCGCTTACGGGATAAACTCCATCGGCGCGGGCAAACGGCGAATTCGGCGGCAGGCGCAATTTGACGGATGCCTTTCCGCTCGCTTCCAGGGCGGTCATGATGAACGCGCACGAGTTGAGAAAGTTCAACCGATTGAGCAGCGACGGCGTCGTCATCGCCACGGGGAGATGTCGCGCGATGAGTTGCAGCGCTTTCGTATGATTCGCCGTCATCCCTAGAAATTTGAGATGTTCGCCGACGGTATGGATGAACTCGGGATTCTTCTGCACGAGCTTGTACCCGCGGAGGTGAAGCGCCATCGCGGCATCCAACTCCCCCACCTGCATCAGCGGGATCAGCATCTTGCCGTACGTCAGTTCGGGGACTTCGGCGCAGGTCAGTTTGCCGCTGAGAATCGGGTCGGCGACTTGGAGAGCCATCTCGTGCTTGCCGAGCAGAATGTAATACTCGACGGTGCAGTTCTGGATGCAGGCTTTGCAGTCGCTGAGTAAATCGCGGCGGGTTTTTCGCATCCGTTGATACGCTTCGGTCATTTCCGCGTGTTCGCCCATGTCGAGCGCCAGCTTCCAGCGCATCGATTCGACGGCGTGCATGGTGTAGCCCTCGCGTCGGCAACGTTCCTCCATGTCCTGTGCCGCCGCGTCGATCTGCGGGCGCGTCAACTGCGGGAACTCCGACAGCGATGCCAGAATCCATTTGTACTTCCAGAGCATATCGTGCGAGTCGAATTCTTCCGGCTGTTTGTCGTATTCTGCGAGGCACCACGTGAACGCGACCAGAGCCAGGTCGGGCCGGCCCCCCATCGTGCAGGAATCGATCAACGACGTCCGCGCGCCGAACGACATTTCAGGATCACCCGAAAGATCGGCGAGCCGTACCGCTTCTTCGATGAGGGCGATTCGTGTCGGCCCATAGTCAAGATCGTATGCGGCGTCCATCAATTCCTCGATGGTCTGCTGTGAATCATCGTGAGACGCATCGTTCATGGGATGTCTCCTTTGATGTGTTGATTGCGATTTGCGAAGCGGGAGCTTTGAAGACTTGTGTTCCCAAGCGGAGCTTGGGAACACAAGATCCATGATCACGACGTTAAACCCGCTTCGACGAACTTTAATAATCCCGCGTTGAAGAGCTTCCATTCCTGTGCGCTGAGAGGCTGATGGGCCAACAACAACGCCTGCACGTACAACATCTGCACGGCGGGACGAACGGCGGGCTGCTTCCCTAACGTCACCAACCGCTTCACGAGCAGGTTCTCCTGATTGAAGCAAAGCGTGGCCCGCGATGACGCCGTCGAGTGACCGCCCGACAGGTTGTTGAGGACTCCAGACCACATCGAATCAGCGGTCTCCTGTGCCTGTTCCAGCGATCGCAGGAACAGGCCTTCGGAACTGAGGCTGTATAAACTCGTCAGTTCCGAAGGCTGAAACTTGCGCAGTTCGACCGCGCAGCGATACTCGCGGAGGGCCTCTTCCGCCGCTTCGAGAAAATCTTCCGCCGCCGTTTGCTCCGCCTCGGTGAGATCTTCCAGGGCGTTCGTTAACTCGGATGCTTCGACGGGGTAGACCTGCATCTCGGGGTTCAACTCGGCGAATTTCTGCAACAGTTCGGTCGAATACACGTAACCGCCGTTGACGACGCCGATGCCTTGAGCGGCGGCGATGCGGGAGATCTGCCGGAACTGATCGAGATCGGGGACGAAGCGCACGACGTCGTGCCGGGTGAGATACTCCGGCAGCGTCATCCGTCCCTCGGCGGTTTCGAACGGCAGCCATTTGATGAACAGGCGAAAACACTCGTCGTCTTCGATGGCGAGCGCTTCGATGGCGAGTTGATGCACGCTGAGCAGCTTCTTGAATTTTTCCGGCTGCTTTTGCGACAAGTCGACGAGATAGTTTCGCAGACATTCTCCCAACTCAAAACGAGCCTGTTCGAGTTTCTCGTCTTCGTAGAACGATTCGCGCGATGCCGTTGGCCGCAGATCGTTGGCATTCACGACCGCTTTGACGAAGAAGGCCCAGTCGGGGAGGAGTTTATCCGCCGATTCGGAAAGCAGCATCCGCTTGAGATAGACGCGATCGCTGCGCTTCGCCGACAAACTCGGGCTATGCGGCAGGATGAACGCCAGCCCCTCGGCTTCCCCCGCGTGCGAGAGCAGCGGGATCGCATCGAGAAACTTGGTGCCGAAGAGTTCTTCGCCGAACTTCATCCAATTTTTGTGCTGCGAGCGCGATCTCGCGGTCCCTTCCTGCCAGGGAAGCTCTTCGGTGGTGATGATCTCCGAACTCTGCTGCGTCGTGACGCTGATGGGGACGGGGAGCAATCCACCATAATGGCGGGCCAGTTCGATGAGGCGTTCTGGCTCGAAGAATTCCTCACAGCCGGCTTTGCAGCGGAGAAACACCTGCGTCCCCGGTTCGAGATCGGCTTCGAGCGTTTTGATCTGATACGTCCCGTCGGGCTTGCCGCGCCATTCGACGGCGGGGGAACCGATGATCGAGCGCGAGACGACGACGATCTCTTCGCTGACGAGAAAGCACGAGAGCAAGCCGATGCCGAACTGCCCGATGAAATCGCTGGGACGTTCGCTCGTCTCGCCCCGTTTGGAACTCTCGCCGATGATCGCGAGAAAGCGATGCACTTCGTCTTCGGTCAGGCCGACGCCGTCGTCCATGAACGTGATCGTCGGCACGCCGCTGACGGGAGTGCTGAGTTCGAGCGACATCTTCCCCGTAAAGGCGGGTTCTTTGAGTTGCCGGGCGCGAATGGCATCGACGCCATTCTGCAACAACTCGCGCACGAAAACTTCAGGACCGCTGTACAGGTGGTTGGAAAGAAGATTGATCAGCCCGGACAAATGCACTTGAAACTTATGCGTCACGAACACGAACTCCCATCGTTCGAGGGATTTTCAAAATTCAGGAAATCGATCGAATTATACCGCCGCGCAGTCAACTTGCGACGGGGTAAATACGAAAGCGATTCCATTGTAATCGCTGCACAAACCTATGGTAGCCTGTCGAGGAAGAATCATGTCCCCAAGCTCGTTTTTGTTGCAATACACGTTCACGAGGTTAGCCGCGACGCGGAGGGTTTCCGCAGCGGAGCGCGTCCCTCAAATATTCATTCATGCCCTTGCGATTCAGTACACCATTTGATACACATATCCACAATGTACATTCTGCTTGTTTCCGGGTATGCCAGTTGAATCAACGGAATTTGGAGGAGATAAAAAATGCCGACGCAAATTCTCGATGCTCCACCTGCCAATGCGGATTCGCGCAATGTCGCCCGTTTCAAACGACCTGATGATGCGGAGGCTTTCGCCGAGTTGGATCAGGTATTTGCATCCGATGCCGATTGGTCGAGGTCGAATCAAACGGACGAGTCGTCAACAACGATCGACCGATCGAGTCCGTTGCGAGATCGCCACTACGCAGATCGATTACCCGGCGTATCACAAATACAGGTCGCGGTCGATGATCGTTATCCCGCGAAGAATACAGCCGCGAATGAACCAGCGGTCAGTGAATTTCGCCCGTATCTGTTCCTGTGGATCGGCTTGTTGTGTAGCGCCTTCTGTCTCTGGAAAGCGGGGATCTTGAAGATTCCAGCCGCCGACCGCGTTGGCTCATCACATCACGCAATGAATATGTCATCTGACGCGGGTGAACAACCTTTGGCCGCGATGTCAGATCAACCTCAATACAAGATGAAATCGGTCGCCGCGTTCAAAAAAGGGGATCCGATCCTGGCGTACAACACATCAACCAAGAAGTTGGAGATGTGCAAAGTCAAAAGCGCATTTCGCAAGACGACGTATCATTTGCGACTGTTGACGTTCCGTGATGCCGAGGGTCACGAGCAGACGATCAAGACGACGAACGAGCACGAGTTTTTCAAGGTATGGGACGGCAACCCGCGAGCCGGTAAGTGGGTCGCGTCAGAGAAGCTCGAAGTGGGCGATGAATTCCGCGGCCCACTGGAAGACGTCGCCACACTGGTCGCGACGGAATACGAACCGCACCCCGCAGGAATCGATGTGTACAATGTCGAGGTGGAGGGGAATCACAATTATTTCGTCGCCGCCCACGGCGCCCGCGGGCCTCCGGTGCTGTCGCATAATATGGAGTGCAAGATACCGAATATCAATGGAAGAAAGGGAGGAGCGGCTCATCAGGCGATGGTGGATGATGTGATTGAAGATATCAAGGCAAGAAAGCTTGATTTTGACACGGAGTATCATGTCAGGACGCCACAGGGCAAGAAAAGTTCGCGATTCATGGATGTGGTGGGCATCGATCCTAAAACGCGAAAGGTGGTTGAGGTTCACCAAGTAGGTCGAGGCTTGACGTCGGATCCTTCAATTCCCGTATCCCGAGAGCGAGATGCATTTTTTGACGTCCGTAATGCCAAGAGCCTCAAAGATGCCGTTCGAGTGTTTCACAATTATCTATTGAAAAAGTGAACTCAATGGGAAAACAGGTCAATTATTACATGACCGCAGATGATGAGCGCGAATTTCTCGAATTTGTGCGATCGGATCGAGATGTAGCCGTATTTGTCAGCAGACAAAGTAGTCAAAAGATAATTGATTTGGATAACAATCATTTACCGAAATACGGAGTACCGTTCTGGTTCTCTCTTTGCTTGTGGAATCGGACGAATTCTCCACCTCCCTGTCTCGATTATATTAAGCAGCAGAAACATTATTGTGTCGATAGGTTGCGATCTGAAGTTATCGAATTCAGCCGTTCGGGGATAATCGAAGGTCTTCTGATTAACGGTCGCATCTGGGCCGAGATGTCGTATTATCTCGACGATGGAACGTTGTTCCATAAGAGTGAATCGTTTCAGAAATGGTACAACCGGTTAGCGACTTGGATCAGGCGGCATGCTGTCAAAAAAAAGGATCAATACTATATGCTCCCTGGCGTGGTCGAATTCATAAAGAATGGAGGAAAACTACGGTAATTGGCGTAAAGCTTCGCATCGCCCCGTTGATGATCACAACACAGACAGGAAAGTCTGTGCCACCAGAGGGAAGCGAGTATCTGCTGCCGGGAGAAGGCATATGATCATGAGCGATCAGGAAATGGAAGCATTGATGGTCTGCGCATTTGATGCTGAAGAAACGCCTCTCGACCCACCGTCCACCGACGACTGGAATCGGCTGGAGGCGGCACATCATTGCATTTTTCCTGCCGACTTCAAGAACTTTTATCATGCTGTCAGCCATTATAGAATCCGCGGCGAGCTTTTGAATGTCTCCTCTGGGCGGACAAACGGGAATGATACGAGTGAATGTGCTTACACTTCGGAGGTCGATCTCGGTAATTGGAATCCAAACATGGTTCCCTTTTTTGCCATCGGAAATGGTGACTACTTTTGCCTGAGCTCAAGTGAATGTCCGTCATCACCGGTTTACTTTCGTGATGCCGGAGCAAATACATACTGCGTATATTCAAACTCTTTTGAGGATTGGATTCGACTGATTCCGCAACTGATCGGATAGCGGTCTAACTCTCCGTCTATTGCAAAACGGGCGACCATCTGCGCTCGGCAGGGTGCGTATGGCTCCGCGTCCCCCCGTTGATGATCGCAACACCTACAGGAAGTCTGTGCCAACAGAGCGGGAAGCGGAAGCTCTCCAGGACGTGTGTCAGAGGGGAAGCTACGCCGGCTTGGCGGCACCGCTGAATTCCAGCAGGTGAATCTTCGCCGAGCCGCCGGGGTAGACTCCGTCGACCAGTTGCCGGCCGTTGCCGTTGGGGGATTGCGATACCAGGAGCGCGATCCGGCGGCCATCGGGATGAATGCTCAGACTCCGTCCATTCGGGATGGCGTTGCTCAGATAGAAGGCTTTCTCTTCCGTGGGCAACCAGCACCAGACAAACCCTTTCCCCGGAAAGGCGCACGAGGTCGCCATCACAAAACCGGCGGGATGAAACAGCGCATCGTAGGCGAAGCCGTCGTCGTTTGCGCCGACTTGCATCTCGCGGACCTGCTGGCCGGTTTCCCAATCGAACACCAGCACGCAAGGGAACCCCGATGAAAACCCGCCGCCCGGAGTCTTCTGCCCCGTGCAGGCCAACTGCTTTCCAGCCGCGTCGAAGACGAGATGCCGCACTCCGCCGCAGTCCTGAATTTTGTCGAGTTGATACAACACCTTGGTGTCGATCTCCCGCCGAACGCTCGCGGCGGCGACATCCCAATCGCGAATGATCCCTTTCAACCCACCGGAGACCAGCGACGTCCCCTGCGGATTGAAGCAGAGACTGAAAATCTTGTCGGGATGCGGCCACTCCTTCTGCAATGTACCGTCGGTCGCCGACCAGATGCGAATGACGCTGTCGTTTCCCCCCGTGGCGATCGATGCGCCATCGGGACTGACGGCCACGGCGCGAATCCAGCCGTTGTGCGCGGTGTCGTTTTTCCAGAGGGGTGCGGGAGTTTCATCGACGTACGACCAGACCGCGAGCTGTCCCCACGAATCGGCCGAGACGATGCGCTCGGTTCCCGGAATGAACGACATACACTGCACCCACGCATGATGGCCGAGGCACGGATTGAGCGGTTTGATCTCTTCGCCGCGGAGATCCCAGCGCTGGATCGTGGCATCGTATCCGCTCGCGATCAAGTAATTTCCGCACGGGCTGAACCGCGCCTGAAACAATTGCCGTGCGTAATCGACGGTTTTACCCGTGGGTTTCGGTTCATATTGCATGAGCAACGTCGCGCCGTCCATCTGTAAAACTCCGAATTCTTATTGCAACTCCCCATAAATCGGGGATATCGAGAATGCCATTCATCAGCCTCGAAGAGGCGGCAGTCAATAGCCAGGGGCTTCCGCCCAATGGCACTTGCTTTAACATTTCTCAGCAAAGGTTAAAGTTTCGATGATTCTTTGGTACAACATTTGCGCCGCGCACTTTTGGCACGGGATTTGCGCCAGGGT
>JBJXGP010000043.1:0-2960 GCA_046160425.1 Planctomycetaceae bacterium
CGTTTCCCGACGCCGATTATCGCACGCTCGTTTCGGCTCTCCCGCCGTTGCGGCATATGGAACCGGTTCGCGCGGTTCGTTTGTTGTCCGCATGTGATGACGAGAATCTCGAGGGCATCGTTGAAAAGTATCGGCATCATTACCGGCAGGGGCTTGATATCTGCTTCCGCCGTTGGGATGAGGACGATGTTTTCGTCCAGCGGATGCTGCGCAGCCTTCCCTCTCACGAGTCGGAGAACGGTCGAACCGAGACCGAAATTCGCGCCGATTACGAGTACGCCAAAGCCGCTGCACTGGCGAAATTGCCTTGGCGGCAACGGCGATCGTTTCTGCGAAAGCTCGAACGCTTGCGCGAATTCGTCTGGCTGCGCGAAGAGATGCGAGACCTCTCCAGCCGCATGTATTATCTCATCCGCCGGTATGCACTCGAGATCGCCCGCAAGCGTGGCATCGGCGACGACATCTTCTTCATGACGTTTCGCGAGATTTTCACGCGAAAACCGATTCACGTGAAACGGTCGCGAGAGGTCTACGAAAGTTACCGCCACTTCCGGGCACCGAACGAGATCGGTCGCCGCTACGGCTTGAACTCCGACGGGCACAAAAAGACGGATCGTCACAGTTCCCATATTCTGACGGGGATCGGGGCCAGCACCGGCATAGTCACCGGCAAGGCGTTCATTGCGCGCAGCGTCGCCGAGGCGATTCACATCCCGCCGGGGAACATTCTCGTCTGTCCGTTTACCGATCCCGGATGGACGCCGATCCTCGACCGGGCGGCGGGAGTCGTCACCGAAGCGGGGGGACTTCTCTCACACGCGGCGATCATCTGCCGCGAATTCGGCATCACCGCCGTTCTCGGCGTTCCACATGCGACCACTCGCATCGCCACCGGCGATACGCTTCGCATCCGCGGTGACGATGGGCAAGTCGAAATTATCGAACGAAGCCGGGTCGAATCCCCGAACATCGATCATCAGGAGAAACTCAGATGACATCTCGCTGGTTTGTCATGTTACTGTTCTGCGGACTTGCAGGCACGTCGTTTGCCGAAGAACCGAAGGAATCGGCAGCCGAGAAACCCGTCAACGATAGCGAAGTTCACGATGAATTGCGGGCTTTGCGCGAAGCCTTGACGAAAGCGGTCGCCGAGGGGGATGTCGAAAGCCAGCTCGCCTACGCCCACGAAGACATCGTCGTGACCTGGCAGAACAGTCAAGTGGTTCGCGGACGCGACGGCTTGAAGACGTTCATGTCGGAGATGAACGCCGGACAAGATCGCGTCTTTCAGGGGTACACGGTTCCTCCCACGTCCGACGACCTGACGATCATCCATCAGGGAAATACCGGCATCGCCTTCGGTCGCTCGGTCCCGCATTATCGTTACCTGGGAATGGAGTTCGATCTCGAAAATCGCTGGACGGCGACTCTCGTTCGCGAAGACGATGGCTGGAAAATCGCCGCGTATCACGTCTCGGCGAATCTCTTCGACAATCCGGTCCTCGACGTTTCCAAGCGGTCCATCTATTGGACGGGGGGAATCGCGCTCGCCGTCGGGATCATCGTCGGCATCATCGGTTCCTGTTGCATCAAGAAATGTCGCAGGCCAGCGACGCCGCAATGACCGCTCGACTCAAGCATCGCTGGAGCATCAGCAACAACTATCTCGCAGGGATCACGGCGGGGATGTGGTGGAAACTGCTCCGCGAAAACCGGTTCGCCGTCGATCCCGCTTACTGGCATCGTGCCGCGATGATTACGCTCGCCAGCCTGATCAATTCGTATAACCGCCGCAAGGAAGAACGGAAGTACGGCGCAATGATCGAGCGGACGGAGATCGTTCATTCGCCATTGTTCATTCTGGGGCACTGGCGCAGCGGGACGACGCATCTGCATTACATCCTCGCCAAAGACACGCGGCAGTTCACTTTTGCGAATACGTATCAGGTCGTGAATCCGTATACGTTTCTTAGTACGGAGGAAGTCAACACTCGCCGCTTCGCCTCGTGGGTTCCCGAACGCCGACCGATGGACAACATGGAACTCGGCTTCCACACGCCGCAGGAGGATGAATTCGCCCCGCTGCTCATGACGTTGAAGTCGTTATACCTGGGGATCAGTTTTCCGCGCCGGGAAGAATTCTACTCCCGCTATTTGACGTTTCGCGATGTGCCGGCGGAGGAAGTCGAGCAATGGAAACAGGCTTTTCTCTGGTTCTGCAAGAAGTTGACGATGCGCGAGAATCGCAGCCTGCTCCTCAAATCCCCCCCGCATACCGCGCGGGTGCGCCTGCTGCTCGAGATGTTTCCCGAGGCCCGGTTCGTGCATATTTATCGCGACCCGTTCGCCGTGTTCCAATCGCAACGGCATTACTTCGATACGACGATGTGGTACACGTATCTGCAAAAGCCCGATCTCAGTACCATCGAAGCGAACATCCTGCGGCGTTATCGGGTGCTGTACGAGGCGTACTTCGCCGATCGGGAACTGATCCCCGCCGATCGGCTTCACGAGTTCCGCTTCGAAGACCTCGAACGGAATCCGGTTGCGGAGACGCGTAATTTATACGAGAAGCTCGACCTCCCCGGTTTCACGGAGTTCGAACCCGACCTGAAAGCGTATGTTGAATCGCTCGCCGATTACGAGAAGAATCGCTTCGCTCCGCTCGATGAACCGACGAAGCAAAAGATCCGCGATGCCTGGGGAGAGAATTTCAAGAGATGGGGTTACTCGATGGATTGAGTACAACGCACTGCAAATGGATAAACAGATTGGAAGCCTGATCATCTTGAACAACACCCTGAAGGATTCTCTTAACCCCGGAGGGGTGATCGTCAATAGCCAGGGGCTTCCGCCCAATGGCACTTGCTTTAACATTTCTCAGCAAAGGTTAAAGTTTCGATGATTCTTTGGTACAACATTTGCGCCGCGCACTTTTGGCACGGGATTTGCGCCAGGGT
>JBJXGP010000044.1:0-2878 GCA_046160425.1 Planctomycetaceae bacterium
TTTTGCCGGCTGCTGAACGATCCGGGGATGCGTCTCGCGTTACGGGAGATCGGATTGGGAGCGTGAACTGCCACTGCTTGATCTCTTTTTCGGGCTGCGGATTGTAGAAATGAACTTCGAGTTCATCGTACGTGTCGACCTCGATATATTGTTCCGCAAGTTCGCGGATCTTCTCGACCCGGCGTGCGGCCTCTTGCGGAGATTTTTGGGGATCGATGTCGACCTTCATCACCACTCGCAAAATGCGCGGCAACGATTCGACGTGCAGCTTTCGCTTCCCGCCATCGACGCGCGGTTTGGAACCGGGGAACTCTCGTACCAGCGCCTCCTGAAGCGGACGAAACAGCGCGGTATGATAATGCCAGTAGACGAACATGCTGACCACCAGAAAACCCGCGAACGCGAACATCGCCAGCACGACATTTCGACCTGTATGCGGACGCGATGACTCGGAGACGCCTTCATCTCGCTGATTTTTGGTTGCCGAATTCTTTTCAGATGATTCCATCATGTAATGACCTTACCATGTCAATCTTCTTCGTGCCTTTGTGACTTTGTGAGAGAATTGTCTTTCCATTCTTGAACTGGTTAGTCCCGCGAATACTCATTCAGCAATTTCGCCACATCCGAGATCGGAACCGGATGACCCTTTCCCCAGGAGACATTCCCCAAGCGATCGATGACGAACAGAGCAGATCGTACATCGCCAGAATTCCGATCCACAAGTCCCCATTGTTCGTGCAGCGAATAAATCGGTTCCGGATCGGTCAGTATCGGTATCGTTGTTTCCTCAATCGTTTCGAGAAACTTTCGATTGTTCTGCGGCAATTCGGGAGTGACTCCGATGATTTTGATTCCACTCGATTGTACATCATCGGCGACGTTCAGCACCGCTTGAAATAACGGATCGCGGTTGAGCGGCTCGTGAAAGAAAACCACCCAAATCTCATGTCGACCGATAAACGGTGACAACCGGACGATCTGGTTATCCTGATTGAACGCTTCAAACAGCGGCGCGGGGCGAGATTCCTTCCGTGCCGCGGAGGAAATCGGCGCCTCGGAAGTCATCGCACGCTGTTGCTGCTGCACGAACTTATAATACGAAGCGCCGAAAATGAGCACTCCGGCGGCGAAGAGAATCAAAAGTCGTCGATCCCACTGTTTCACGTTCTTCATTTCATCACGTCGTTGACGTCGCGGCGATTTTGGGAGGAGCCTTGATTCGCTGATCGGCGGCCAGACGGTTGAGGGCTTTCAGATACGCCAATGCGCTTGCTTCGATGATATCGGTGCTGAGTCCCTTGCCGTGGTAGGTTCTTCCTTGCGATGAAATATCGAGATTGACTTCACCCTGCGCTTCTTTTCCGCGAGAGACGCTCGTCACCTGGTAATCCTCCAATCGGGCCGATTGGCCGGTGATGCGCTCGAGCGCGCAGAAGACCGCATCAACGGGGCCGTCACCGATCGAGGCATCGCAGTGGACTTTTCCCTGCTCGTCTTTCAATTGAATCGTCGCCGTCGGAATCGCCCCCGACCCGCCGGAGATATGCAGGCTGACCAGTTGCCACAATTCGACGCTTCCCGACAATCGGTTGTCGATCAGCGCCATGATGTCGGCGTCATAAATATCCTTCTTCTTGTCGGCGAGGGTAATGAAATCGTCGAAGATCATCTGGAAAGTTTCATCATCCAGCGAATATCCCAAGGCGTTGAGCCGATCGCGGAAGGCGTGTCGGCCGCTATGTTTTCCCAAAACCAGATTCGTGCCGATGAATCCGACATCTTCGGGACGCATGATTTCGTAGGTCGAGCGTTCTTGCAGCATGCCGTGCTGATGGATTCCCGCTTCGTGAGCGAAGGCATTCTGGCCGACGATCGCCTTGTTCCGTTGCACTTTCATGCCGGTGATCTGCGAAACGAGCCGGCTCGTGGGATACAGCTTCTGCGTATTGATTCGCGTCTGACAGTGATAATAATCTTGCCGCGTCTTGAGCGCCATCACGATTTCTTCGAGAGCCGCGTTGCCGGCCCGCTCGCCGAGGCCGTTGATTGTGCATTCCACTTGTCTTGCTCCCGCTTCGACGGCGGCAAGACTGTTCGCGACGGCAAGCCCCAGATCATTGTGACAGTGCGTGCTGATCACCGCTTTGTCGATGTTCGAGACGGTGCGCTTGAGATGGCTGATCGCCTGATGATACTGCGAGGGGGTGGCATAGCCGACGGTATCGGGAATATTCACCGTCGTCGCCCCCGCTTCGATGGCGCGCTCGACGACTTCGCTCAGAAAATCGAGCTCAGTGCGGGCGGCATCCTCGGGAGAGAATTCGACATTCGGACAATAATCGACGGCCCGTTTGACCATTTCGATTGTCGTCCGCACGATTTCTTCCTTCGCCATTTTCAGTTTGTACTGACGATGGATGGCGCTCGTCGCGAGGAAGACGTGGATGCGGCTCTTCTCGGCTTCTTTCAGCGCTTCCCACGCCCGGTCGATGTCTTCCTTGCGGCAGCGGGCCAGGCCGCAAATTGTCGTCCGGTCGCCGAACTGACGGGCGATGGCGCGGACCGCCTCAAAATCCCCCGGCGAGGCGATGGGGAAACCGGCTTCGATGATATCGACACCCAGTTCGACGAGCGCGCGGGCAATCTCCATCTTTTCTTCGGCGGTCATGCTGCAACCGGGAGACTGCTCGCCATCGCGCAGCGTCGTGTCAAAAATAATAATCGTATCGTCGGACATGAGATCAATTCCTCTTATCGAAACCCGAAGCGTGAGCGAGGGAGCCGTCAGGCTCTATTCAATGATTCGTCCCTCATCGCTGCTCGGGTACTGCCTGTTAAAAACTCACACTGTGCCAATAAAAAACCCCCAGATCAA
>JBJXGP010000045.1:0-9333 GCA_046160425.1 Planctomycetaceae bacterium
AGTCCGAATTGCTGCTGGATCCTGAATTCACGGATGACAATTCCATTCGTCAAATGTTGACGTCGGTCGGTTTTTCGGATATTCCTGCAGCACGTCGTCGATTGCTCGATCTCTGTCCTGAAGCTGAAAGCCGGGAATTGCTCTCCGAGTGTCTTCCCTCGCTGTTGATCGCGCTGTCCGAAGCGGCGACTCCCGACGGGTCGCTGGTCAATTTCGAGAGGTTGGTTCAGAGCATTCCCGATCGCGATCAGCTTTTTCGATACCTGACAAACAACCCGCGTGCCGTGGAAATTCTGATCAAGTTGTTTGTCGGCAGCCAGTTCCTCACGGAAATCCTCCTGCGCAACCCCGGTTATCTCGCCAAGCTGACTCAGCATAAGCGACTGGCGGAGTTCAAAAGCCAGCAGCAGTTCATCGATGAAGCGCAACAAGCCGCGTCCGAACATTACACGATCGATGCAAAGATCGATGCGTTGCGTCGGTTTCAGCATTGGGAGCTGTTGCGCATCGGCGCTTGCGATACATTCGGGTTGATGGATCTCAAAACGGTGACGGTGCAACTGTCGCTGCTGACCGACAGTCTGGTGCAGTCGTGTCTGAATCTCCTGGCACAGGAGTTACGGCTTCCGCTGGAAGGGTTCGCGGTCCTGGCTTTTGGAAAACTCGGAGGCGAAGAGCTCAATTACAGTTCCGACATCGATCTCGTGTTTCTTGTCGAGAATGACGCCGGGCTGTACTGGAAACTGGGGCAGCAGTTGATCAAGGCGCTCATGGAGCCCACGGCGGAAGGTTTCATGTATCGGGTGGATATGCGACTGCGCCCCTGGGGACGATCGGGCCCGCTGGTCAATACCGTCGAGTCGCATGTGAGCTACCTCCGGCAGCATGGAATGCTTTGGGAAAAACAGGCATTGCTGAAAGCCCGAGTGATCGCCGGCGATCGGGGAGTGGGATTGCGTTTTCTCGAACGGATCGAGCCGATCATCTTCGCCTCGCCCGCCGAACAGGTGCGACAAAACATCCGCGAAATGAAATTGCGGATTGAATCGGAACTGGAAAGGCAGGGACGCAAGTGGGGAGAAGTGAAGTCCGGCGCAGGGTCGATTCGCGACATCGAATTCGTGGCGCAGTATCTGCAATTAAAACACGGGGGGGAAAACCCGTCGGTCCGGAGCATCAATACGCTGGATGCCCTCGTGCGATTGGTCGATTTCAACTACCTTCAGGCTGACGAATACCGTATTTTGTCGAGCGGCTACTATTTTCTGCGGACGATTGAGCACGCCCTGCAGTTGATGCATTACAAGCAGGTGCATTCCTTGCCAGACGATCAACGCGAGTTGTCATATCTGGCACGCCGGCTCGATTACCCCAATGCCGAGCAGTTTCTCAAGTATTATCGGCAGCATTGTCAGAAAATTCGTGCAATTTTCGAAAAGTACATCGGCCGCGATTCTCCGCAGGAAGAGTTATCGACGGCGACGAAGTCGGCGTTACCGGTCCCCTTGATCGGAATTGAGCCTTCCTATTCGCAGGTGTTTACTCCCGAAGAAATTCAAAGTCATGCGGATCTGCTCGAACGCCTGTCAGAAGAGGATCCAACGGATGTCGTGATTCGAAAACGAGATGACGGCACATGGCGGATTACCGTCGTCGGCTTCGATTGCCCCGGCAAACTGGCAGTCATATGCGGCCACCTGTTCGTTTACGGTTGCGACATCATCGAAGGTCATCTGTACGTGCAGCCGCCGTCCGACGGGAAGGATAGCCCGCTTTCTGCACAGTTGAATCGCGGCGTATCGGGAAGAGCTAAGTTCATCGGCGTGTTCACTGTTCGCGTCGAAAATGAAGAGATCCCCCCCGAAATCTGGTCGCGTCTCAAGGATGAACTTTGCCAGGTGATGCGGATGCAGCAACAGGGGCGATCCAGGGAGGCGCAAGGAGTGCTGGCAAAGCGAGTGGCCGAGGCCGTTGTCGATGCGGTGGGGCTCCCGGATTCGCTGTATCCGGTTGAAGTGCAGATCGACAATAAATCGTCGCCTCAATATACGGTGCTCCGCATCTGCTCGGAGGACACGATCGGTTTTCTCTACGAATTGACCAATGCGCTCGCCGTCAGCGGAATTCACAGCGTAAAAGTCGTGATTCGTTCCGTCGGTCAGCGAATCGACGACATGCTGTGGGTCACCGACAGTCAGGGCGAAAAAATCACCGATCTGCGACGACAACGCGAACTGCGCGCGGCCATCGTGTTGATCAAGCATTTCACGCATCTGTTGCCGCGATCCCCCAATCCCGAAACCGCACTGCTACACTTTCAAGGATTTTTGGAGCAACTTTTCAGCCGCAACGACTGGGTCGACGATATTGCATCTCTCGAAAACCGTCAAGTCTTGAATGCGCTGGCGCAGCTTTTGGGCGTGAGTAATTTCCTTTGGGAAGATTTTCTGCGATTGCAGCACGATAATTTGTTCCCGGTCGTGAAGGATATCGATTCGCTGAAGCTGCGGAAGCCTCGCATGGAACTGGAACAAGGATTACAAGACGAACTCGCCGCGGCGCAATCGAACGATGAGAAACGGATGAAGCTCAACGCCTGGAAAGATCGCGAAATGTTCCGCGCCGACATGCGGCACATCCTGGGACTTGTGCAGGAATTCGGCGAGTTTTCTGAAGAACTGACGGATGTCGCCGAAGTCGTCGTCGATGCCGCGTTTCGCATCTGCCGCGATGAGCTGACAACGCGATATGGTGGACCGTCGTTAACGGACGAAAGTCCCAATCGAATGTCGATTTGCGCGCTGGGAAAATGTGGCGGACACGAACTCGGTTACGCATCCGACATCGAGTTGATGTTCGTATACGAAGGAGCCGGGTTGACGTCGGGTCCTGAAGCGATTACATCCACCGAATTCTACATCAAACTCGTCGAATTGTTTTCGCAGACGATTCAATCGAAAAGCGAGGGGATTTTTCGCATTGATTTGCGTCTGCGGCCGTATGGCCGCGCGGGAAGTCTGGCGGTAGCGCTGGACGCGTTCGAGCAATACTTTCGGTCGGACGGACCGGCATGGCCTTATGAACGACAGGCGCTCGTCAAATTGCGACCGATCTCCGGCGACCAGGAATTCGGCAAGATCATAGTGGCCTTGCGCGATCGATTGGTCTATGCCGGCGAGCCGTTCGATGTCAACGCGATGCGGGCCATGCGAGAACGTCAGTTGCGTCAACTGGTGACCGCCGGAACGATCAACGTCAAATTGACCGAAGGGGGACTGGTCGATTGCGAGTACCTGGTGCAAGGATTGCAAATCACCCACGGACATCGCGACCCGACACTGCGGGAAACCAATACGCTCAAAGCAATGCAATCGCTCAAAGCAACGGGGATTCTCAGCGACGACGATTACGAAACATTGAAAGAAGCGTATATTTTCCAACGGCATCTGATCGATGCCTTGCGAATGGTTCGCGGCAATGCCTACGATCTGACAGTCCCTGCCCCAGGAACGGAAGAATTCCTGTTTCTCTCGCGTCGTCTCGGATATCATTCGCGAGTCGATGCATTACAGGAGGACTTGCAGCGTCACAATCAGCAAGTGAGAGAATTAAGCCGATTGCTCGAAGCGACCGTGGAGTCGTCGAAAGCCAAATCGCCGCCGTGACATCAAGATTCGAAGTCTTATTATTTGCCCAGCAGTTTCCACAACCCCGATTTGGCCGATGGTTCAGGCGAACCTGAGCCATGCGTATCGTGGTCCTCCGGCGCCAAATGATCGGGAAGCGAACTGATCCCCAGTCGCTTCATTTGCTTATCGAGCAGTTCCTTTTGCTCCTGGACGTGGGCCTCTTCCCGGCTGAGTCTCGCTCGTTCCAGAGAAAGCTCGATTTCTGCACAGCGCATTTTTTCTTCATAGCGCGTGACCAACGACTCAAGCTGCTGTCTTAATTCATCGGGGACATTCGCAAGTGCGGGCCAGTCTTGCGGCGGTGCTGCAACGGGAAGCGATCGCAGTTTTCTCACGAGTTCGACGATAAAAGCGTCTCGTTCCTCGACGGCCTGTCGCAGTGTTTCGATGCTTGCGGATGCGATTTCGACGACGGCCGGAGTCGGGAGGCTCCACAAAGTCGAATCGACATTATTCGACGAGCCGGCCATTTCGCGTGGCAGTGTCGGATCCGTTTGAAATTCCGCAGTCGATTTTGCATCGGATAAAGTAACGTCACGTCCCGGCTGATCGACCAGCATTAGGGATTTGATCGCTTCCCAATTGGGCGATGGGGATTCGACGGCATTGTCATGCGAATCGTGTCGAGAAGCGTCGATACATTTTCCTGCGAGTGAGAAAGTTCCTGCGAGTGAGAAAGCTCCCGCCGATTCAACGACGCGATGAACCGGACCCGGAGAGGTATGCGATGATGCAACCAGATCGCGCAATTCAAGCAGTTGTGTTTCGAGCCGCCCGAGCGTCAGAGAGACCTGCATGTCGTCCCAGCGCTGTACGGCCTCCTGCAATTCGAGCGTGACGTTTTTCTGCTGCTCGACCAGTTCGGGAGGGAACCCGCTTCCTGGTAGCGTCAGTCCGCGGTCGTAGCCGGAACGGTGTCGACGGTCCAATTCATCCGCCGCCTGCTCCAATTGAGCCGTCAACTCGGCAACAAGCGCCTCTTTCTCGGAAAGCTGGTGCTCCAACTCACCAAGTTTTTGTTCGTCGAATTGTTTGCTGGGTTTGTTCATGAGAGATGAGGGAATTCACAAAGTCCGTTAAGCCGAGGGGTTTTCGAATAACCATCAGTTGCTAGCCCAATCATGGATCTTGCGAAGAAATATACGACACAAATTGACCCTGTGCGAGAAAAATGAGGGACAGGTTCTGCCCGATGCGAATCCCGGTCGACAATGGGAGATATGCCTTAAAAAACTGCGATATATTATCTGCTGAGCCGCAAATCTATGATATTGACCGTGACGGTCTTACCGTTGTTAACGATCGTGATAGATTTCCGGATTCACCACATTTTCGGGGCGTTCGCCGGTGAGGGCACTTCTGATCTGCCGGGCGACGAGGGTGCGTAAATCGATCAACGATTCGGCCGACAGAAACGCGGCATGCGGCGTGACGATTACTCGCTCATCGCGATAGAGCGGCAATGAAAGGTCAGGCGGCTCAGGAGAAAAGACATCCAGCGCCGCCCCCGCGAGACGATTTTCTCGCAGGGCCGTTTCGAGAGCGGCATGGTCGATCAAGCCGCCGCGCGATGTATTGATCAAATACGCGGTCGGTTTCATCAACGCGAATGCGCCTGGGCCGATGATCGCATTTGTTTCGCCGGTCAACGGAGCATGTAGCGAAATGATGTCGCTTTGCGTGAGTAACTCCGTCAATGAGACCAGTCGGCAATTCGACGCCCGCGATTGGCCGGTCGCCGGCGATTCGCCGCGGTCCCGATACGACTTCGTATGAGCGATGACGTTAAGCCCAAGGGATTGTGCTTTGCGGGCGACCAGGCTTCCGATGCGGCCTAATCCGATTAAACCGAGCGTTAACGACGACAACCGACGAAGCGAAGGCCCCGCCTGCAATTTGTACTCCCCCTGTTTGGAGCGGGAATGGTAAAACGCGATCTTACGCAGCAATGCCAGGATGAGCGCCAGCGTATGATCGGATACCTCATCAACGCAGTAAGCCGGCACGTTGGTCACCGGTATTCGGCGCGCTGTCGCGGCGTCGACGGCGATGTTGTCTAACCCGATACCCCTGCGGCAGATGATGCGGCAATGCGGGGCAGCTTCGATGATCGAACGTGTGACCTGTCCCCAACAGGTGGCAATGGCATCGGCATCGACGGCGAGGGACTTGAGCGTCGCTTCATCAGCTGACGGGGCATCGATAACTTCCGCCGATATCTCACTGAGGACGTCGCGTTCGAGTTGACTGTCGGGCCAGGGTCTGTCAGTGATCAAGACTCGGAATTGCGATCCCATTTCCAAATCTCGCTTCACGCATAGGGAGGATGAAGGGGACGAAGACAATCATGGGCATGGGCAATCATCGAGCGGGCGCGAATAAATCCGCAGGGCATTGTTACTGTTCGGAAGCGAGCAACGCCATGCGTATTGCCGGCTCGACCACGCGATCCCAATGTTCGTTGAGATATTCGGGAGGCCCTCCCTTTTCCGCAACGTGCTTGGCGACTTCGATCGTCGGGATCATTTCAATGGCATCCCAAGGGCAAACCGTCAACTCGTATGGATCGGATTTCTTCGTCGGAATATGAACGCAGACTTCACAGCCCACGCAACGCTCGACGTCGATTTCGCAGAACGACTGCAACCCGGAAAAACTTTCTCCGGGCACCTTGTATATGCAATCGACGGGGCAGACCTCAAGGCACGCTTCGCAGCCGGTGCAATTGTCGGCGTTGATGATGGCGACTTCTTTGGGCAGTTTTTTGCGTGATTTTTTCTCGGTCTTTACAGTTGACATGAATCCTATCCATCTCCCCGGCAGGACGATTGTCGCCGAGACATTTTGGGAAGTTGATATCAGTTGGATTGCGTTTCGACATTATAGACCACAAGAGACTCGCCGGTGGGAGAATCTCTGTATGTACCAATGGAGTTTAATCTTTCGTATCGGCAAGTGACAACCCTGAATAGAACGGTACAACGTTCATTCGTAAAAATTCCCCATAAAAGAAGCGGCGTCAAACAATGCCCCTGTTTGGAGTTGTGGGATGGTTGTTGTAAGTGCTTATTTATGAGGGAGATGCGACTTGTGGTCACTCTTGGTGTTCGAGATGGGTTCACACGCGGATTTGAATTGTCACAACTGGGAATTTCACTAAAATGCCTCTCCCGCCCGGTTCCGGTCTCATTCCATTTTTTCGCCCTCGCGAATTCTCACTTTCAGTTCTCCAAGTTTGTAATTCACCACGATGATGAACCTTGTCGAAAATTTCGTCTGCTCACGTGCGGCTCATCGAGTTGCGAAAGTTCAGCGCCGGTTCGAACGAACCTCCACTCTCCCATATTCATCAATCCTGAAAATCGCATGCCTGGTGATGATTGTGTCATCGGTCGGTCCATTTAGGACGCTTGAATGCCGTGCCCTGGAACGCGTCTATCTGAAAAGTGGTGAGACGATTGACGGCGTGAGTGTCGATGTCTTCAACGAAGAGCTTCAATGGATGGATGCCAACGGACGGCTGAATTCAATACCGCTGGTTGATATTGTCCGCGTGGAGTACATCGACCAGACGGCGAGCGATCCCCCTGACCCCCTTCCCTTTTCGCCGAACCCTTCGCCGGGACCGATCATTCCTGCTCCGGAGATGTTGACCATTCCCACGGCTCCCGAAGATTCGACAATCGTCGATCCGGCTGCTCCTCAAACCGGCATCGAGGGAGATTCGTCGATGCACGATCCAACGATGACCGACGCGAATGGACACTGGGAAGAGTTTTGTGAATGGAGTTGCGAAACGTTTGACGAATGGACGCAGAGGTTGGAACTGGGCGCGAGAATTTTACGTGGAAACAGCGAAGAAGAGTTCGTCAATCTCGGAGGCAAATTCCAAAAGAAAACCGATGCAAAATTGACGCAGATCGATTTCAGCGGTCAATACGGTCGCAACAGAAGCATCATCGCCACCAACCGCTGGATACTGAACTCGAACACCGACTTCAATCAGGAAGGCAACTGGATCATCTATGTGGTGACGAAAAATGAATACGACGAGTTCGAAAATCTCGACTATCGCGGCACGCTTTCCAGCGGTCTCGGTTATCGATTCATCAATGAAGAGAAAAGAAAGTTGATCGGGCGTTTCGGTCCCGGCGTGACGTACGAAAAATTCAATAGCCCCAGCAATAGCCGCACGACGCCCGATATGTTCGCGGAATTGGAATCGATTTGGCCTCTCGGGGCTTCGGCGACTTACGAGCATCGAACCACGGTCCACCCGAGCATATCGGATTTCGGCATCGTTCGTATCGTTTCTTCCAATGGCTTGTTGTACTCGCTGGACGACAAGGGCCGCTGGCAGTTCAAGGCCGACCTCCGCTGGGAATACAACTCGCAGCCGAACCCCGGCCGCCTTCGATCCGATTACACGACGAATTTTTCCATCGTATATAATCGCGGTTGAGACGAGATTGCCTGCGTATTACGCCAGCAGGTCGGTGACGACTTTGCCGCCGATGTCGGTCAGCCGTTGATCGCGGCCCTGGAACCGGAACGTCATTTTCTCGTGATCGACTCCTAGGCAGTGCAGAATCGTGGCCTGCATGTCGTGTACGTGGACCCCATTGGAAGCGACATTGTATCCGAAATCATCGGTTTGTCCGTATGTGATACCCCCCTTAATTCCGCCGCCGGCCATCCAGATGCTGAAGCAGCGCGGGTGATGATCGCGTCCGAAATTGGGTGTGAGCGCACCTTGACAATAGGTCGTGCGGCCGAATTCGCCCCCCCAGAGGATCAGCGTCTCATCGAGCAAGCCGCGTTGTTTCAAGTCGGTGATCAAGGCCGCGATCGGGCGATCGACGGCTTTGCAGTTATCGGGCATGCGCGTCGCGATCGCGCTGTGCATGTCCCAATCGCGCATGTAAAGTTGAACGAAGCGAACACCCCGTTCAACCATGCGACGAGCGAGCAGGCAATTGTTGGCGAACGAGACCTCACCGGGATTGGTGCCGTACATTTCGTGAATATGTTTCGGTTCGTTGGCGATATCCATCAGATCGGGAACGCTGGTCTGCATGCGGTAGGCGAGTTCGAAAGAGTTGATACGCGATTCAATTTCCGGGTCGCCGATGAGTTCCCGGCGACGATCGTTCAATTGATTGATGCCTTCGATGATTCGACCGCGATTTTCGATATCGATCCCCTTGGGGTTGGTCAGAAACAGGACGGGATCTCCCTTCGATTGGAACTGCACGCCCTGATGCCGACTGGGGAGAAAGCCGCTGTGGTAGTACCGCGTGATCACGGGTTGTCCGTTATTTCCCGAAAGAAGGACGACGAAATCCGGAAGGTTCTTGTTCTCGCTGCCGAGGCCCCACGAGATCCACGATCCTATGCATGGTCTCCCTGCGCGTCCCGCACCGGTCTGCATCATATTGACGGCGGGATCGTGGTTGATCGGTTCGCTGTGCAGGCTCCGGATGATGGCGATCTCGTCCGCAACTTTGCCGAGTTGCGGCAAATGTTCGTTCATCACCTGCCCCGACTTCCCAGTGGTGATGAATTTCATCGGCGAGGCGGCGACGAGCAACTGCTTCTGATTGCGGGTCATCAGCGTAATGCGTTGTTCCCCTTTGACCGACGG
>JBJXGP010000046.1:0-11692 GCA_046160425.1 Planctomycetaceae bacterium
GCGCAGCGGAGCTGCGAAGACTTGCGTTCCCAAGCGGAGCTTGGGAACGAGATGAAACGAGATGGAAGAATCATTATATGGGCATCGAACAGGTTGTCGATCTGGGGAGAGAGGCCATTTTCCGGTCGCTGATGATCGGCGCGCCGATCATGATCACGGCTCTCGTCGTCGGTCTGGTGATCAGCTTCTTGCAGGCGATCACCCAGATTCAGGATCAGACGCTGACGATGGTCCCCAAGATCGTGCTGATGATGCTGGCGCTATTGTATACACTCCCTTGGATCATCGGTGAAATGACGACGTATTCGACGAACCTCATTACCAACATTCCTGCCGGGTTATAGGCTGCGATCAACTCCTGCCGGGAGCCGTCCCTTGTTATTCGAAGAGTTGTTCCTTCCCCGGTTTTACGGATTCACGCTGATTCTGCTGCGGATCAGCGGGCTGATGCTCTCTGGACCGATGTTCGGCAACAGCGTCGTCCCGTGGAACATCCGCGTGCTGTTCATCCTGTCGATGTCGGTCATGATCGCGCCGATCCTGCTGGGAGCAGAATCGGCGATTGCTCTCCCCGATTCGCTGCTCGACTATGGCTGGATCGCCGTCGGTGAACTGGGGCTTGGGCTCGTGCTGGGATTGGGAGTCATGACGATCCTCAGCGGCCTGCAACTGGCGGGTCAGTTGATCGACCAGCAATCGGGAACGGGTCTTGGTGAAGTCCTGAATCCCGAACTCGATGAAAGCGGGTCGCTGACGGGAGTGCTCTTGTTTCTCATGGGAACTACGATTTTTCTGCTGCTCGAGCCGTGGGGTGGGCACTTGCAGATGCTCTCGGCGCTGCTCGATACGTTTCAGACCTTTCCGCTGGGAGGGGCGTTCGTGCCCACGTCGTCGATCGAATTTCTTCGCGACCTGGTCCATCATTCGCTCGTCATCGGCATTCAACTCGCCGCCCCCGTGCTGGCGGCGATGATGATGGTCGAACTGGCAATGGGGTTCTTGAGCCGCACCGTCCCTCAGATTAATGTGCTGGTGGTTGGGTTCGTCGTCCGTGGGCTTGTCAGCCTGCTGATCATGGTCGTTGCCTTTTCCGGTCTGGGGGAAGTCGTCGCCGATCAAATTTCGATGACCATCGACGGCCTGCGCCATACGTTTTCTCAGAGCGGATGACGAATGCCTTTCAATATCGGGTGGCACGTCCCTGAGGCTTAGCGAAGGGCGTGGTCATGACACGTGAGTTTCAACAGCACAACAAAATCAGGTAGTCGTCGAACATGGCCGTCGATGAATTTGGCGAACGGACAGAACTCCCTTCCGAGCATCGGTTGCACGAAGCCCGGGAAAAGGGACGCGTTGCCAAAAGTCTCGACCTCAACGCCGCCGGTGTCATACTGGTGGCGACGGCTTCGCTGTACTACGGCGGGGGTTGGTTAACCACGTCGCTCGGCGAAATCATGCGGAGCCACCTCGCCGGGCCGGCATGGGTCGAGATCGATTCCTCGCGGCTGCTGTCTCACACATGGGCAATCGCCATGCACATTTCGGGGGCATGCCTGACACTGTTGGGGATGCTGATGCTCGCCGCGGTCGTCTTGAACGTCGTCCAATTCGGCTTCCTGATTTCGACGGAGGCCCTTGCACCGAAGTGGTCGCATGTGAATCCGCTGGAGGGATTGCAGCGGGTATTTTCCATGTCGAGCACCGTTCGGCTGGTGATCGGCATGGGAAAACTGCTGCTGTTGGCGACGATTGCCACAATCGCAATTCGCGCCGATCTTCCCGCGCTGGTGCTGCTGAATTCTCAACCTCCGCCGATCATCTTTTCCATGACGGGTCAATTGCTGGCGAAGCTGGCGTTTCAATTGTCGGCGGCGCTGGTGGTGTTAGCGATGATCGATCTGGGTTATCAGAAATGGAAATTCCTGCAGGACATGAAAATGACGAAGCAGGAAGTTCGCGAAGAAATGAAGCAGATGGAAGGGGATCCCCAGCATCGCGCCCGCCGCCGCGAAGCCCATCAGAAGCTGGTGATGGCCCGCGACCTGAGTCGCGTGCGCGAGGCGGACGTCGTGATCACCAACCCGACGGAGATCGCCGTCGCCATCAAATACGATCCCGAAACGATGGCCGCCCCCGCTGTAGTCGCGAAAGGGCAGGGGGAGATCGCGGCCCGCATCCGCCGGATCGCGATCGAAGCGGGGATCCCGATCATCGAACGCAAACCGCTCGCCCGCTCGCTCTTCAAGACGGTCAAAGTCGGTCAGGCGATCCCTCTCGAAATGTACGAAGTCTTCGTCGAAATCATGGCTTACGTCTTCCGCCTCACGGGTCGACAAATCAAGCAGCCGTGATGAGAACGAGGTCGAGACGACTTATTTCGCCCTGCGAATGATCGCTTCCACCGCATCGCCGACTTCCGAAGTCTTGGCGGTTCCTCCCAGGTCGGGGGATTTCGGTCCGCCGGAGCGGAGCAATTCTGCGACGGCGTGGTGAATGCGTTTCGCTGCTCCCTTTAGCTCCAGGTGATCGAGCATCATCGCTGCCGAGAGCATCGCTGCCAGCGGATTGGCGATCCCGCGGCCGGCGATGTCGGGGGCCGAACCGTGGACCGGCTCGAACATGCTGGGGTACGTCCGCGTCGGGTCGATGTTCGCGCTGGCGGCGAGTCCCATGCTGCCGACGACGATCGCTCCTAAATCGGTGAGTATGTCACCGAACAGATTGCTGGCGACGACGACGTCGAACGATTCCGGTCTGCGGACGAACTCCATCACCGCGCGGTCGACGAGCAGCGATTCGGTCTCGATGCCGGGGAAGTCCTTCGCGACGTCGGCGAAAACTTCGTCCCACAGGACCATGCCGTAACCTTGCGCGTTGCTCTTGGTGACGGAGGTGACTTTCTTCTTCGGTCGATGCACCGCCGCCTCGAAGGCTGCCCGGATGATTCGTTCGCAGCCGATGCGTGTGAAGACCGCCGTTTGGATGGCGAGTTCTTCGGGATGCTGCGAATAGACGCGACCGCCGACGTTGACATATTCCCCTTCCACATTTTCGCGGAAGACCCACATGTCGATCGACCCCGCCGGCTTATTGCGGAGCGGGCTTTCGACCCCCTCGTACAGATACGAAGGTCGCAGGCAGACGTATTGATTGAATCGCCGGCGGATCGGCAGCAGCAAGCCGTTGAGGGTGATATGGTCCTGCACTTTGGGATGCCCGACCGCTCCCAGCAGAATGGCATCGTGTGTGGCGAGTTGATCGATATAATCGGCGGGAGCCATCCGCCCGTGTGTAAAATAGTAGTCGGTCCCCCAGGGATATTCAGTCAAGTCGATGGAGGCTTGCTTGTCGATAGCGAGAGCCGTTTCGACGACTTTTTTGGTTTCGATGATCACTTCCGGCCCGATACCATCCCCGGCGATCACGGCGATGCGATATGTCTTTGCGGTCATGCAAGATGCTCCTATGGGAGTTAGCGGCAAGTTGGAAATGATCAAATACATGAATTCATGAGCCGGGTGGTTTATCCACCCGGTGTTTTTCCAACGATTAACGAACTTCACTGCTGGGCAAGCCAGCAGTGGCACACTTTTTCAACGGGCTGTGAATCGGTTCGTAATATTGAAGTCGGGCCATTTTATCAGCGAACATGTCGGGGAGCTAATGAAACGAACCGGTAATCGTGGAAGGACTGTCTTGACCCTGAGATCAGCGGTCTTCTATCATCCGTGAGATTTGACGTTGGAGTACAGGCTTCAGCCTGCTCTCAGCCTGAAGGCTGGACTCCTACGCTTCGCCATTCGTTCGCCGTAGAATTCAAAATTGACATTATGAACTCGCCTCCCCGTCCCGTCCGCACGCGATTTGCTCCCAGTCCGACCGGTTACATGCACATCGGCGGGATGCGAACCGCACTCTTCAACTGGCTGTGGGCGCGGCATAACCACGGGACGTTCATTCTGCGAATCGACGATACCGATGAAGAGCGAAATCTCGACTCGGCTCTGGGGCCGATTCTCCGCGCGTTCAAATGGCTGGGACTGACCTGGGATGAAGGCCCCGAAGTCGATGGGCCGTATGCGCCGTATTTTCAGTCGCAGCGAAAACATCTCTACCGTGCGGCGGTCGAACGCCTGCTGGCCGAGGGAAAAGCCTACTACTGTTTCGACACTCCTGACGAAATTAAGGCTGAACGGGACGCGGCCGAACGCGAGAAGCGAACGTATCTGAACAGTCGCCGATCGCTCGATCTGTCGGAATCGGAACGAAATCAGCGGCTCGCCGAGGGGAGGGCGCACGTCATCCGTTTTCTGACGCCGCGTGATCAGGTTGTCAAACTCGATGACGTCGTGCGGGGTCATATCGAATGGGACTGCGCGCTGATGCCCGACCCCGTGATCGTGAGAGGCAACGGCTCGCCGCTTTACAACTTCGCGACGACCATCGACGATGCGCAGATGCAGATCTCGCACGTGATCCGTGCTGAAGAACATCTCTCGAACACGCCGGTGCAGCTTCTGTTGCATCAGGCTTTGGGGAACGAACTGCCGATTTTCGCCCACATCCCCTACGTGGCGGCTCCGGGTTCGAAAGAAAAACTCAGCAAGCGAAAACTCGAACAGTATCGCAAGAATCCGCAGTTCAAAAAGATGTTCGACCGGGCCGACGAAGTCTTTCCGAAAATCGGCTTGACCGGCGTCGGCGGACTCGATCCCGTGATGGTCGAATATTACGAGCGGATCGGTTACTTGCCGCAGGGGGTGCTCAATGCCCTCGCCCGGCTCGGCTGGTCGCTGGACGACAAGACGGAATTCATGACGCTTGATTTCATCGTCGAGCATTTCACGCTCGACCGGATCGTCAAGAGTCCCGCCGGTCTCGATCCCGATAAACTCTACAGCTTTCAGACGCACTGGATGACGCAGTTACCGTTGGATGAAAGAGTCTCCGGTTGTCTGCCGTATCTGATCGAGGCGGGTTATATCGCCGCCGATCCCGATGAGGAAGTTCGCCGGACGACGCGGCGCATCATCGAAGCCCTCGGCGAGCGGCTGAAACTTTTCAGCGACGTGCTTGATTACGAGGAGTTCTTCATCGCCGACGATCAACTCAAGTACGATGAAAAAGCGTTCGAGAAACGCTTGAAAGTCGAGGGAGCCGCCGGGTTGATCCGCGAATTCGCCGGGATCTTGGCAGGCATCGAACCGTTCGAGGCGACGACGCTCGATCGACGGCTGCATCAATTTGTCGAGGAAAAGCAACTGAAAATCGGCGACATCATCCACCCGCTGCGCGTGGCGGTGACGGGGAAGTCGGTCGGCATCGGCCTGTTCGAATGCCTCGCCATCCTCGGCCGCGACCGCTGCCTCAATCGCATCAATCATTCTCTCTCGCGCGTGGGTGGATAATTCCTTCAGATACAAAACGAGGATCGAACATGTCGGGTGAGACAGAACCGAAAACGCCGCTCAATTTTATTCACGAGATCATCGAAGAGGACAACCGAATCGGTCGATACGATGGGCGGGTGCAGACGCGGTTTCCTCCGGAGCCGAACGGCTACCTGCACATCGGCCATGCCAAATCGATCTGCCTCAACTTCGGGACGGCGGAGAAATACGACGGCCTCTGCAAGCTCCGCTTCGATGACACCAACCCCACCAAGGAAGATATCGAATACGTCAATTCGATTCAGGAGGATGTCCGCTGGGTCGGCTTCGATTTCGGCGAGGCGGTCTATGCCTCGGATTACTTCGAACAGCTCTACGCGTGGGCCGAGCAGTTGATCAACGACGGCCTCGCCTACGTCGACAGCCAGTCGCTCGATGAAATTCGCGAAGGTCGCGGCACGGCGACCGAACCGGGACGCGAATCGCCGAATCGCACGCGGTCGGTCGAGGAGAATCTCGATCTGTTCCGCCGTATGCGAGCCGGCGAATTCGCCGACGGGGCGCATGTGCTGCGGGCGAAAATCGACATGGCGTCGAAACATCTCTTGATGCGAGACCCGATCATGTACCGCATCCGTCACGCCCATCATCACCGCACCGGCGACAAGTGGTGCATCTATCCGATGTACGATTTCACGCACGGGCAATCCGATTCGATCGAAGGGGTGACGCATTCGATCTGCACGCTCGAATTCGAAAATAACCGGCCGCTGTACGACTGGTATCTCGAAAAGCTCAAGGTGTATCGACCGCGGCAGATCGAGTTTGCGAGGCTCAATCTCACGTATACGATGATGAGCAAACGCCGCCTGCTCGAACTGGTGCAGGAGAAATACGTATCGGGCTGGAACGACCCGCGAATGCCGACGCTCTGCGGACTCCGCCGTCGCGGTTACACCCCCGAAGCGATCCGCAATTTCTGTCAGCTCATCGGCGTGACGAAATTCAACGGGTGGACCGATCTGTCGGTCCTCGAAAATTCGCTGCGCGAGGATTTGAACAAGCGCGCCCCGCGCGTGATGGGAGTGCTCAAGCCGCTCAAAATCGTGATCACGAATTATCCCGAAGGGCAGGTCGAAGAACTCGAAGCGATCAACAACCCTGAAGACGCATCGCAGGGGACGCGGATGGTTCCGTTCTCGCGAGAGCTGTACATCGAGCAGGACGACTTCCGCGAAGAAGCATCGAAGCAGTTCTTCAGGCTTTCACCCGGTAAGGAAGTGCGGCTGCGTTATGCGTACTTCATCACCTGCGTGAACGCCGTCAAGGATCCGGCAACCGGCGCGATCACCGAACTGCATTGCACGTACGACCCGGCGACGCGCGGCGGGAACGCCCCCGACGGCCGGAAGGTGAAATCGACGATCCATTGGGTGAGTGCCGCGAAGGCGCTGACCGCCGAGGTGCGATTGTACGACAACCTGTTCACGAAGCCCGATCCCGATGACGTTCCCGAAGGGGGAACCTGGAAGGACAATCTCAACCCGCATTCGCTCGAAGTCCTCAAGACCTGTTACGTCGAACCGAGTCTCGCAAATGCCAAACCTGGCGATTGCTATCAGTTCGAACGGCTGGGATATTTCTGCGTCGACGCCGAGGAAGCGAAACCCGGCCGGATCGTGTTCAACCGCACAGTGACGCTCAAGGACACATTGGCGAAGATTGAGAAGAAGTGATCCACGATCAAATCAACTCGGAGATCACCCGGCCGTTCGGCAAGACCGGAATGGGGCGGCCGGCGGCGTTGATGGTGTGATCTTCGGGGTCGATGCCGAGGTGGCGATAGATCATCGCCAGCACGTCGGTCGGACCGATCGGGCGTTCGAGGGGGGCTTCGCCGTTGCGGTTCGATTTGCCGACGACCTGCCCCATTTGCAATCCGCCGCCGATCAGCAGTAGGCTCATGAGTTGTCCCCAGTGATCGCGTCCGCCGGTGGGGTTGATGCGCGGCGTGCGGCCGAATTCACCCCAGACGACAACGAGCACTTTCTTGTCGAGGCCGCGCTCGTAGAGATCGTGGGTCAGGCCGTAAAGCAGTTGATCGAGGGGTGGCCCGTTGACGTTCATCCCTCGGCCGGTTCCGTCATCGGGAGCGCCGTGATGCTCGATGACCGTGCGGTGCCAGTCCCAGCAGAGCGAATCGGGAGCGAGGTTGACGGTCACAAACGACACGCCCGCTTCGACGAGCCGTCGGGCGAGAAGTCCCATTTGTCCCCAGCGGTGTCGGCCGTATCGATCGCGGATTTCATCCGGTTCCTCGGTCAGATCGAAGGCGCGTTTTGCTTCGCCGCTGACTATCATGTCGAGGGCCGCGCGGTTGAACTGATCGAGTTGCGAGACCGTGTTCGCGTTGTCGTCGATTTTCTTTGGCAGGCGGTCGAGCAACGCGAGCAGACTACGGCGGTCTTCGACGCGGTCGAGCGTGAGATCGTCTGCGAGTTTCAGATTTCGCGTGTCGAGCTGGAGCTTGTCATCCTGGAAGCGGTCCTGCATCCAGTCCTGCACGACATTGAACGCCGAGTGCTGCAAGCCGAGATGGCCGGTCTCGAAGGTCTGTTCGAGTTCGGTGCCGCGGCCGCTATCCTTCAAGTGGGCATAAGCGGGCATACCCGGGCGGTTCGCTCCGCGAAAGCGCGACGTCAGCGAACCGTTCGACGGATGCGACGGACGCATATTCACGCCGGGATAACCGGTGATGCACCAGTGCGTGGCGATGAAGTGGTCGTCGGTGTTGTGCGTGAAACTGCGGATCAGCGAACAGCGATCCATGAGTTGTGCGGTGAGCGGGAGTTTTTCGCAAACTTGTATGCCGGGCAACGACGATTGAATCGACGAATACGGCCCCCGAATTTCGGCGGGAGCTTCGGGCTTGGGGTCGAATGTCTCGAACTGACTCGGCCCACCCCCCAGCCAGAGTTGAATGACCGCGGTGTCAGACTTCGCGCCACCGCTCGGCGAGGTTTCCGCTTGCAGCCGCAGCACGTCACCCAAAGATAAGCCGCAACCCCCTGCGAGCAACGCGACATCCAGGAACCGCCGGCGGGAAAGACCCTCGACGGCTGGTTGTTCCGAGCGTGAGAATGTTCTGCGCGGCGACGGCATTCAGGTCTCGCTTCACGTCAAGGGACGAGGGGAATGGATGTAATCCCCCTGAAATTCATCGTCAATATTGTACCACAGGCTTGATCTCTGTCCAGTTCGGGTGGGGAATCGGCCGGCGATCGATATCGGCTATTGGCTTCATTTCCCTCATTTTTACGAAACACGACTTTTTATCTGATAAAAAATTCTTTATGTTTCGATATCCCGGAAATAGGAGTTTATGGTAGAATTGTGACGGAGTTTGTCCGGGAAACAGAGATCATTTTTCGGAAAATCGCGATCGCCCAATCCGCGCAGGGAGAGATGACATGCTGACAATGCTCGGAAGTCCGCGACGGTGTTGTGACGGCATTACTCGCAGGCAAACTCTGCAAGCGGGGATGCTGGGCCTCTTGAGCCGGTTTATCGCTCCCGAAATGGCGACGGCGAACGAGACCGTGAGCGAAGTGCCGCAGGGGAAGGCGAAAAACGTCATCCTGCTGTACCTGCTCGGCGGGGCAGCAACGCAGGATATGTGGGATCTCAAGCCGAATGCCCCCGCGGAGGTTCGCGGCGACTTCAATCCCATCGATACGAACGTCCCCGGCATTCAGATCTGCGAGCATCTTCCGCTGATGACGAAGTGGATGCACAAGATGGCGATCGTCCGGTCGCTGCATCACGCCGCCGGTTGTCACAATTGCCTTCCGGGCTACACAGGACTTGAGCGCTCGGTTGACGCCAATCGACCCGACCCGAGTTATCCCCCCAGCATGGGCTCGGTCTTTTCGTATCTGCATCGGCAGGAAACGCATGTGCCGCATTACGTCTATCTGCCGGCGTATCTCGGCTGGGGACAGATGGTGCGCCGTCCCGGCCCATACGGCGGTTTTCTCGGCGAACGCTACGACCCGTTGTTCGCCAAGTGTGCTCCGTACATCGATAAGCCCCCCGAAGAGCGGGATTATCCGCAGGTTCTGCGCGGCGTTCCCACGCTGGGCGACAGCGAACTCATCGAAGGGGTGACGGTCGATCGACTGAACTCCCGAAAAAATCTCTTGCAGCAGTTCGACGATGAGTTCCGCCGTGCCGAGACGCGCCTGGATACGCCGGGCTACAGCGGCGTGCAGCACCGGGCCTTTGATTTGCTGACGGCGTCGAAAGTCAAGCGTGCATTCGATGTCAGTTCTGAGGACCAGCAACTGCAAGATGCGTATGGGCAATATCTGTTCGGCACGAGCACGCTTGTCGCCCGGCGATTGCTCGAATGCGGCGTTCGCTTTGTCAACGTCACGTGGGACTGTTACTGGGAACGTTTCAAGTTACAGAACGCCAGTTGGGATACGCACTGGCGGAGCTTCGGCATCATGCGGGAATACAATTTGCCGTGGTTCGACCGCACGTATAACGCCTTATTGACCGATCTGGAAAATCGCGGTCTGCTCGACGAGACGCTGGTGGTCACGATGAGCGAAATGGGCCGCGCGCCGCGCATCAACAAGGAGGCCGGGCGCGAGCACTGGACCTATTGCTATTCGGTGACGCTGGCAGGTGCGGGGATTCGCGGCGGGACGGTGTACGGTGCATCGGATGCACAAGCCGGTTTCGTGCAGGATAAGCCTGTCAGCACGGGGGACGTCTGTGCGACGATTTATCAGGCGTTGGGAATCGATGCGCACGCGACGGTTCCCGATCTGACCGGCCGCCCGAACCCGGTCGCCAACGGCGGCCATGCGATCTGGGATATTCTGGCGTAATGTGTCCATGAAAAATCTTGGTGCCCTTGATGACTAAGAACATCTAACAAAACCTCTGTGCGGTGTGATTTCCTACAACAATTCAGGCATTTTCAACAGGCACAACCGGTTTTGTTAGGGCTTCTACGTTTGCCACCAAAATCGCTCGATCCGCGCAGGAGATATGACATGCTGACAATGCTCGGAAGTCCGCGACGATGTTGTGACGGCATTACCCGGCGGCAAACACTGCAAGCCGGAATGCTGGGGCTGCTCAGCCGGTTCATCGCTCCCGAAGTCGTGACGGCGAACGAGAGCGCGAATGAAGCGCCGCAGGGGAAGGCGAAAAACGTCATCCTGCTGTATCTGCTCGGCGGGGCGCCGACTCAGGATATGTGGGATCTCAAGCCGAACGCTCCCGCAGAAGTGCGCGGCGATTTCAATCCCATCGATACGAACGTCCCCGGCATTCAGATCTGCGAACATCTTCCGCTGATGTCGAAGTGGATGCACAAGATGGCGATCGTCAGGTCGCTGAATCATACCGCCGGCTGTCACAATTGCCTTCCCGGTTATACGGGGCTTGACCGCTCGGTCGACACGAATCGTACCGACCCCAGTTATCCCCCCAGCATGGGATCCGTCGTCTCGTATCTCAATCGTCACGATTCTTCGGTTCCGCATTACCTGTATCTCCCCACATATCTCGGTTGGGGGCAACACTCCCGCCGACCCGGCCCGTACGGCGGTTTTCTCGGCGAGCGCTTTGACCCGTTGTTCGCCAAGTGTGCTCCATACGTCGATAAGCCTCCCGAGGACCGGAATTATCCGCAGGTTCTGCGCGGCGTTCCCACGCTGGGAGACAGCGAGTTGGCCGAAGGAGTCACCGTCGATCGGTTGAACTCCCGCCGGAATCTCTTGCAGCAGTTCGACGATGAATTCCGCAAAGCCGAGAAGCGTCTTGATACGCCGGGCTACAGCGGCGTGCAACACCGGGCCTTCGATCTGCTGACGTCATCGAAAGTGAAACACGCATTCGACGTCAGTTCGGAAGATCCGCAGTTGCATGAAGCCTACGGGCAATATCTATTCGGCACGAGCACGCTCGTGGCCCGGCGATTGGTCGAATGCGGCGTTCGCTTCGTCAACGTGACCTGGGATTGTTATTGGGAACGATTCCAGTTGCAGTATTTCAATTGGGATACGCACGGCCGCAACTTCGGCATCATGCGAGAGTACAACCTGCCGTGGTTCGACCGCACGTACAACGCGCTGTTGACAGATCTGGAAAATCGGGGCTTGCTCGATGAGACGCTGGTGGTCACGATGAGCGAAATGGGCCGCGCGCCGCGCATCAACAAGGAGGCCGGGCGCGAGCACTGGACCTATTGCTATTCGGTGACGCTGGCAGGTGCGGGGATTCGC
>JBJXGP010000047.1:0-15833 GCA_046160425.1 Planctomycetaceae bacterium
GTCTGGACCGCGAACTCGAAATTGCGAACCTGAAACTCGCCGCATGGGTCAAATCCCTGGATGGAAAAGGAGTGGAAGCCACCGCTCGCCGTCGCGATCCCGTCTGGCGCTCGCTCAACGCCAAGTGCAAGCAATTGAGGGTTCGCCTCAAAGCGGTGGCGAATATCGCGGCGAATGATGCGGAAGTCGCCCGGCTGAAAACCGAGAAATTGGCTGCCCCCAAGGAAGTCAAAGCTCCCAAGCCTGAAAAATCTGAAAAATCAGGAAAGGAGAAAACGAAGACTCCTAAAAAGGCGAAAGTCGCAAAAGAATAATCGCCCCGGTCTCGTCGGTTGGCAGATAATGTCTATTCCCAAGTGTATGAATCACAAGGTTCGACGCTCCACGCGAACTGACGTGCTTTGATAGTCCGATCGCGTCGATCTGTGTCTGGTCAGATCATCGGCTCTGGGCTAAAAAAGGTGGTCAATACTGGATGATCTCAATCCTTCACACCCATGCGTGAGATTGAGCGCGACCCGTTCCGGAGAGGTGACAGAGCGGCCGATTGTGCAGCACTGGAAATGCTGTGTCCTCGAAAGGGGACCGGGGGTTCGAATCCCCCCCTCTCCGCTTATATGATGATTGAGTTTACAAACAACACATCCGGGTCCGTCTGTGATCCCCCACGATAATTCCCGTATCTCCATCGATTTCCAGCATTTCCGACTTCCCTGCCTCTGATTGCCCCCCTTCCCTCAGCGTCAACTCCCCTTTTGAATTCCTGTCTTGACCCCTCAGTGCAGTAGTCATACGATTCCTCCCCCTCTGTGTAATGGATGACGGGGAGCGTATCAACGTATGAACCAAAGGCAAGCCACATCACGCTGGCTGTGGGGCATTCTCGCTATTGCCCTCGCAGGAAGGATCTCGGCCGCGATGGTTCTTCAATACCAGCTCGATCACGTCTGGCATCGGGATTTTCTGATTCCCGGCGACGCCGAGGGTTACTGGGAACTCGGTAAGAAAATCGCCGCCGGTGAAGAGTACGCGGTGTATGATCCCCCCAGAAAGGTTCTCCGCATGCCCGGCTTCCCGCTCGTTCTGGCCGGCGCGGTTTCGCTCTTCGGCGAGAGTTTATTCGCTGCTCGGCTCGTCTTGGCCTTTGTGGGTACATTGGCCTGCGGGGCAGTTTACCTGCTGGGGAAAGAACTGTTCCATGAATCGGCCGGTTTGTTCGGCGCAGTGCTTGCCGCCGTCATGCCGACGTTCGTGTTATTCAGCGTCATCGTACTGAGTGAAACGACGTTTACCATTTGCATGATTCTGAATTTGTGGGCGTTCGCCGTTCTGATTCGAAAAGCACGCGCGGGAGAAACGCTGCGCACGAAGTTGTCCTGGTCGGTGTTATGTGGCGTGTTAATCGCCGCCGGGACCTACGTTCGCCCGAACTGGATTCTCGTCGGTCCGTTATTTCCAGCGGTATGGTGGATCACTGAGAAATTCCAGAAGCGAGCCGCCGTTCAAGGGCTCGTGATGTTCGCGGCATTTGTGGCATGCATGGCCCCTTGGACATGGAGAAATTATCTCGTCACGGAAAAGTTTGTCCCCACGACATTGTGGATGGGACCGAGCTTATACGACGGCCTCAATCCGCAGGCGACTGGCGAAAGCGAGATGTCGTTCTTCGATCGCGACGGGCTCTCCGCACAAATGACCGAATACGAAGTCGACCGCCATTACCGGCAAGCGGCATGGAGTTTCGCCCGCGAGAACCCCCTTAAATCGATGCAACTCGCATGGCAAAAATTCTTGCGATTCTGGAAACCGTGGCCGAACGCCGGCGATTTTCGAAATCCTCTCGCCATCGTCGCGACGCTGGCGGGGTTTGTGCTGCTGATCGGTAGTGCGACGGCGGGTGCATGGTCGCTGCGGCACCAATACTGGATGCTCACACTTCTGGTCGGTCCCGTGATCTACTTTTGTCTCATGCATTTGTTTTTCGTCAGTTCGTTACGATATCGACTACCCGGTGAATACGCCTTGTGCCTGCTGGCAGCAGCGTTCTGGACCGGTAGCCGAAATCGAACGAACGATACAGATAAGGTCGATGTACCCGTCACCAGGACTCCGTCATTCCCATGAATCTTCGCAAGACATTCAAATGGAGCCTGTTTTTCATCCTGCTACTGCTGGCGGCGGCGGGAGGAACCGGATATTGGTTCTGGATGCAGAGCGACGAGTTACTGCGGACGACGATACTGACGCAGGCCGACGTGATGCTCCCCGATGCCGACATCCGGCTCGGTAAAGCACGCTTCGATTTTCATCGGCGGATCCGTCTGTACGACATCGAGCTGAAACCGGTAGAGAATCAGCCGGCGCTGGTGACGATACCCGAAATCGTGTTGACGATCGACAAGGATTTACTGGCAAGCGAACAGCGAGTTCTCGTTCACAAGGTCACGATTCTACGTCCTACTCTGGAACTGGTCCGACGTAAGGACGGCACATGGAACTGGCAGAGTCTCTGGCCGCTACCCAAGAGCGACAACAGCCTGCCGGAATTCGAAATCGAAAACGGCACGGTAACGCTCCACTGGGAACCCGATTCGGGCGTGCAACATACTTCGGTGAGCGTGCAGAACGTCAACATGAGATTGATTCCCGCGGGGCATCGCGAGTTTCAAATCGTGGCGGTGGGACAGGTCAATTTCTCGGGGAAATTGTCGCTCGAAGGTCAACTCGATCTCAATCGTCATTCCTGGTCGGTTACGGGGCAGTGGAACGACCTCAAGGCGGGCGCCGAACTGGGTCAACTTATCTCCACGATCGCACCCCAGTTCGATCACAAACTTCATGCGTTGCTCGCCGAAGCGCCGACGTCAGCGGCCCACGGAAGCGAACCCACGCTCGCGTCTGATGGTCCAAGTAAAACGGCGGCGAATGCTCAACACGATCAGGACGAATCCGACTCCCAAGATCACCGCGAATCTTCCGCCCAACCGCAGCAGGTCTCGACGATCTGGACCGGCGATGCACGGGAAGCCGGTGAATCACTTCCCGAGTCGACGCACCGACTCTGGGATAGCGTATCGGCACAAATGGACGTCGGTTTCGAGTTGGCATCAACGACGCAAGGTACACCCCCTTCTCTTCGCGTTCGCATGCTGCTGCGCAACGGACGGATCGATCATCCCCAATTGCCCTTCGATCTGCACGAACTCTTCGGCACGATCATCTGGGACAACGACTCGCTCGAAATCCGCGACTTGCAGGCGACCCACGGTTCCACGCAGCTACTGTTGCAAGGAAAGCGGGTCCATGCGGCGGCGTCATTTTCGAGCGAGTGGCACGTACAAATGACGAATCTCGTCGTGGATCAACAATTCCGCGGGACTCTGCGCGGAGGGTTGGCCCGCTTGTATGACTCCCTCCAGCCGCAGGGAAACTTCGATCTCGTCTTCGACCTCAAGGAACTGCAACCGGACTCGTCAGTCCGCGAGGACGGGTCAACGATCATTGAAACCGCCGGGAACGATGTGGAGAATCCGATATCCAATTCGGGGCCGGAAACGACATCGGAACAGCCTATCGTTATGGACTTCGAAACAACCGACTCATCGCCTATACCAACGCCGGCCGCATCGATACCTCGACAATGGGAGGTCGATAACCTGTTGCTGACGGTCAAGGATGCCGCGATCACCCCGACAAAGTTTCCCTACCCCATCACAAAAATGACGGGACAAATCCAGCAGAAGGAGCGTGAACTGACGGTATCGTTGTCGGGGCTTGCCGGAAAGCGTCCCATCGCTGCAGAAGGGGTCATTCGCGATCCGGGGTTTGACGCGGGGGTCGATCTGACGATTCAGATCGACAAGATCCCGCTCGGCGAATCGCTGCTGACGGCATTCCCCGCCAAAGTCCAACCGACGATCGAATCGTTGAGACTGACGGGAACAATGGAGGGAGCCGCCCACATCGTGCGCCCGAGCGGCAAGAACCGCATCTGGTCTACGTTTATCGAAGTCGACATCCGCGACGGCACGATGCAATATGAGAAATTCCCCTATCGGCTCGTCGATCTCAACGGCCACCTCGTTTATTCCAGCGCAAACGATCGCTGGTCGGCGACAAACGTCACGGCCAAACGAAATAATGGAATCATCCAGGCCGAGGCTCACTTCAATTCGCCCGCTCACTCCCACGACCTGTCGTTGACACTAACGGGTTCACAGGTTCCCCTCGATGGGAATCTGCAACAGGCGTTACCCGATGGACTCCGCAAGGCCTGGGAATCGATAGACCTCCGCGGCACCGCCGATCTCTCGGCAGTTGTTCTTTGGAATCAGGGAGAAAAAGTGGAGCTTTCACTACCGTCGGTGGAAGTCACGAGCGGCAGCATGCAGCTCGATAAATTTCGCTTTCCGCTCGAACAGATCAAATCGAAATTCAGCTATCATCAAGGCGTCGTTCAATTCCAATCCTTTTTGGGGCGTCACGACGAAACGCAGGTGCGTGCCAAGGGGACGATGCAACTGCACGATGACGGCGGCTGGAAATTGAATCTCGACCCTATCTATGTCGATGATCTGAATCCAAATCGTTCGTTCAGGCGCGCCCTGTCTCCCGAACTGATGCAGGTGGTCGAATTGGTTAACCCTCAGCATCCCTTGTCGATGTCGGGAAAGGTCGCTTTCGAACAGAAAATGGTCGAAGATGTTTCCGCACCCATGACGGCGACTTTCGACATCGAAACCATTCTGACCGGGAACTCGATGGATGCCGGCATCGAACTGAAAAGCCTGTTCGGTCGGGTCACCAGCGTGGGAACGTGGGACGGCTATCAGTGCGAGATGCTGGGCGCCATCGATCTGGAATCGATGCTGGCCCACGGTTACTACATCACTCAGGTGCAGGGTCCGTATCGCTGGCAGAATCAGCAACTCGTCGTCGGTTCGCAGAAAATGATCGATTCGCTCAAGGCGACTTTGCCTCAGAATCCCGTACCGTTGCAAGAACGGCTTTCGGGGAAAGTGATCGGCGGGATCCTGACGATGGACAGCGTCATCGACGCGGGAACGCCCCCTCCCGAAGAATCCCCCGGAAAATACCAGGTGGTGCTGACGCTTTCTGACGGAAAGCTGGAGACCTACGCCGCTCAATATTTGACGGAGCAGAAAGATTTGCGCGGCGTCGTCAACGCCTGGATGAATTTGCACGGTTCGACGTCCGATGAGGAATCGCTTCGTGGGCGCGGACAGATGCAGATCAGCCCCGCGGCTTTGTACGAACTCCCCGTGATGGTTCAGATCCTGCAACTCGTGCGGCCCGGCCCCACTGAAAAGGCGGCGTTTCAGTACGTGTTTCTCGATTTCAACGTCATTCATCAGCGAGTCGAATTCAGCGTCATCGATCTAGTGGGGGATACCATCAGCCTGCGCGGGCGCGGGACAGCGACGCTCGATGGGAAACTCGATCTCGATTTTTATTCAACGATGACGCAAAACCAGTTGTCGATTCCGGTCGTCAGTAAGCTGCTGGGGGAAGCCACCAAGGGGTGGGTCGGGGTTAAAGTCCGGGGAGAAGTCAATCATCCTGAAGCGGAGGTTCAACCGCTGAAAAATCTCGACAGCGCCCTCAAACATTTCCTGGGGGCATTCGACCCCACGAAGACGAACCCCATGCCGAGATTCTTCGCGCCGCCACGCCCGGCAACTCCACGGGCCTCACCTGTTCCACCCTACCCCACCACGGGGCCTGCGATTCGTCCGCGTTCTGTTAACCCGCGATCGGCCACGCCGGGAAAGCCGACGTCAACCAATTGATCTCTGGAACCGCTGAATGGCACCTTACCGCTCGTTAAACCGATTTCGCTTTCAACAGGTCGCGAATTTCAGTCAACAAGATCTGATCTTTCGTAGGTACGGGAGGGGCCGCGGGAGTCGTCTCTCGGCTTCGGGTCACCCATCCCAGAAACTTGACGATGAAAATAAATAGCACCATCGCGACGATCAGGAAGTTGACGACTTCCCCGATGAATTTACCGTAAGGGATTTCCTTATCGCCGACATAATATATCCATTTCTGATATCCTTGTTGGGAGGGCATCAACATTCCGACGACCGGCATGATGATATTCTCAACCAGCGAGGCGATAATCTTGCCGAACGCACCGCCGATGATCACGCCGACTGCGAGGTCGATGACGTTTCCCTTGAACGCGAACTTCTTGAATTCCTCATAGAGCGAGAACGTCGCCTGAGCAGATTTGAGTTCGGTAATTTTTTTCAGGGGTTCCATGAATGATCCTTCCGAAAGTGGGATAAACGACATGACGGAAATGGCCAAATCGCGATGAATGAGTTTGCGGTCCTTGATATTCGGTCTGCGTTGAATTGCGGCAGAAGATTATCACCGGAGTCGGGACCGGAGCAAGATCAGCTTCTTCGGTACGGCGCAATTCTTGACGAGTTTGCCTGCCGATTCACTTGCCAGGCGCACAACCCTACGACAGCAGCAGTTCGAGATCTTCGGTCGTCAATTGCTGCAACAGCGAGCTGTTCTCTTCCAGAATCGCATGCGCCAGTTCGCGTTTTTTGAGCTGCAATTCGGCGATTTTCTCTTCGACGGTGTTCTTGCAGATCAATCGATAGGCAAACACCTGCCGCGTCTGTCCCATGCGATGGGCCCGGTCGATCGCCTGACTTTCAGCGGCGGGATTCCACCACGGGTCGAGCAGAAAGACGTAATCGGCGGCGGTGAGATTCAACCCCAATCCGCCCGCCTTCAAACTGATTAGAAAAATGCCGACGCTCGGATCGCCCTGAAAATGCTCGATGCGGGCCTTGCGATCGCGCGTCTGGCCGTCGAGATATTCGTAGATCAGGTTCTTCTGATCGAGATGTTTGCGGACGACGGCCAGCAGACTCGTAAACTGCGAAAAGACCAGAACCTTGTGCCCTTCGTCGATCAATTCTTCGAGATACGGTAGCAGCACGTCGAGCTTCGCCGACGATTCTTCGGTGGATTCCTTATCCAAAAGTGCGGGATGGCAGGCCGCCTGCCGCAAGCGCAGCAGCGCTTCGAGCACGTGAATTTTTGATTTTGCCATTCCCTGATCGCGAACCATTCCCAGCAACGCCGCACGGTAATGGTCGCGAAGTTCTTCGTATTGCTGCCGTTGTTTTTTCCCTAGATGGCAGTAAATCGTCTCTTCAATTTTTTCGGGAAGATCGCTGGCGACTTGCTTTTTCGTGCGGCGAAGAATGAACGGTTTCAGCGCCTGCTGCAAGACGCGGCGCGATTCGGGATCTTCCGATTCCGAGACGTACATCTTGAACAGCGAACTGCGTCCCAGCATGCCGGGATTGAGAAATTCGAAAATCGACCACAGATCGCCGAGATGGTTTTCGATCGGTGTGCCGCTGAGCGCCAGTCGATGCTGAGCCTGCAACAGCCGAGCGGCTTTCGCGACCTGCGAATTGGCATTCTTGATGATCTGGGCCTCATCGAGGACGACGTAATCGAAGGCGATATCCTTCAAATAGAGTACGTCGCGACGCATCATACCGTAGGTTGTGAGCACGATATCGTGTTTGGCGATTTTTTCGCGAAGTTCGGTCCGGTCGATCCCCGCGTACTCCATGATTTTCAGATTGGGAGTGAAGCGGTGACATTCCATGCTCCAGTTGAACAGCAGCGATTTCGGCACGACCACGAGCGATGGGATGCGTTTTTTGCGTTGAGAGCAGCGATCTTCCAGAAGTGCCAGCAACTGCACGGTTTTTCCCAAGCCCATGTCGTCCGCGAGACAGCCCCCGAACCGAAAGTCTTGCAGAAATTTGAGCCAGCCGAGACCTTCCTTCTGATACGGACGCAGCAATCCCTTGAATGCCTTGGGTTCGGGAACCGATGCGATGCCTTCAAATTGTTTCAGCCGATCCCGCAATTGCTGAAACTGCTCGTCGTAATCGACGTGCGGCTGCGAAGCCAGCAACGCATCCAGCAATCCGGCCTGCGTGGCGGAAAACTTCAGATGCCCCTCTTCCGTTGACCCCAGCCCGCCCAGAAAGCCGTATTGCTTCGCCCATTCTTCCGGGATCAACCCCAGCGAACCATCCGACAGGCGAATCGTCGAATCTCCCCGCGCCAATGCCGAGAGGAGTTCGGGCAACTGGATCGTTCGCCCTTCAAAATCGGCGCTGGCATGCAGTTCGAACCAGTCGATCCCCGACTTCACCTTGAATTCCAAAGGGGACGGCTGATGGACCGGTTGACCGTCGGCGCGCACGACCCATCGGGCAGCCAATAATTCGCGTATCGCCGGACCCAATTCTCGCGCGGGGATCTCGACATCTCCTTCGCGTGCCCGCGATGAATTCTGAATGCGTTGAAAGCCGGTGCCCTGCAATAACGACCATGCAGCCTGTTCGGCGTGACGATCGCGAATCAGACAGCGCCCCTCTTCGCGTTGCACGACGGCCCATTGCCGGCTCGATCCGCGGACGAGTGTATCGAAGTATTTGAACGAGACCTCACCCATCAATCGCTCGTTGCGCCAGCGAAATCCCTGCGGCGTGCGCAACAACAGTTGCGGTTCGGGAGCGACGGTGACTTCTTCGAGATGCAGCGATTCCGGAAGATCGAGCCTCGGCAAGGCGGGGATGTCATGCAAACGTTCGACGAGTTCTTCCTCTTCACCCGCGGGTACTTCGATCGCCCCTCCGCTCAATATCTGTTCGAGCCAGGGGAACGTTCCACCGTCATCGAGGCGAGCAATGTGTGTCTCGGTCCCGACGAACCCACCCGGCACCAGCAAGGCCACTTTGCCGACGGGCAACGTCAGTTCATCGCGTCGCAGCAGTGCGGTCAATGTCCAGACCGTTCGTTCTTCGTCGTAAACGAGTTGAAGATTGACTTCGTAAGGCTCGCCGTCGTCCCATTGCAAAGTCGGAGGCTGTTTTTCCGCCGTTGCTTTTCCGTGGGCAGATTTGGCGATTCGAAGCGCCGTCGATTTTTCGTGCGACGTCGGGCTCTTGTCGGACAATTTGTCGTGCAGATAATGCAGACGCCCCGTCTCGCAGATGGTCGGCAACAGATGCAAACCGAGTTCATAGGAAATGCGGAATCGATGCGCCGGCGCCTGGAGTTCGGTCTGCTGCGCATACCAGTTCGTGCGTTCGGGAACGCCGCCGTAGAGGAAGCCGAGAATCCGCCGATCCTGCTCCTGATCGACCTCGGCAAGTCCCGCGGCGCGCAAGCGGAGAGGTTTCAATTTTCCCCATTGTCCGTTCGAACGACGTTGTCGTTGCGAGACCTGCAACACGACGCATTGAGCCGATTTGCTTTCTTCGACGTCGATCTCGTAATAGATTTCGCGTTCGCCGACGTTTCCCCCCTGGGGGTCGGTCCACGAGTGACTGAGTCGGTTGCGGACCTGCTGGAGTTTGACCTCCCAATCCTTTTGTTGTACCAGCACCTCGGTCGTTTCGGCGCGCGACCATTTCGGAGTTTTCGGCTGATACAGATCTCGGCTCAGATCGTCGTCTTCGTCGTCGAATTCGAGCGGCCGATCGATCGACGAGTGTCCCGCCGCGGCGAATTCCGGAATGTGTCCCGGACGAGGCGTCCCGGTCATCAACTGTCCGGCATCGACGGCGAGAATAGTCGCCCAGATATGCTTGCAGGTGGCGTCGGCCTGATTCCCATGAGAGCAATTGCAGAACATCCGCAACTGGTCCCCTTCGCGGCAAAGCTGCGTGTGAAAATCCTGACCATCCTTGACCACGCCGCTCACCAGATTCGGCGTAATCTGCACGAGGGAGACGCGTTCGGCTTCCAGATAAGCCGCCCCGCGGAAACGGATGTCCCCTCGGAATTTGCTTCCTAACGCTTCCGCCAGTGTCATCCAAGACTCCTCAACCGGTTCTATATCCGGTAATCAACAGGCCCGTCGAGCGTCTCGCTTTACCTGTCCGATTCCGGTACCCGAACGCGCCGATTCCATTCGGCATTGGCCGTGCGGGGTGATGATAATAACTGAATTACGATCAACAATTAAAGCATCTCATGCGATCCTTGTGGGAGTTCAGCCTGAATGCTGTCTTGCACTCCAACAATCATCTGGCACACGGACGAAGCTTCGTCAGCCGATGCAACCACTCAGGCAGACCGCCAATGCGCGCCAAACCTGCAAGTTAATACATCTTTCGTCTGTTGGACAGTCTCTCGGCATTGATTCCGCATAAAGGTCGCAGAATCGTTCTTCACACGATGATGAAGATACATTCACATTGACTGATGACACCACGGGTAACGTCGGCGGGTGCAAGAAAATCGCTGAATCCCATCCTCTGAAACCGCTGCCGATTTCTCCTGACTGGCCAGATCCCGCGAGGGTATGGTATAGGAGTCATATCATCCTCAACAAATCTGTCTTCAGAAAATATATCCGAATCAATATGGCTTCTCCAATCCCCATCCTCAGCGACGATGAAGTACGCCAATGGTTCCAGCATGAGCTCCCCCTGGAAGACTTTCGCGATCGCAAGATTCTCGTGATCGTTCCCGATGCGACGAGGACGGCTCCGTTGGGATTGTTGTTTCCGCTGCTGTACGAACGGCTGCGACCAGTCGTCAAGAACATCGATGTTATGGTCGCACTGGGAACGCACCCACCCATGCCGCAAGAGTCGATCGAGCGAATGCTCGGCATAACACCGGATATGCCGCGAATCGCCGAGACGAAGCTCCTTAATCATGCGTGGGATCAGCCTTCGCAATTGACGACGCTGGGGAAACTTTCCCGCGAAGAGACGGCAAACATCACGAACGGTGTGCTGGTCGATGAAGTTGACGTCACGATCAACAAGGCCGTTCTCGCATACGATCTGTTGCTGGTGCTCGGCCCGGTCTTTCCGCATGAAGTCGTCGGTTTTTCCGGGGGAAACAAATACTTTTTCCCGGGTATTTCTGGACCGGAACTGCTGAATTTCTTCCACTGGCTGGGTGCTCTGATCACCAATGTGGGGATCATCGGCCAAAAAATGACGCCGGTCCGGCAGGTGGTCGATCATGCCGCGAAACTGATTCCCCGAACGCGTCGTTGCCTTGCATTCGTAGTAAACGCCAAGTGCGAACTGCATGGGCTGTTTTACGGTACGCCCGAAGCCGCATGGCATAATGCCGCCGATCTCTCGGGGAAGGTTCATATCGTCAGAGTTCCTCAGCCGTTTCGGCAGATCCTCTCATGCGCTCCGCCGATGTACGACGAATTGTGGGTTGCGGGGAAGTGCATGTACAAGCTTGAACCGATCGTTGCCGATGGGGGCGAATTGATCATTTACGCCCCGCATCTGCATGAAATTTCGATCACGCATGGGAAACTGATCGAACAGGTCGGTTATCATGTCCGCGATTATTTCACGAAACAGTGGGACCATTTTCAACACATACCGTGGGGAGTCCTCGCGCACTCGACGCATGTCCGCGGGACAGGCACATATGAAAACGGGGTCGAACGACCGCGCGTGCAGGTGACGTTGGCGACACAAATTCCCGCCGAAATCTGCCGGCGGATCAACCTTGGTTACCGCGACCCGGCATCGATCCGTCCGGAAGATTTCGCGAACCGCGAAGCGGAAGGGATTCTTCTCGTTCCCAAGGCGGGAGAACAACTCTATCGCCTCGAAAATCAATAAGGCTTCAGCCGGGAAATGACTCCGACATAATGGATGCGCAAGAACGACAACACCGACTCGATTTCGCATTGCGGGCCTCAGCGGAAGCCGAGGCACTGATTCTGCGTCATTATCAAGACGCGTTTCTGTCGGTCGATTGGAAGGCCGATCGCACGCCGGTGACCGCCGCCGACCGCGGTGCCGAAGAGTTGCTGCGCGATCGCTTAAGCAGGGAATTTCCGCAAGATGGCATCCTGGGAGAAGAATTCGGCGAAACGGCATCAAAAAATGGCTGCCGATGGATTCTCGATCCCGTCGATGGAACAAAATCGTTCATGCATGGAGTTCCGTTGTTCGGCACGCTGATCGCCCTCGAAGTCGATAAGGAATGTCAAATCGGCATCTGCCGTTTTCCGGCTCTTCGCGAAATCGTCTACGCCGCGAACGGTTTAGGTGCCTGGTGGCAGATGAGCAACGGCACGACTCGACCAGCGAAGGTGAGCACGGTCGATCAACTGTCTCATGCGCTCATGTGCGTCACCACATTCACCCGTTGGGATCAACTCGGCAGCCAACCGGCGTTCGAAGAATTGATGAATCGAACGCGGCTCGCGCGCGGTTGGGGCGATTGTTACGGCTATGCTCTCGTCGCGACCGGTCGGGCGGAAATCATGGTCGATCCGATCCTCAATCCCTGGGATGCCGCCCCCATGATCCCCATCATGAAAGAAGCGGGCGGAGCCTGGCTCGACTGGCGCGGCGAGCCTTCGATTAACTCGGGACAAGGTTTCGCAGTCAACTCGGCACTCAAAGACCAGGTTCTCGATATTCTGATGCCATTCGCTAATTCGGCGAACGGCTCTGCCTGATTGATCTCCCTCGAAATGAATTACGAATTTTGCCGGACATTACAGTCGAGGCTCTGAGGATGCGAAATACCCTTGCCGACTTTTTTCGGTGGCACTGGGCGAATCTGATCGCCTTTGTGATATTTCTGCTACCCGTCGGACGCTATGTGATTGAGGCGCGCTGGCTCGACCTGTTGGCATTACCGGTGTTTGGATTCATGGGTCTTATTTTCTTCATCGCCAATGAACTCGTTTCCGAGGCGATGCCTGAAGTCCCCCACATGAGATTTGAGGGCTTTGGAACTTTCCAATCGCCGCTGCTTGTAAAAATCGGCGGCGCGGTGATGCTTCTGGTGGCTGCGTACGGAGCATTCGTCATCGTCTGAACGGTTCGACTGAATGACGCCGCTCAGGTCAGATCGCACCTCAGTGACCGTGTGCATCATGCCCGTGACTTGTATCAGCATGAGCTGCGGGGCCGTGGTTGTCGTGTCCGTGATCGGCATGAGCGACTGTTTCGGCCGAATCTTCAGGAAATTTCAGACAGCAATCGCAAACGCCGGCCAACTGAACCGCACCACAGAGAAACATGATGCTGAACAGCACGGTCACATACACCGTCTTGCCGACGAAGTTGCTGACCGTCAGGCCGAAGAAGTGATGAAAGCCCTCGGCGGGGGGTGCGATCGTCCCCCAGATCAGCACCATCATCAAGCCAATCAGCACGACACCGATCCATCCCCCTTGCAGCATCACGGGGCGTAGTTTTGTCCAATTGACGGCGAGCAACCAGAACGCCACCCACATCAACAGCGGCGTCCATGGGATAATGATGCCGATCACCGACAAAATCACATTCCCGAAGGCGATGAGCAAGTCGATTAAATTGTCGATCAGATTCGCAACGGCTTCCACGCTTTTTTACTCCTGACATTTCCAACACACTTCGACGACTTGAGACGTCATCGACATTCCCTCAATGGCTTCAAATATTTAGCAGATTTCCAGGGCAGTTGCCAGTCTGTAACCAATGACAGTACTCGCAGTTTTCGTCTCTCATGGTGAACAGCGGCGTATTACTCAACTCATGAGCGGCTCACAGATCATCCAGCTTCACACCGACCGACTCCGCCAGAACGTTGATCTGCCGCCACGTCTCATCGGGGAGGGAAACACCCTCGGCCAGACGTTGCATCTTTCGGCGTTGTTCTATCTCACCCGGCATGAGAATTTCCGTCACGCCCTGTTGTTTCCGCGAACCTTTGATCGACGACACATAGGTGTTGACCCAAGCATCGTACTCCTCCGGCGGGATGACCGCTTTGATGTCGAGCAGATACAACCAGACACCGTTGGCTCCGCGCGGCAGATCGGTACGGCAGACGCCGCTGCCGGAGAGAACACCAGCGAGAAGATCGATCATCACCGAGAGGCCGAATCCTTTGAATCCCAGTTCTCCCCCCAACGGCAACAACGCACCGGGAGGCTTGGCATACAGATCGCCGGGGTTGGTCGTCGGGTTCCCGTGGGCGTCGATGATCCAGCCGGATGGGATTGGCTCTCCCTTTTGAAAGGCAACGCGGACTTTCCCCTCGGCAACCGCGCTGGTCGTCATATCGAGCACGAATTGGCTCTCGCCATACGGGGCAGCGATCGAGATCGGATTCGTCCCCAGCTTCTGCTCCATCCCGCCGTAGGGGGCGACTCCCCCCGGTCCCGGAGCATTGACGCACATGAGGCAGAAAAAGCCTTGTTGAGCCGCGCGTTCGGTATACGAACCTAATCGTCCGACGTGATTGCAATTGCGGACAAGAACGGTCGCTGTCCCGGTCTGAGCCGCTTTCTCTGCTCCAACTTTCAGGGCATGCGTCATCGTCACTTGACCAAAATGAAACTGGCCGTCGATCAGCGCCCAGCTTGGTGTTTCGGTCAGGACCACGCTTCGATTTTCGGGACGCATGTGTCCGCTACGAATCGAATCGGCGTATTGCATCAACCGCATCACGCCATGACTATCGTGCCCGACGAGATTGGCATCGCGGAGTTCGTTCGCGACAATGCGGGCATCATCCGGTCGAAGTCCGAGACCTTCGAGAACCCGGCGGGCCATTTCCAAAATTGCGTCACTCGAAAACGTCGGCATGGTCTGTCTCGCTTTGCTCCAATGTTTCACGTTGTTATTCTGCGGAATTCCTGTAAACGGTAGGATTCTCTCGTAGAATGTGTCATCATAACGAAGTGCCACTGAAAAATAGAGTCTCGCGAAACAGGCAAATGCCATATGAATACTTCGAAATTATTTCCAGCGGTCGTGTGGATGGCCTTTTTTGCGACACACCTTTGCGCCGCCGAGCGCAATGTGCGCTATCCCTTTGAACTCATCGACGGCGACCGCGTCGTCATGATCGGGGGAACATTTATCGAACGGGAACAGCGGGATTCATACATCGAAACCGCACTTACGCAATGGTATCCCGATCGCAACATCACCTTCCGCAACCTCGGCTGGAGCGGCGACACCGTGCGGGCCGAATCCCGCGGCATCTTCGATCCCCCCGAAGTCGGTTACCAACGGCTGCTCGAACAGGTCGCCGAGCTTAAGCCGACGGTGATCATGCTATTCTATGGGAATAATGAATCATTCGCCGGAGAAGAAGGTCTCGCTCAATTCGAGAAGGATTACCGCAAGCTGCTCGATGATCTGTCGGCCGCGGCGGCAAATCCCGTGTTCGTACTCGTCTCGCCGCATCGACATGTGATGTCAGAACAGTCGTTACCAGATCCCGTGGAGAATAACCGCAAATTGGAACTCTATTCCCAAGCCATACGCAAACTCGCCGACGAATACGACGCCATTTATTTTGATCTGTATGCCCCGCCGGCAACCGGCGACTGGGTCGAGAGCGACAACGGCATTCATTTGACGCCGAACGGCTATGCCCGTGCGGCATGGCGTATGCGTAAGCTGTTGATTTTGGCGGGAAACAGTGATGACAACCCGCGGGCGCGATATTCAAATTGGCATGTCGAACTGAGTGCCAACGGAACGGTTATCGAGGCTGTAAATTCAAAAATCGACACTGTCGAGATGTTGCCGAACGGACTCCGATTCGACGCTCTCGATTCTCGTCTCCCAACTCTTGACCCCGAACGATCATTGTCCGAGCGCACGTTCAACATCAGTGGCCTGCCCAAAGGAGAATATACGCTCTCCATTGATGAAACGCAGATCGGGACACTGCTGCCGATCGTCAAACGGAATTCATCGCCCAGCGCGATCAAGATGATAACGATCTACTCCAGTCCCGAATTCGACCAGTCC
>JBJXGP010000048.1:0-20000 GCA_046160425.1 Planctomycetaceae bacterium
ATGAATCTGGCACGTCAGAGCGGAGCGATCATCCTGCCGGTCGACAGCGAACATAGCGCCATCTTCCAGTGCCTGCAATCGGGAAAACCGTCGGAAGTCCGGCGGATCATCCTGACGGCGAGCGGGGGCCCATTTCGAAGCTGGCCCCGGGACAAATTCTCAGAAATCACCCCCGCGGATGCCCTGGCCCATCCCACGTGGGAGATGGGGCCGAAAATCACCGTCGATTCGGCGACGATGATGAACAAAGCACTGGAAATCATCGAGGCCAAATGGCTGTTTGACCTGGCCCCCGAGCAGATTGAGGTCGTCGTTCACCCGCAATCGATCGTGCATTCGCTGGTAGAGTTTATGGATGGATCGGTCATCGCCCAGCTCTCTCCACCGGATATGAAGTTGCCAATTCAGTATGCATTAACATATCCTGAGCGCTGGGAAGGGGTCAGTCCCCGCTTGTCCTGGAGCGATTCGTGGCGTCTGGAGTTTCATCCTCCCGATCGCGAATTGTTTCCGGCACTCGATTTAGGATACGAAGTCGCCCGCCGGGGCGGAACCTGCGGAGCGGTCGTCAACGCGGCGAATGAAGTCGCCGTCGAGAGGTTTCTCCGCCGCGAATTGAAATTTACCGATATACCGCGCGCCTGTCGGGCGGTAATGGAAACTCATGATTTTGACCCGTCCCCTTCGCTGGATCGGCTCTGCCGGCTGGATGAATGGGCGCGGAAGGAGATGCAGCAGTGGAATTGATCAATAATACTCTCCTGGCAGCGTGGACCATGGGAGGAACTTTCGACTTTCTGATCAACGTGCTGGTGGCGGTGGTCGGCCTCGGCTTCGTGATCTTCTTTCACGAACTCGGTCACTTCGCCGTCGCCAAGTGGTGCGACGTCAACGTCGAGCGATTCAGCATCGGCTTCGGCCCGATCCTCTGGAGCTTTCGCAAAGGGGAAACCGAATATGCACTGTCGGTCATCCCGTTCGGCGGATACGTCAAGATGCTCGGACAGGACGACGTCGACCCTAGTCAATTGACCAGCGAAGAAATCGCCCTCGATCCCCGCGCGTATTCGGGGAAATCGGTGCCGCAGCGGATGGCGATCATCTCGGCGGGAGTGATCATGAACGTGATCACCGGCCTGTTGTTCGTCGTGACGGCGTTCGGTATCGGAGTGGAGACGCTTCCCAGTGTCGTGGGTGCCGTCAGCGTGGGAATGCCCGCCTGGACCGCCGGACTCCAGCCGGGGGACCGCATCACCGAAATCAACGGTCGAACCGTGGCGACGTTCCCCGACATCACGCGCGGCGTCGCCTTGTCGTATGGTCCGCTCGACGTCCGCGGCATTCGTCGCGACGGCTCGCCATTCACGCTGAAGTTAGACCCCGATATCACAGGCACCCGGCGGATGATCGGCGTCGCTCCCTCTTCGAGCCTTTTGCTCTACGAATTCGAGAATAACCCCGAAGAAACGGCGTGGGATCCGGAAAGCCCGGCGGCGAGGACCGATCCTCCCTTCGAGAAGGGAGACACCATTCGCAAGGTCGGCGAAACGAACATCGAATCGTACGCGCAGTTTCAGTCGATTCTCGCCGAACAGCGGAGCGAAACGCTCGATATCGCCGTGCAGCGCAAAGACGCCACATCCGATCATCTCGTGCAGATCAAGCTCGGCCCGACGCCGATGCGACGATTGGGGTTGTGGATGGATATCGGTTCGATCAGCGCCATCCGCGCCAATTCGCCGGCGGCAAAGGCCGGCTTGCAGATGGGGGATAAACTCTCGAAGATCAACGACAAAATCATCGGCCGCGATCTCGACCCCATTCGACTTCCCGATACGCTCGCCGAGTTGGCGGGAACCGACGTCGCCGTGACGTACACCCGACAAGAGAAGGGGAGCGATCCCAAAGAATATACGACGACGCTCGTTCCTGAGAATTATCCCGGGTGGGTGGAGGTTCCGATCAACGAAGACTCGCCGCTGTCGATTCCCGCGTTGGGAGTCGCCGTTAACGTCATTCCGTATATTTTGCACGTGGAGCCAGAAAGCGCCGCCGCCGAAGCGGGCATCAAACAGGGTGAGCGAGTCAAGAGTTTGACGTTCGTCCCCGCAAAGGGCGATGCGGACAAGAAAGCCGACGACCCTGCTGCGGAAGCAACCGTCCTCGAGTTCAACGACGAAAAGAAGAACTGGCCCTACGCGTTTCGCCTCATGCAGCTTCGAACGCAAGAGAACGTCAAACTCGAAGTCGCCGATGATCTCGGCAAGACGCGCGAAGTGACGCTCACTCCGCGCGATGCCGAGGATTGGTACTACCCCAGCGATCGCGGCTTGCGGCTGGCATCAATGACGATCGAGCAAAAGGCTACGGGCATCGGTGACGCGTTTCAACTCGGATATATCCACACGCGCAATTCACTGCAGGACATCTACCTGACGCTCAGAAACCTGTTTACGCGCAACCTCTCGTACCGCGAATTGCGCGGGCCGCTGGGGATCGCGCGCGTCGCCTACGAAGTGGTCGATCAGGGAGGGACGGCTGATTTTCTGCTGTTTTTAGGGTTCTTGAGCGTCAACCTGGCGGTCTTGAATTTCCTGCCGATCCCCGTTCTCGACGGCGGACACATGATTTTTCTGATCTGGGAGGGGATTACCCGAAAACGTCCCAGCGAAAAAGTTTTGGTGGCAGCCACCTATTGCGGAATGGCCTTCGTACTTGGTCTAATGATGTTAGTCTTGTATCTCGACATCTTCGTGCATAAATTAGCCGTTAAATGACGGATGTGTGTCAGGTGGCACTGGCGGCTTGCCCGCCAGTGTGAATGCCCCGTCAACACCATCGACTCGCAGCGTCTGTCCCTTGGGCATATGACGATGAGTTATTCCGGCAACCGCGATTTCGGACGACAGGCGACAGCCATGCTGGCGACGACGGTCGTTGTCCTGCTCGGGCTGGGGGTCTGCACTTTCATCGCCGCGTTTCTCGCCGACGATCCCAAATTCCCGTTCCTGGTCTGTGGTGGAATGGTGGTGCTGGTGATCCTGTTGTCGCGCATCCTCGCGCCGCGCCGCCCGAAAACATTGAGCGAGATGGGTGGCACCCTTTCGTCAGAAGCCGGTTCGAAGTGGGACGACTTCGACGTCGACCGCGTGAAAGCCCGCCGACCCAAAGTGAAATCGTTCGGGACGAACGAGCCACCGACTCCTGAAAAGATCCGAGAACTCGCCGACGGCCCCAACAACTGGGTTCCGCAGGGAGCCGGTTATCAGGAATCCGCCGTGCCCAAAGATCCCAAGCCCCGCCGCGACGCCGACCCCCACTATAATCCCCCCGCCGCCGGCGACTCCGCCATCCTGCCGCTGAAAGCGCCAGTGAAACCGAAGCGGGATTCAGACCGCTGACTCAGGGTAGCCCCGGTTGCTCGCCAACCGGGGTCGCGCAGCGACAAGAGACCAGTCTTATCAAAACCCGAAGCGTCAGCGAGGGAGCGATCACGCCCACTTCGCACAGACAGGAATGTCTGTGCCACCCGTTCTAAATGAGTTCATGAAACAGAGTTTCATTTTCATGCGTTCCTATGCAGGGTTTGAGAACGAGAGGGACATGGATCATGGCTGATTCAGCATATGAACCACGGCGGCAGATACGAGAGTTGCTTTCGTTGCTCGCTTCCGAAGAGGAACAACTTGAATATGAACGGAGCGTCCCTCAGGTCGACATCACCGCTGAGTTGCTGTGTATGTGGTTTGATGACACCTATCATCCCGATGAAACGTGGTCCCGATATTTTAGCACACAAGAATTACTCGCACTAAATGAATTTAACACCGTCTACAAGAATCTCCAACGGGAACTTCCCAAAAGCGACGGAACGGTGAGGACTTGGTTGGCAAGTCCTGTCTGGCGATCGATAATGGCTGCATCAAGCCGCACACTTTCTTGCGTCCCAGACGAATTACCTTGATGCGACCAGTCTTATCAAAACCCGAAGCGTCAGCGAGGGAGCGATCACGTCCACTTCGCACAGACAAGAATGTCTGTGCCACCAGATGAAGATTACTGTTGTCGGCCGAGCGCCGAGTTTTCTGTGAACTCGCTTTCTCCCTTGTACGTTGTTCTGTACAAGGGAAGGACAATCATGAGCCAATCGTCAAACCATCATGAAAGTGATCACAACGTCGAAGCGACCAGCTTCACGGCGACGACCGAAAACGCGGCTGGGAAATCCAATTCTCGACTCGCATGGTTCCTTCTTGCTTTCCTGTGCGTATTTTTTGGGGGCGGGATGGCCATCGTCTTCGCCTTGCCGAAACATCCGTCGGATGATCCTTGGGCTCGCGAACTACTTGCCGTGTTTTGCTTCATCCTGATGCTAATGTTTGCCGTCTTGCTTCGATACGCGCCCCGAGTAACTTGCCGAATCGATGCCGTCGGCATCGATTCCAAATCCATCAAGGGAGATCGTAAATTTCTCGCATGGGATGACGTAGAAGCAGTGTGGTGGGGCAGTAATACAGTCAGTTTTCGCGGTGCATCCGGGACGATCTGGACCCCTCTCCATTACATGGAGCGAACTGAACGCGATGCGGCATTATTATTCATCGAATCAAAATTGAAAAATGAATTCGATTTGAGGCCGTACCGAAATATGAGAATCACGCTAATGGGATGCCTGCGGATGTTCGCGATCGCTATTCCCTGCGCCGCCTATGTCGTGGGCGGAACGCTGTTACACATTTTTGTGATGGCACCTTATTTCGATGAACACAGACTTTCGAGGAGTTATGGCGCCATCGTAGTTTTTGTGCCTGTGACTTTGCTGTTCTTTGTCGCGTTGTGGAAGTCTTCTCGACCTCCCACATGGCGCGTGCGTCACCAGAAGTACGCGATCCTGGATGACCCTTCGACATAATCGCGATCACGCCCACTTCGCACAGACAGGAATGTCTGTGCCACCAGATGACGACACCTTCACGCCGGGGCTTCATCCACGAAGGGCTTCTTCGACGCCGTGAGTTTGCACAGGTAGATGCCGAATTCGTAGAGTATCAACAGCGGGATCATCATCAGCATCATGCTCGCCGGGTCGCCCGAGGGGGTCAGGAACATCGAGGCGACGGCGATCGTCAGCACGGCGATGCGGCGTTTTTCGCGGTAGCCCTGCACGTCGAAGATCGAGATTCTTTCCATGAACAGCATCACCAGCGGTAGCTGAAAGCTCAGCCCGAACATCGCCGGGAACAGGATCGCGAATGTGATCCACTCCGACAGGCGAATCTGCGGGGAGACTCCCAGGTAGCGGTTGTACTCGAGCAGGAACTTCAGCATCAGCGGGAAGACGGCGTAATAGCAGAACAGCGCGCCGGTCAGAAACAGTCCCAGGCTCATCGGCAGGTAGATCTTTACATAGCCTCGTTCGTGCGGATACAAACCGACCGCCACGAACAACCAGATCTGATAGAACAGCCACGGACTCGACAGCACCATCCCGGCGATGAACGAGACTTTCAAGTACGTCATGAACGCCTCTTCCACGGTAAACGTCACCGGCTTGAGTTGTTCATCGCGCAAATAACTGGTCTCGGCTTGCAGCGACTGAATCTGCTTTTGCAACGCGGCGAGTTCGGGAGAGCGCACGCTCAGTGGGATTTCTTTTCCCTTGAGCGACTCTGCATCGGGGAGCACGACGTTTTCCCCCAACACGCTCTTGAGCGTCACGATAAGGCGATCGGCCGGCAGCAACAGTTCGACCACATCTTTGTCGCGAGGGTCCGCCGATGCTTCATCGCTGGCGGGAGTTTCGTTGCCTGAGGGTGAAGTGGCCGTGGATGACGTATCCGTTGTTGTGGCTTTCTCGCCGGTACTTGCTGCGGCGTCGGTCGGTGCAGGGGTCTCCCCTGCGGCAGGCGTTACGGTTTCTTCGTTCGCTCCGCCAACCCCCAAAAATTCCCAGATGTCGAAGCCGCTGACATCATCTTCCTGGTTTTGAGTGGGAATGGAATAGACGCGCAGTGCCTTATCGATCGGCTGGCGAATGAAGGCGATGATCTGATGCCCGAAGATCAGCGAGACGATCACGCCGACGACCAGGCCGAACAATCCTTTGATGAGATGGACGCGGAGAACCTCGAGATGTTCCCCGAAGGACATCGTGGTATCGTCGAACAGGTCTTTAGACTGAGGCATGACTGCGACCTCGATCAAGAGGTGAACTCACCGGGTCATCGTCGAGTGGGGAGGATATCCCCGCATGCCAATCTTGCGAATGGCGAGCCGAGAACTGAAATTGTCATTGCACTGTGGACCGAGAAACATCCCAGACCGAATGCTCGGACAATTCGCAGGAGATCCCCCACCAGAAGATCGAACCGGTGACCCGAAAAAAATTTCCCAGCCGAACTTCGCATCGATTCGCGTTTGGCTATTGTCATAGACAGAGCAGTTGCGCCCTGTCAAACCTCGGCGATCGCAATTCTCGAAGTTCTCGGGTATCCACTCGGTTCGCCCGCTCGCGAGGGAGCAGGAAGTGTGAGCGGAGAGACAATGAGGTTACCTCTTATTGTAAATAACCCGGAACGAGTGTCAACGCACCAATTCCACCGACGGGGAAATCGTGGTGGTTTTTTGTTCGGTTCACAAACTCACAAATCGTGACGTCGTTCGCATCGCGGCAGGAAGCTCCCGGCGCAAGAGCCGAGATCATACCCTGTGCGCTCGTTCGAACATTATTTCATTGGTGACGGCAAGTATAACACTCGTCCCCAATGCCAGGGCGATAAAATAAAACGCAATTCTCACAAAGTTGATATTCCATTTTTTCTCGGGATACAAGCACATCACATATTCCCCAAGGAACATGAAAAAAAAGATGTAGCAGGCCAAGATCAGATTACCTCCAACCCATGCCGTTGCGAAATAAGAACGATGCTTTCCCAGCTCTTCGATGAGTGTGGAGGTTCCCAGCACCAGCGTCCCCGCAAATCCGATGAAAAAATGTATCAATCTTCCCATTTTCCAAAATATCAATCTAACAAGGGTAAGTTTCGATTAAACGTGAAATCAATAACCATTCGTGTGACCTTCATTCCCCCCCTCAGGCGCGAAGTTTCTGCAACGCGGCGACGACGTCATTCACGGGCATCACGTCTCCCAAATCGATATCGATGTCGAGCAGATTGACCTCGTGCATGATCTCGCAGCGTTCGCCGACCGCTTCCTTGGGGACGATCACGCGAAAACTGTCGGTCGCATCGCGGCAAGTGGCGTACACGCAGTGGCTGGTGCTGGCCCCCGTGACGATCAGTGTATCGACGCCGAGCGACGTCAGCATTTCATGCAGCGTGGTCCCCTTGAAGCAGGAGGCGTAACGCTTGAGGATCAGCTTTTCGGTCGGACGCCGTTGCATCCGCTCGTCGAGTTCGAACAGTTTTTCATCCCCCGGATTGATTTTCATCTGGAGTTTGATGTTCTGCGGACTCGGCGGATCGGCGGGATCGTACGCGAAACTGGTGAAGAATACGGGGATCTTCGCCTCGCGCGCGGCGGCTAGAACCTTGAGCGTCCCGTCGATGACCGAATCGAGATTCGTCCCGATCTGCCGTTGGGGCTGCGTCCAGTATTTCGCCAGATCGATGACGATCAGGGCCGGTCGTTTACCGAACCCGACCGGCTGTCCCCACCCTCGGGCCAGATACCGCTGCTTCAATTCGTGCAGATGATTCTTTAACGGTTCGCGAAGATCATTCGGCAGACACAAGTCGGAGGAACCGAATGTTGCTTCTGAATTCTGGGATGTGACGGTGCTCATCGTGTTTACCCTTCTTTGGGAGTATGAATTTGTTGATCCGGATGTTGCTACGGCGCAACGCGAAAACCGTACAGATCGGCGTCGAAAATCTGAAACTTCAGATACACCGGCTTACCGGCCAGTTCCTTCAGGCTTTTGCCATCCTTGAAATTCACGACATGGGCAATGCCGTTGGCGTGGATCGGTTCGCAGTCGTCAAAGGAAAACCCAGGAAGCGGTTTGGCGAGATGCGATGCGCGAATCGTCAAGGTCCCTCCGTCGGCGAGCGTTTCCACTTGCCCTTCGGCGGATGCGATCGCCACGCGGACTTCACCATGACTGGCATCCAGATTCAATTCCAGTCGTTCCCCGTTCAACAGCATCGGCTTGGTGATCAGGACTTCGGGTTCCGCGGCCCCGCCGCGCATGCTGGCAAACCCGTGATGCCGTTGTGTGTAGAGGGAAATTTCCATTTTGACCACGCGGTCGTGATAGTAACTTTCTTGTCCCGGTGTATTTTTCGTGACCAGGTGATCGCCTTCCATCGAGGTCATGTAGAACCAATCCTCATCGCCGACCCTTACTGGAGGGGCCGGCCGATACGCCTGCCGATCATAGGCGTGTTCATCGGCTGAGCAGGCAATCCACGGTTTGCGGCTGGCGGTGCGATCCCAGGTCTTACCGCCGTCGCGACTGAGCACGATGCGCGTATCGCAGATCCCTTTACGCGCCCACGGCCAGTAATGCGGATGCTCATCGTCGGGTTTGAGCACCGGTCCGCCGTTGCGATCGGTGCGATCCGAATGAAACCAGCTCACCAATCCGAAGGCGACGCCGTCGCTGAAGTAAGGATGCAAGGTCATCGGTTCTTCGTAATTCTCGACCGTGTGCTCGTCGTCGGTATCGGGGTATAAAGCCACTTCGCCGGTCCAGTTTTTCAGGTCCGGTGAGGCGAGACGAGCGATGTCTCGCGAAGGGAGCCAGTGGCCGCCGATCCCCTGATCCATGGCGACCCATTCCTGATGGATGTCGTCCCAGAAGTTGACATAATGCCGCCGCGGACTGAGCGAGCTGCCGGTCGGCGTCAGCTTCTCGCGCCACTGGGGATCGTTGATGAAATCGGGGATGGTGGGTGAAAAATAGGCTTCCCAGGTTCCTCCCGTCACTGAAAGAGCCGCTTGCTGCGCATCGACCAGTCGAAACAGAAATCGCTTTTGCGGATCGGCGACGTTGCCGTGCGTCCCCAGGTCGGTGGGGTCCATGATCGGCACGCCAATGTTATTCTCGCGCGTGGCCCCGAACGATTCAGGCCAATAGTCGTGGTAACGGACTTCGTCGGGTGCATCGGTCAAACCCAGGTTCGGCTTCTCCCAATGGATGCCGTCCTCGCTGGTGGCATAGCCGACGCTGAACGTCATGTGGTGCGCGCGATCGGCCCCGTCTCCCGTCCCGCGATTCCACCACATCGACCGGTAAAACATGTAGAACGTCCCATCGTCGCGACGTCCGACCGGCGTGCCGTACAGCAGTTCCGCCCCGTAGGTTTCCCACGGTTTATCGGCGGGGAGCACGACACCTCGCGCGCGCGGCGGATGCAGCACCCGATCGAGACCCGTCGAACGCCCAATCACATGGTCATCGAGAAACAATTGCCAGTGGTGCCCGACGTCAATCGGTTCTTCGGCGAATGACGGGAAGCCCCATATCACAACCGCGACGAGAATCAGCAGCCGATGCATCTTCATGGTTTGTCCTTTCTGAAGCCGACAATTTCATGGGAACTGTGACAGACTCGTGATCGGAGAACGCGTCGCTTCGAACCATCGCCAATGATATATACCAAAATCCGTGAACCGTGGTCGAGTACTGCGAAAAAGTTCGGTCGGCGATGGTTGGGATTTACCGAAAACCAGCCCCCACGCGAAGTCCCTACGGCAACGGTTTATCGCTCACCGCGCCCGCGGGTTTTTCTCCTTTTCTCAACCCGGCGACGTTGTTCTTGAACATCGCCTCGAGAGCAAACACCGGTTCGCCGATGCACAAAAACGTGAACCCGCGCTGCATCAGCGTCGGGGCGTCGCCGATCATCCACATGTTCTTGCCGACGCGCCGGCCCGCTTCGCGAATCGTCTCGATGGCGGCGATGTGTTTCTCGTTCCCCGGTTGCCAGCAGACGCCGAGGCTCGCCGAGAGGTCGTATGGCCCGACCGCCATCGCCGTCGTGATTTCGTGGGAGGCGATCGCGTCGGCGTTGTCGAGTCCCTCGACCGATTCGATCTGCGGGAGGACGATCCAATCCTGCTCCACCTGCTCGACCCACGTCGAATAGTTATAGTCGCTGACCCAGCGGTTGCCGTGGCCTCCGGGACGCCGTTTGCCGCGCGGGGGCATGTACAGCCCGTCGCGGACGTCATCGAGCATCGATGCGTTCCGCACTTGCGGAAGCAGAAACCCGCACGGCCCCAGATCGGCGGCGAGGCGGACGGTCCGATAGTCGGTCTCGGCGGGACGAACGAGAATCGGAAAATCGATCATCCGCCCGATCGAACACGCAGCGGCAAGCGTCTCTTCATCGTGATGCAGATGTTCGAGATCGAGAATGAGATAATCGAGACCCGCCTTTTTGGCGATCTCGATCAGATCGATCCAGAAATGCAACGTCACGATCAACCCCAGCGTTAATTGGTTGGAATTGATTTTCTCGCGCAGAATTTGTGCTGATTTCATGGTGGTCCTGTAGGTTTCCAGGTTTTAGCGAAGTAACAAGACTGACAACCGCACGTCGCTCAGCGATCACTCGACCGCTTCCCCCGACTGCGTCACTTTTTCGCCGAGCGACCACATCGACGTGGGCGGGGGGGACATCACGTAAAACATGTGGACCGGTTCGTCGCCGATGACTTTCGTGCGGAACCAGCGGTTGTTCGGCCAGTAAACGATGTCCCCGGCCCCGAACTCGAATTTGCCCCCTTCCCATTCGACTTCCACCCGGCCGCGCAGGCAGAGGTAAACTTCCTCGCCAACGCCGACGCACGGGCAACCCTCCACCTGCGGATCCTTTGCGCCGAACGACCACCCTCCTGCCGAACCGGGGTCGGACCAGAAGACTCCCGCAAACAGATTCTTCGCTCCCGTCGTCTCGGCATTCACGACGCGGGCCGAGCGACTCGAAGGCGAATTCGCCCGCGGCACCAAACTCGACATCGAAAAAACCCGCGGAACTCCCTGCGAATTCACTGTATCAATACTCTGCTCATTTTTGTCGGACATGCGATTTCCATTCTTTGAAAAGCATTTTTGAGAATTGTCTCACACAAAGACACGAAGTCACGAAGGCGATGGGAACAGATTTTCGAAAAGGATTGTTGATTTGATGATTGTCTTCCTTTGTGACTTTGTGTGAGATTCTCTTCCTCATCTTCTCTGTGTCCCTCGGCGATCTCTGTGGATTATTTCTCGATTTCTTATTGCCCCAGACATCTCCGCAAATGATCGGGTGAAATATTTGCGCCCGAAGCGATCAGCACCACGGTCTTGCCGCGGATTCGCTCGGGAATGGTGAGCGCTCCCGCCAACGCCGCGGCTCCCGCCGGTTCGACCAGCGTGCGGACTTTCTCCAGAAACAAACCGACGGCTCGCAGCAATTCATCGTCGTCGACTTGCAGGAAATCGTGGAGACGATCCCATAAAATCCGCTGCGGTAGCATGAACGGCTCGTTGACCGCCAGCCCCTCGGCGATTGTCGGCTGCACGTCGGCCTCGGTTCGCTCACGCGCTTTCCACGTCAGATAGGACGCCGGTGCCCGCTTTGCTCCCACGCCGATCACTTCCACGCTTGGTTTCATCCCCTCGACGGCGAGGCAGGCCCCCGCTGCGTTACTCCCGCCGCCAATGGGGACGAGAATCATGTCGACGTCGGGCAAATCTTCGATGATTTCCATCGTACAGGTGCCGACGCCGGCGATCAGTTCTGGCTCATCGCACGCCGAGATATTCCGCAATCCCCGTTCGGCGGTTAACTGCTCACCGAAGATACGGGCTTCACCGGAATTTCGCCCGTGAACCAGCACATTCGCCCCCCAGCTTTCGATCGCTTCCCGTTTGATGGGGTTGGGAGTGCCGAACATCACGACGGTCGCCGTGACTCCGAACAGATGCGAAGCGTACGCGATCGATTGCCCGTGATTGCCCGATGAAACCGCGAGCACTCCCCGCCGTCGCGAATGTTCATCGAGTTGCGAGACGAGATTGATCCCGCCGCGCACCTTGAACGCCCCGGTCGGCAGATGATTCTCGTGCTTGATGTAAACCTTGGCATCGAGCAACCGATCGAGCAGCGGATACCGCAACAACGGCGTCCGCAACAGGTACGGCCTGATGACCTCGCGAGCCGCCAGCACGTCGGCGAACGTTGGTAAGTCCATGAAACATCCTTCAGAGACGTCGCGCAGTGGTTTCCCGGAAGCGTGAAGTGTAACCTATCCGCTACGAGAATCCATCGTTGCCAGTCACCGAAATCGGGAGAATCATCATGCCCTCGACATCGATCCGCTCGAAGACACGGCATTTCATCTGGGGTTTGCTCGTTGTGCTCTCCGCAGTTCAAATGACCTACGCCGCGGAAGAAAATCATCCCGAACTGATGGAGCGGATCGCTTTCGGCTCGTGTGCCGAGCAGTTCAAGTCGCAGCCGGTCTGGGATGCCGTCGTCGCCAAGAAGCCGCAGCTTTTTCTTTTCCTCGGCGACAACATCTACGCCGACACCGAAGACATGCAGTTGATGCAGGAGAAATACAACCAGCTTGGCGCGCAGCCCGGTTACATGAACCTGCTCAAGACTTGTCCCGTTCTCGCGACGTGGGATGACCACGACTACGGCGTCAACGACGGCGGGGAGTGGTATCCCAGAAAAGTTGAGTCGCAGAAAATCATGCTCGACTTCTTCGGTGTGCCGCAAGAATCCATCCGCCGTACCCGCCCCGGAGTGTACGGTTCGTTCGCCTACGGTCCGAAAGGCCGGCGCGTTCAAGTCATTCTGCTCGATACGCGCTACTTCAAAAGCCGGCATACGAAGGACGAACGCCCGGATGCCGACAAAAAGAAACTGAATCTCGTCGGCTGGTATGTCCCCAATACCGATCCGAAGTCGACGATACTCGGCGAAGACCAATGGATATGGCTCGAAGAACAATTGAAAGAACCCGCCGACGTGCGTTTCATCGGTTCGAGCATTCAGGTTATCGCCGACGAGAAAGGGATGGAATCGTGGGGAAATTTTCCGCACGAACGCAAGCGGTTGTATGACCTGATCGATAAGACGAAAGCAAAGGGAGTCGTGTTTTTGTCGGGGGATGTCCATTTCACCGAAACGTCGAAGACCGATGCGGGACCGTATCCGTTGTACGATTTTACCTCGAGCAGCCTTTCGGTCGGCTTTCAGGAATGGGCCGAGGCGGTAAACAGCTTTCGCGTCAGCAAGCGAGCCTACGCCGAGCCGACCTTCGGCTTCGTCGAGATCAAGTGGGGTAAAGCCCCTACGATCAGCCTGCAAGCCTACGGCGAAGCGGGACAGTTGATCTTCGAGAACAAAGTTTCGCTCAGGGAATTGCAGCCGTGATTTTGCTTCGTAGGGTGGGCTGTGCCCACCAAAACGACTCACCAGGCCGTTCGGAGGAAGTCTCTCTTCTCTCGAAAGTGATCGGAACAATTCTGCTCGCCCTGCCGGGCGTGGTGAGGTGGCTGACCCCGGAGAGCGGGATACATCGCCTCGCCGAGCGTCTATCGAGCTGCACGTTGACGATCGCACTGGCACTGACAGTGCTCGGTCTCGGTATCCGCCTCGTTAATCGCTATGGCTGGAGCCGCGGTCATCGCCTCGAACAACTGGGACTGGCCTTCGCGCTGGGATGGACGCTCCTCACGCTCGCACTTCTGTTACTAGCGACATTGCATCTGTTCTATCCCCAGGTGTGGGGACCGCTCATACTAGCGGCATACTTCTGGTGGGGTTGTGGTACCTCCGGCTCGCACAACGGTTGGTCGGCCGTCAAAGATTTTCAAGTTAGACGACGTGCGCGACTCTATCTGCGAAAACGATATCGCTCGCTCTCCGGAGCGTTGATGTTGCTGTTGATCGTCGCCGCGTTCTGCTGGTCGGCGGGGCCGGTCTGGGACTGGGATGCCGAGATGTATCATCTCCCCAACACGAAATTTTTTCTCGATCATCATGGCCTCGCGGTCTCTTACGACAACGAGTTCCCCAATCTCTCAGGGCAGGCGTACTTGTGGTACGCGATTCCGTTATATTTCGGTCTCGATGCCGTCCCCGCGATGTGGATGTGGCTGTCGACTGTTGTAACGTCTCTATTGGCAGGAGGATACGCCGCACGGTGGATCGGCCCCCGTACCGGCCTGTGGACGCCGCTCGTCTTCTGGTCAGGGGCCATTGTCACCGCCGTAGCGACCACCGCGCGCACCGAACCACTTGTCAGCGTGCTGTTGCTCGCCGCTGTCGTGCTGCTGACGCCAATCTTGACACGACGGGAACGCTGGAACTGGCCGACGATCATCGCTGCCGGTTTGTTGATCGGCAGCGCTGCTGGAGTCAAGTACCAAGGGTTCTTCGCATGGCCGATCTTGGCATTGTGGATGCTCGTGAGCTGGCTCCGTTCGGATTCCACAAATCGCATGCGCTCATTCGCCGCGATGTCGGCGGTCTGGATGATCGCGCTCATGGTAACCGCTCCGTGGTGGGTCAAGAACTGGTCGGCGTTCGGCAACCCGCTGTATCCGGTTGTGAGCGGGTCGGCGCGGTCGAACTCAACACCGCCAACATCATCAGATTCCGCTTATGGGCCGGCTCATCAGACGCGCGGCATACCGACCCCGTTCACAATGTTCCGCGAATTCGGGTTGATGTTCATCAACCCGAATCGGCTCGATGGTCCGCCGGGGCAATTTCCGCATTATCTGTTTTTGCTGCTGCCGGGATTATTCTGGCTGCGAAAACACCCAGTGGTCATCGGGTGCGTGGTGTGGGGCTGTGCGTATTATCTGCTGTCGTTTTCGCTGGTCGCCATGCCCCGTTATCTGTTCCCGATCTTTCCGCTGTGGAGCATCGGCGTCGCGTATCTGCTGTCGGAATGCGAGTCGCGCTACCGATTGACCGTGTTTTTTCCGGGACTGCTCTTCTTTTCGACGCTGTTCGTGCTGGTGCTGCCGGCGCGATTGTTGCGGACGCCATTGCTCGCCGAATATCTGATCGGGAAAACCGACGATCGGCCATTGCTGCAGCATATCGCGCACGGTTATCACGATGCCCTCGACTGGATCAACAAAAATACACCGGCCGACTCGCGTATTCTGATGTGCTGGGAATCGCGGGAATATCGTCTCCGACGAGCGGTAACGATCGACCCGCTGCGCACGACGTGGAGTTCGCTGTGGTCCGACGGGCGATCGACTCCGGACGAGATCCGCCGCGAACTGAACCGACGGCAATACGACTTCATGTTAGTTAACGTCGGTTCCCTTAAATACAACGTCTCCGTCACCGGCCATATTCCCGCCGAGGTGTTGACGACATTCGAGTCGCAGCGCGATCTGCTGGTCCCCGAAGTCCTGACCCCGGTGTACCAGACCGGCTCGGCGATCGTGTATCGGGTGCAGGGGGAGTGAGTGATCGTGCTATTTCGATTTCTTCTCTTCCAGCAGATGTACCAATGGCAGCGTAATGGTTTTGTCGCGATGCGGATAACCGTTATGGTTTCTCCAGTGCAAATCATCGGCAAATCCGCGGGCGCAACTGATCCCGCGTACCCTCTTCTGGCGGGGCGTACTTGACCCTCTTGCCGTCGTCGCCTTAGCATAGTGGAGTTCGCTGCCTGTCGTGTCGGTTCGTTGGGGATGATTTCGTTCAACGTCCATTTCTCGCCGATTGGCTGTGCGCATTCCCGATCCTCTCGACTATGATGAGAAATCCAAAATATCTCACACGAAGACACGAAGGCACAAAGACGACAAGCCAAAATAAAAGCAATCTTATCCGTATCAGGAAATCGAGAACTCTTCGCGAAGTTCAGAATAAATGCAGCCATTATTCGTCGCGTGAATCCAGAATCAATAATTCATTCATTTTCTCTTCGTGCCTTTGTGGCTTTGTGAGAGACCCGTTTTCTTGCCTATTTTTCAAGGTTTAGCCTCCATTGTGAACACGACAGAATCATCCGATCCCGATGCCGATAAACCGTTGACGGGGTCGTCGGACGGCGCATCCCACCCCGAATCAACACCGCCATCGGCAGAGGTCGTCCCCGACGTAACAACGCCTGGCACACCAACAACGTCAGCGGAAGGTGATCTTCCCGAATGGGAACCGCTCACTCCCGAACTGGTCGAAGATGAAGCGATTCGGGGGGACTTCATGCTTCGCTGGGCAGTCGTGTTGCTGGCATTCCTGCTCTCGTGCAGCGAAATCGCCGAGACTTCGACCCTCGTGCATATCAAGACGGGGCAATATCTGGCCCAACATGGCGTGCTTCCCCCGCGAACCGACGTCCTTTCCTACACGGCGACCGACCGTTCGTGGGTGAACCTCGAATGGTTTTACGATCTGATTCTCGCGGGAGTTTACGGCCTCGCCGGTCCTGTGGGGCTGACGCTGTTCAAGGCGTTGCTGGCAGGGGTGACGTTCTATCTGGTGGGGCGAACGACCTTGCCGGGGATCTCCACCTGGTGGGGATCGATCATGGCGACGCTGGCCTTGATTGCGTGTTATCCGCAAATCTCGGCGGAGCCGCGAATCGTCACGCTGCTCGGACTCGCCTTGACATTATTCTGCCTGCAGCAATGGCGCTGCGAGAAGTGCCACCGGAGTCTCTACGGCTTGATCATCTGGTTCGCCGTCTGGAGCAATCTCGATCGCCGCATGATCCTGGGGCTGGTGCTGCTGACACTCTACGCGGCGGGTGAGACGCTGCGATTGAAATGGAAGTCGGCGGAAGCCGCCGGCGATTCACCGACCGGCGAACTCTCTCACCTCTGGAAGGTCGTTGGCGGGAGCTGGGTCGCATCGCTGATCAATCCGTTCGGCTGGCACTCGTGGCTTTCGCTCGTCGACATGTATCGCAAGGAATATCCGGCGCTGCGCGAGCATGGACTGGCCAGTTCGACCCTCGATCAAATGCTGAATCATCCTATGTGGTATGCCGGTTATTGGACCGAGCGAAATCCCTATGTTATCGCCGGTATCGTCGTGGTGCTGGGGGGCCTCATCAGTTGGTTCCTCAACCTGAAAAACAAAGAATGGGGCCACCTGTTCGCAATGCTGGGGATGGTGTCATGCGCTCTGTTCGGCGGGTGGGAACTGGCCCCCGCGGCCCTCGTCTGCTGCATTCTAGGGACGATCAGTTCACAAGCGTGGTACAAGGAATCGTTCCGGCAGGTTTATTCGCTCGACACTGCCGAGTTGCTGTTTTCGCGAGGGGGACGGGCGGCGACCGTGCTCGTCCTGTTTGCGATCGCCTATCTCGACATCAGCGGAAGAATCGTCGGCCTGAATCAGAACCGCATCGGCTTCGGATTCAGTCCCGCATTCAGTTCGATGATTCGCGGTTACGATGCCGGTATCGACGATGCATTCGATGATCGGCCTTATCATTTCCGCATCGGTCAGGGAGATGTGCTGATCTGGCTGGGACAGAAATCATTCGTCGATACGCGAGTCCGTTTGTTTTACGGTTCGGAACAAACAAATTTGTACGTTGAACACGATGCGATCCGCCGCGCATTGCGTCAGAGGAATAAGGACGATTCGCAATCGGGGAAAACGGACGTCTGGAAGAAAGCCTTCGATCGCTACAAGGTGACGCACGTGCTTCCGCGATTAGATGGGCCGATTCCCGATTACCGTTCATTCGGCGATCTGCTGGGTTCTCCGCATTGGCAACTCGTCGCCCTCAGGCCCTCGACCGCGGTCTTCTATCGGCGAAATCCGGCCGATCGCAAATTGCAGGAATACGTGAATAATCACAAATGGAATGTCATTCAACTGGCGTTCAAAACGGAAGCGGAGTCTTCCGACTCCCAGTTGCCGAGGATCGATTTCGTCAAGCCGCGATCGGTTTACGAGCGTTATCTGACGGTCGCTCGCAGAGAAATTCCGAACGGGGCCCAACTGTCGATGCATTACCTTCAACTTCTTTTGAGTCAACAGGTTATGCCGGATGTCGGGGCATCCATTTCACTGCTCGCCATCCGCGAAGCGCAGTCCGGCCTGGCGGAAAATCCGCGGAGCGCAGAAGCCTATTTCCGGCTGGGGATGGCTTACAGCATCATTGGCCAGTTCGAATCGCAACTTGCCCCGCAACAGGGGGGGCAGCTTGAAACGATCCGACTTTATCAATCGCTGATGGCTTATCACCAGGCGATGATTCTTGAACCGCAAAACATCATCACCCTGGATCAAATGCTCGAGCTCTATCTGCAATCGCGACGCTTTGACTTGGCGCTGGATATATTGAACAAACAAACCGCGCTGGCCGATCAAATCACCGACCTGACCGAAGAGGATCTCGATCGCGAACGACGGAATCAGCAGATCAGAGAGCAGGTCACAAACATCGTCGATCGAGCGGCCAAAGTCGTGGGGGACGAATTAAAAAAAGGGACCGATCGCTTTCAAATTGCGCAATCGGCCTCTCAACAGATGGGCTGCACGCTGGAAGCCCTGCGAATACTTGAAGAAGACCCCATCTATCTCGTCAACAATCCCGCGGCGGCGATGTTGCAAGTTTCGCTGTTGATCGAAGCGGGACGGTTGTCCGAAGCCCACGAACAGGTCTCCGCACTGGGCGAGAAATTGAAAGGGCAGAATTCACCGCTGTTGGCGCAGATTCATTTTTTGCAGGGGATCATCGCTCTGGGACAGGCAAACTACGACCAGGCATCCCAGATCTGGGAAGCAGACATTCGCGAACATGCCGCCCAGCGAAATTCGGGAATGATGAACTCGTTGCCATTTGTCTCGTTGCCGGCCTTCCTCGCCAATGCCCGCAATGTGCGCTGGCCGATCCCTCAATCGGCGGCGGTTTTTGATTATCTGTTTTCATATGCGCAGGACGTCTCGATACTGCGATATCATGCGGCCCGCAGCTATCTGGAAGCAGGAAAGCCGAAGGAGGCGACGGCCCAGTTTCGAGCCATTCTGGAGATTGATCCGGAGACGCCGCTCCGCCGAGTCGTGGCCTTTTATCTCTACTTGTTGACCGAAGAGATCATTGAAGTTCTGCCTCCGTCGGAATGGCTTCCGTTCGGCCCCGATTCGTTCGCACCTGAAGTCGCCAACGAACCGCTGTCGGCGACGGAAAAGCCCTGAATTGCGTTGACGAAATGTCGGGCATGGGCGAACCTGTCCGCTCTGACATCGGTCATAGGGAACGGTGAAAATGCATGAAATTCACGGAAACCGCGTATCGAGACTGGACAGCCCCCGTGGGAATTGCCAAAATAATTCGACTTCCATTAACTTTCGGATCCGCATCCCGTCGATAACCAACGCTCGACTCGCAGGGTGTGGACGCGCCGGACAGGCCGGGAATTGTCCGTCGCGAGGGGTATCGAAATGGAAGCAAGGGCGTATAGCTCAGTTGGTTAGAGCGCAGCTCTGATAAAGCTGAGGTCCTTGGTTCGAATCCAAGTACGCCCACTATTTCTGAGGCCCGTTGGCAGGACTGGGCATCCGCGGGAGGTTTTGTTGACCGTGCTGTGTGGCGAGCGGCCCGGTATCGACAGACGATAGTTCGCCCATGGCCGTGGAATAGCAAGCAGGAGTGAATTGGAGGGGGACGTAGCTCAACTGGGAGAGCGCTGGCTTTGCAAGCCAGAGGTTGCCGGTTCGATCCCGGTCGTCTCCACTCCGCGTTGCGAGACGACGTGCGTTTGCAGCGCGGGAAGGGTGGGGGGCCTGTAAGTCAGGCAGAATACAAAGTATGGATATTAGAGGAGTTAGGGCTGAGGCTCTGTGATAGTTGCTGCCGCTCGAAACAGTGGATGTTGATGATGAATGAATGTGGCGAGAAGAAATTTTCATCGATTTTTCGAAAGTCTTCTTCCATCGCTTGACGAAAGAACTCGTCCCCCCTACGATGTGTTCCTGACCTGAGGCAAATGACTCAGCCGTGTGCTGACGTCGAAAGTGGCCTGAAGCCTGTGCATC
>JBJXGP010000049.1:0-37352 GCA_046160425.1 Planctomycetaceae bacterium
GGGAAATCATTACATGATGACCGGCGCGCCGACGCGCATCCCCGTCAGTTGCGGTGCGTTCGTCAGTTTTCATCCGAGCATGGGGTCGGTCGTTTCCGTGGAACGGGGGGCGACGGAAGGTCTCCCCGCCTACTTCTCGCTGCCTTCGATCACGCGGTCTGGCGGCCCGAATTTTCTCGGCGCTCGACATGCCCCCTTCGTCGTCGGCGACGATCCGAATCAGGAAAAATTCAACGTCCGCGACGTGACGATTCCCAGTGGATTGGAAGACGTTCGTGCGGTCACACGCCGGGAACTGCGTCAGCAAATGGACAGCCTACTGCGTTTCCAGGATCGAGCCGCCGGAGATCCGGTCCTCGGTGCCGACGAAAACTTCCAGCAGGCGGTCTCGCTGATCACATCCGAATCGGCACAAAAGGCATTCGAAATTCATCGGGAACCTCCGGAAGTCCGCGATCGGTACGGTCGAAACACGCTGGGTCAAACGGCATTGCTCGCTCGGCGACTCGTCGAAGGAGGCGTCCCCTTCGTCACCATCAACAACGGCGGTTGGGATCATCACTCGGATATCTTCCATTCGATGAGGTATCAAGGCCGTCGTATGGAAGAAGTCGTCGCCACGCTGATTGAAGATCTCGAACAGCGCGGCATGCTCGAATCGACGCTGGTGCTCGTCATGGGAGAATTCGGACGGACGCCGCAAATCACCACGCTGCCGGGATCCACTACCCCCGGACGCGATCACTGGTCGAACGCGATTTCGATTCTCGCTGCCGGTTGCGGCACCCCTCCCGGACAGGTCATCGGCGCGACCGATCGCAATGGTTACACGGCGATCGAAAACATATACGGACCTGAAAATCTCGTTTCGAGCGTGTACATCAAACTGGGCATCAACCCCGACAAAATGTTGTACAACAGCGTCGGGCGTCCCACGCATCTGGTGAGCGATCCCACACCGATTAAAGAGATCATGTAAGAACCAGTGAAGCAGATTCACCGGAGTTCGTTCCCACGCGGTCAGATATGATCCGCAGAGTCGAGGATTCGAGATGCGCATGACATGCCGCTGGTCCGATAAGCGGATAGATCCCCGGCGGGCAATCGCTGCATTATCGCTGCTGACGTTGCTTGCCTGCGTTGATTCTTTATCTGCGGCACCGCCGACGCTCTCCTATCTTTTTCCCGCGGGGGGACAACGGGGGACGAAAGTCGCCGCGACGCTCACGGGCGATTTTCCCTGGCCTGTATCGGTCTGGGCACCCGGCGTTGAAGTGACCGCCGCCGAGGAAAAAGGCAAACTCGAAATCTCGATCCCCGAAGATCTGTACGCCGACCGCATCTGGTTGAGATTGCATAGCGCCGAAGGAGCCTCCGCGATCGTGCCGTTTCTCATCGGGAACCTACTCGAGGTCAACGAAGTCGAACCGAATAACAATCCCAAGAACGCTCAAACTTTGAGCCAGGCCCAGGTGATTGTCAACGGTGCTCTACAAGGCGGCGGTGACGTCGATGGGTTCGCCGTCGAATTGACCGCCGGTCAGACGCTGGTGGCGTCGGTCGATGCGAATGGCAAACTCGGTTCACCGGTCGATGCGGTCATTCAAATCGCCGCCCCGGCCGGCAACGTTCTGGCTGAGAATCACGACGACGTCGCCTTCGATCCGCGACTTGCCTACACGGCGACGAAGACCGGGACGCATATCGTCAGGGTGTTCGGTTTCTCATCGACGGCGAACACGACCATCGCCTTTCAGGGAGACGCGAGCTACATCTACCGGCTCACGATCACGACAGGGCCGTTCGTCACGTATGCTGCACCATCGTCGGTCTCACTCGCCGAACCCGGCAACGTCGAGGTCTTCGGTTGGAACATTCCCCCCGGAACCAAGATTCCCGTACTGCCGTTCGGCAGAACGCGACTCAACGAACATCAGGAATTCGAAACTCTCGATGATCTGCGAAACTCCACCGATGACCGCATCGGTTTGGTTTTTGCGCCGGGACTCGCCGGTTCGACGAGAGTTCGACTCGCCGCACAAACGGGGATACCCTCTATTGCGCAGGGAGATGCCGCCAACCCGATGCCGTTGACGTTGCCGAATACGGTCGTCGGCATGCTGCGCGACTCGAAACAGAAAGACGTCTATCGCCTCCCTTTGAAAGCCGGCCAACCGATCGTCCTCGCGGTCGAATCGCGCAGCATCGAATCGCTGCTCGATCCGCCACTGCTCAAGCTGACCGATCCAGCAGGTAATATCGCTGCGCAAGTCATCGATCAATCGCCGGCGCGGGCTTCGATCATCTCGCATACCGCAGCACAGGACGGGGATTATCAACTCCAGATCCGGTCGCGTTTTCGCCAGGGAGGAGATCGATGTTTTTATCGCCTGACCGCCAGGCAGGAAGAATCGGACTTCGAACTCACCGCGGGGGCCGACTCGATCGTCGTCACGCACGATAAGCCGACCGAACTCGCCGTCACCATCATTCGCCGCACCGGCCCGGAAGGGGCTATCGGGCCGATCACCATCGAAGCGGTCGGCTTGCCCGAAGGCGTCACCGCGGTTCCGGTCGTCTCCGACGTCAGCGGTGATACGGCAGGAACTGTGAAGTTGTCGTTCACGACGACGGGAGCCGCTTTTTCCGGACCGATCCGCCTCATGGGGACCGCCGTCCTGCCGCGGGAAATCAAGCGTTTCATCCGCACGCCGCCGAAGTTATCGGCCTCAATCGAGACGTTCTGGCTGACCTCCGTCGTCAAGCCGTGACGTTCGGCGGATCCGTTGAGAAAGCGACGCATCCCCTGAGTTCATCGTCGATCGCTTCTGCGCGCCCGCTTCCCTATCGCTGAGAGTTTCGTCGCACTTTCCTCGGTGATATGATGGTCTTGCCGGCGTCGATCGCCGTCGAGTGGAATCATTCATTCAACAGGAGCAACCAGGATGAACCTTTCAACGTTCCCTCTTCGCATTCCATTCTTCGTGTGGTTATGCGCCGCCGCGAGTTTAAGCGTGACCGAGTTGACGGCCGCCGAAAACGAATTCACCGCCGTTGATTATGCGCGCACGACAGTTTATCACTCCCCGCAAACGCCGGGCTATACCTGCTGGGTGGGGGCTTGGGTCATGCCTGACGGCGATCTGATGACCTGCTTCACGCAGGCGACCGGCCCGGTCGAAGGTCGACCGAAGGCTCCCAAAAAAGTGATGGATATGTTGAGCTGGTATCCCCAGTATGACATGACGGGGCTAGACCTGCATAACGTCCATCTCCGTTCGTCCGATGCCGGCAAGACTTGGGAGCAAGTCAGCGCCGACCCGTTCAAGACGTGCATGAACGGCGTGACAGGGGAAGCACAATCCGTGTTGCCCGACGGTACGATCGTTCGCGGAGTTTTCGGCTTCTATCTTCCTTACGACGATGATGTCCCCAAAACCGGTTTTCTGCAGCGGTCGACCGACGGCACAAAAACCTGGGGCAAGCCCGAAGTGTTGCTCGATCCTGAAAAATACACGGTCTGGCCGCGACGGATTCGAACGCTCCGCGACGGTCGCGTGCTCGTGTTGTTGGGAGTCTCGCCCCTCCCCGCCGGCAAGCACACGCGTATCGAATTCAGCAAACAGCTTGCGCCGATGATCTTGATTTCGTCCGACAAAGGCCGGACCTGGAGCGAGCCGTTGCGGGCGACCCCGGAAGATCAAAAGGAAGGCTGGACCGAGGAATTCGATGTGGCTGAACTCGAAAACGGGGATTTGCTGAGCATCTATCGTCGCGTCGACGACGCCAAACGCTGGCAGGCCATCCTCAAAAAATCGGACGACACCTGGATCCCGGGGAAAGTCGGCCCAAACGTGCTGCCACACAGCGGACAACCGGAATTATTGAAGACCCTCGATGGCCCCGTTCTGCACGTTGCGACCAGCGGTATCGACATGACGACTGATGCAGGACAAACCTGGCACCATCTCGATCTCCCCGGAACGGCGTATTACCCGCGCTCGGTGCAAGCAAAGGATGGAACCATTTATGTCTTCGGACACGTTGGCGGCGATAACGCCTACGGACAAGTCGATCAATCGATCGTCATGGACTCGTTTCGCATAAAGAAAAAATGATCCACTCAACTTCTAGGATGCATCACCAATATGTTCTGCAATAGTTCTCGCAATCGCGATTGTCTCAATGCATGGTTTCTGGCGATCTCTTTCATCCTCACCGCCGAGTTCTCGGCGACTGCGGAAGATTTCGTGGCGGTCGAACATTCGCGCACGACGATATATCGTTCGCCGCAATCGCCAAGTTACACCTGCTGGGTCGGCGCCTGGACAATGCCCGACGGCAGTCTGATGACCTGTTTCACGCAGGCGACCGGCCCGGTCACCGGGCGACCTAAAGGGCCGGCGGATGCACTGCGCCGATTGAACTGGCCGCCGGATGGTCATCCCGATTACGACATGACGGGGCTTGATCTGCGCAACGTCCATCTTCGTTCGATGGACGCCGGAAAAACATGGAAACAAGTCAGCGCCGATCCGTTCAAGACCTGCATGAACGGAGTCACCGGGATGGCAGAAGTCTGTTTGTCGAACGGGACGATCATTCGTGCCGTGGAGGGATTTCAGTTACCTTATAATCCCGAGTTGCCGCAGACCGGTTTTCTGCAACGCAGCCTGGACGAGACGCAGACGTGGGGCAAACCCGAACTTCCGCTCGACCCGGCGATATTTACAACCATTCCCAAGCGATTGCGATTGCTCAAAGACGGACGCTTGTTGCTGCTGGGAGGATTCGCGCCGGTCCCCGCAAACAGTTTAACCCGCCACGAATACACCAAAGTCCTTCAGCCGTTGATTCTGGTGTCGGCCGACGACGGCAAGACCTGGAGCGATCGGATCGAAGTCGTTCCCGCGGAACATCGACCGAGTTGGGGAGGCGAAGAATTCGATGCGGCCGAACTGCCGAACGGCGATCTGCTTTGCGTTTTTCGCCGTCTGAATCCTGATCGTGAAAGCCGTCAACTGGAAGTCCGCTGGCAGGGCGTCCTTAAAAAATCGGGGGATACCTGGGACACCGGTGACGCCGGACCGGCACCGTTTCCTCACAGCGGGCATCCCGAAGTGCTCGCCACGCGGGAAGGGCCTATTCTGCATCTGGCGACCAGCGGAATCTCTCTGACGAACGACGCCGGGCAAACCTGGCACCGTCTCGATATTCCGGGAACGGCGTATTACCCTCGCTCGGTGCAGGGGGACGATGGCACCATTTACGTCTTCGGTCACGTCGGCGGAGATGACGCCTATGGCAAAGCCGACCAGTCGATCGTCATGGATTCGTTTCGCTTGAAAATGAAATAATCTGATTCAACTCAAAGAGATACCGTTGCCGCGAAACTCGTTCATATCTCAATTCGAAAACCATCACAGGATTCATCCCATGAGACTTCAATTCCATAGATGTCTGCACCATAGTCGAATTGTTCTGATGCTTGCTGTTCTGTCGTGTGGCTTGCGCGCCGCTACGGTCTCGGCCGACGTCGCACTCATCGTCGATGGACAGCCGAAGGCGGCGATCTTCGTCCCCGAAAGAATCTGGGATGACGCGACTGCGAATCCGGAACCATCCCCCGTCTGGACGTCGCTCAAACCCGAAGACAACCGCCGGCGATTGCGCGAATCGGTCAAAGACTTCGTCGGCGTCATCGAACGGATGACGGGAGCAAAACTTCCGGTCGAAGTCGGTCCTCCGAAAGCCGGCGACGCGCGGATTCCGATTCTCATCGGCGAACTGGCGAGCGACAAATTCGGTCCTCCCGCCGAAAAAACGCCTTACGAACAGGGATTGCGCATCGTCGTCGGTCAGAATGCCGTCGGGCTGATCGGCGAATCCGATCTGGGAACCAGCTATGCGATCAACACGCTGCTCGATCAATTGGGCTGCCACTGGTTCATGCCGAGTGCGATGGGGGAAGTCCTTCCCGCCACAAAGTCGATCACGCTGAAAGATCAGGATCTCTCGACCGGTCCCTATACCTATTATCGTGGATTGTGGTATTGCGATAACGACTTCGCCCGCAGAAACCGATTGGGAGGGATGGCAATTTCCGCCGGTCATGCGTTGGAAATCATGGTGACCGATGAATTCCGCAAGCAGCATCCCGAGATCCGGGCGATCATCAAAGGTGAACCGCATCCGCACTGGCTGAAGTGGACGCATCCGCTCGTCGCCGAAGCGGTCATCAAGGGGTGTTTAGAAAGCATGGAGCGGTACCCCGACCAGAAATCGCTCTCGCTCTCCCCCAATGATGGCGCGACGTGGGACGAATCGGACGACACCAAGTACGATGCCGGCGATTTCGACGAAGCATTGCAGACGGTCGCCAAAGCCGACCGGCTGATGGTCTTGTGCAATCGGGTGGCGACAGCAGTGACGGCGAAATATCCGGACCTGAAATTCGGCGTGCTGGCATACGTCGACTACACCCGCCCGCCGGTCCGCGAAAAACCGCATCCCGCGATTGTCCCGCAGATCGCTCCGATCATCTTCAGCCGTGCGCAGCCGATGAACGATCCGGGCGAACCAAACAACGCTTCGGTCCGCCATCTCGTCGAGGGGTGGGGCAAGCTCGTGCCTGCGACCAGTTACTACTTCTACGGTTATTACCTTGCCGAAGTGGCTTCTCCTAACCCCATGCTGACGAAATGGGGACACGACATCCCCTACATCTACGAAAAAGGGGCCTGCCGATATTGGCAACCTGAAACGATCACGAACTTCGAAACATCGATGCACGCCCACTGGCTGGGGATCCGCATGGCATGGGATCCGTCACAAAAGCCGGAAACGATCATCGACGAAATCAATGGGCGATTTTACGGCAGTGCATTCGAACCGATGTCCGCGTATTGGAAGCATATCGACAAAACGTGGGTCGATACCCCCGAATACGCCGGTTGCGGGTTCGGACATCTCCGTCGCTGGACGCTCGAAAACATGACTGAGGCCCGTCGACTGATGAACGCCGGCATCGCCGCGTGCATGACCGATTCCGAAAAAACGAGAGTCAAACTCGCCGACGATTCGCTCACGCTTTTTGAGATGTTCATGCAACAGCGCCGCGATCTGGCCGAGGGCAACTGGTCGACGCTCGGTGATCAGGTCAAAGCGTATCGGCAACGCTTGATCGATCTCGGAAAGCAATACGAACCACAGTTCGCCTTTTCCAAAATGGGCTGGACCGGCGAAAACACGCTTAACGTTCGTTACTCCGATTATTTTTATGGAGTGACCCACACCGACGCCGCTCGCATCGCGAACGAGCAACGCCTGCTCCTCTCCCCGATGAAGAACTGGCGCTTTCAGCAGGATAAAGACAAGCAGGGTGAATCATCGGGATGGCATACGCCTGAATTCGATGATTCCGCATGGAAGACGACCGACTGCGTCGTCGATACTTGGTCCGCGCTCGGCCTGCACAATTACATGGGGAGCGCCTGGTACCGCATGAAAGTCAAAGTCCCGGTCGTCGAAGCCGATAAGAAGACATTTCTGTGGATCGGCTCGACCGACGGGCGCGTGGAAGTTTTCGTCAACGGCAAGCCTGTGCCGTACGTCAACGACAAAGGCGAAACTGTCGACTCGGCGACCGGTTTTTGTCAGCCCTTCTCGTTCGATATTTCGGCTGCGGTCAAGCCGGGCAAAGAGAATACGATTGCTCTGTTCTGCACGCGCGAAATGGTCAACGAACTGGGGACGGGGGGCCTGTTGTCGCCCGCCGCCATTTACGCGGAGAAATAATTCACCATGCCTCAGAAAGTGAAACCGTGACGGCATCATCGCAAGCATCCACTCCGGTCGCACGTACCGCGACGGTCAAACCGGTCGCCGAAGATCAGGCGACGGGCCTCGTCGCCGAGATTTACGCCGACATCAAGCGGACGAAGAACATCGACTTCGTCCCCAATTTCTGGCGTGTATTGGCGACGAATCCACAACTGCTGCAGAGCGTCTGGCAGCAGTTGAAAACGTGGATGCATCCCGAAGCGTGCGGCCGCGAACCGGCGCTCGACCCGCTCACTCGGGAAATCATCGCGCTCGCCGTCTCGGCGACAAACGGCTGCGAGTATTGCATCAATTCCCACTCCGCCGCGGTCCGGCGACTGGGGCTGAGTCAGGAAGGACTCGGTGAGGTCCTCGCGATCACCGGCTTGTTTAATCTGACCAATACGTTGTCCGACGGTTATCAGATCGAACCCGACGTATTTCCACCGCAGGAGTGATCTGGTTCACGATACGTCAGAATCATCTCACACAAAGACACAAAGTCACAAAGAAGACCAGGAACATCAAAGCACTTTTTTCCGGTTGTTTATGTCTTCAAAATCCTATCTTCGTGTCTTTGTGACTTCGTGTGAGACCCATTCTTTTCCATACGACAAAGACATTCACGCCAACCGAAAGACGACACGTCGATGAATACTCCCACCGTGTTTCAAGGTCAGCTCGTGTTGCCCGATCGCATCATGCGGGGGGCGATGATCGTCCGTGACGGTCGTATCGTCGAAGTGCTGGAAGCCGGGACAGCGTTGCCGGCGGATGCCGCGATCGTCGATGCCGGTGACGGATATCTCACGCCGGGATTTGTCGATCTGCACGTGCATGGCGGTCTCGGCGGCGATTTCATGGACGGGACCGAAGAGGCCTTTCGCCATGCGCTCACGGCACATGTCCGGCATGGTACGACGCGGATGGCCATCACCACGACCGTCGCCCGACACGATCAGATTCTGGCGACGCTGCAACTTGCGAGGCAATTCCGCAAGCAACCTCATCCCAACGGATCGCGGGTGCTCGGCGCGCACTTTTATGGCCCGTACTTTCGTTACGAAGCCCGCGGCGCACATCCCGGCGGACCGATTCGCCCGCCTGTCGCACACGAATACTTGCAGTATCTCGAATTCGCCGACGATCTCGTCACCGCGACGATTGCCCCGGAAGTCGAAGGAGCCGAGGAATTCGCTCTCGCCTGTCGCGACCGGGGAGTCCGCACCAATGTGGGGCATTCGTGGGCGACGTTCACCCAAATGGAACAAGCGGTCGCATGGGGCGTGCGGCACGTCGATCACCTGTTTTGTGCGATGTCCGACAAAACCCGACTGCGGCAATTTCAGATGTACCCCATGCAGGGGGGCGTCCTCGAAGCGACTCTGTTCTTCGATGAATTGACGACCGAAGTCATCGCCGACGGCAAGCATCTCGACGCCGGATTGCTGCGCCTCGCACTCAAGATCAAAGGGCCGGATCGACTGGCGCTCGTGACCGATTGCAGCCGCGCCCTCGACATGCCAGACGGAAATTTCATGATCGGACCGCTCGAGGGGGGCGAACCGTTCATCAAACGCAATGGCGTCGGCCAGATGCCCGACGGACTGGCACTGGCATCGAGCGTCGAGGGGATGGACCACATGCTGCGGACGTTTTTATCGATGACCAGCCGGCCATTGTGGGAAGTCATCCGGATGGCGTCGCTGACCCCCGCCCGCATCGCAGGCCGCGAGCAAGAGATGGGGAGTCTCGAACGGGGCAAACTCGCTGACGTCGTGGTGTTCGACAAGGATTTGAATGTCCGCCGCGTCTTCATCGACGGCGAAGAAATCGATCTCGGTTGATTGCGGGTCGCTAAAGCTCGATCATTTCTTCGGCACGACGATGTCGCCTTTTGTGCTGTCGACGATGGCGAAGAGTTCTTGCTGCTCGCGAGCGGGGACTTGAAAATGATCGAGCGTCTGCTGGAAATCTTCGAGAAACGACAGCCATTCTCCCTCGGTGATTTCGAGATGCGAGTGCGAATCGAACATCGATTTGCCGGTGTATTTTTGCGGGCCGCCGGTCGCCCAGCAGACCATCTCGGTCACGAGGTATTTGAATCCGGCCGGCGGTACACGATGATGCGCTTCATCGACCTTGGGGTTGGCGTTCAGTTTCGGGTTGGCCATCACCCGATCGATGAAATGATCGACCACCGTAGCGATGGCGTAGACTCCCCCCAGACGTTCGAACAATGAACCAGATGACGGGCCGGCTGCATCAGATTTGGTCTCGGTGTTCAACAAAGCACTCCTTCAGCACGAATAACATGAAGCATCTCAATTCTCGCGGCGGATGAAATTGTCTCCCAGTCGTTTCAGAGTTGCAACCACAACGGGTACAATTGAGCGGGCATTTTCCAATCCTGAATTATCCCTCGCGGGCCGGCGAAAAACGCTGCCCGATATTGCTTCAGTCATGCATCATTAGAAGGAGACAGCTCATGCCACGACATCGTTCGACCATCGCCTTGACATTCGCCATATTATCGGCCCTCTCGGCGGCAATCCCCTCTCTGCTCCGTGCGGACGATGAACCGCTCATGATCGGCTCGAAGAAACGGCTGACGTGGGACGAAAGTCTGTTCTCCCAAATGCCGGGCGTCGACTTTGAAATGCATCAACCGCACCGCACCGGCGAGAAAAACATTATTGCCGACAAGCCGTGGGAGTCGTGGCAGATGGGGGGCATGTCGAGCATGCTGCACGACGAGGGAAAATTCCGCCTGTGGTACGGCGTGAGTCACGGAGTCCGTCACGGCGAGGAATACGCCGTCGCCTACGCCGAGTCCGACGACGGGATTCACTGGATCAAGCCCGAACTTGGTCTCGTCGAATACAACGGCACGACGAAAAACAACCTGGTCGTCGCCTACAGCAGCGTCATCGGTCAAGTCTTCGTCGACCCGCATTCTGCCGCCGATGAAAAATACAAGATGCTGGTCGCCATCTATCCGACCAAAGACGACGATCCCAAGCGTTACCTGACGATGCTCAACTCCTCCGATGGGCTCACCTGGAGCAAGCCCGAACGAAATATCGTCCCCGAAGGGGACTTCGCGCTCGATACCCAAAGTCAGGCCTATTGGGATCGCGATCGCAACTCCTACGTGCTCTTCACGCGGATGGGGCCGTGGCGGCAGGTGGGACGGTCGGAGTCGACGAATCCCTTCTCGTTCCCCGCGCCGGTCAACGTCATGCGCCCCGAAAAACCGGAACAGGCCGACTTCTATCAGGCGGGCGTCACCAAGTACGAAGAGGCGGCGGATGCCTACTTCGCTCTCGTGCCGGTCTTCTTCCATCCCGGCGATGCGAGCGGGAACCCGGTCGACGGCAACCCGCCGATCACGTTCACGTACGTGAACAATCCGATCACCGTCGTCGCTCCCGATACGCTCGACATTCATCTCTTTACAAGCAACGATTCTACGGACTGGCAGCGCCGCGGCGATCACGTGCCGTTCATCGGGTTGGGACCAGACGGCGAATTCGACAGCCGTTCGCTCTACCCCGGCGTCGGTTACGCCGTCGTCGGCAACGAAATCTGGATCTACTACTCGGCTTATAACTGCACGCATATCGAATCGCTCGATGGAAAAACTCCGTTCGAAAAATATCTCGGCACAATCACGCGGGCAACGCTGCGCCTCGACGGATTCGTCTCGGCGAATGCCGGCCATGAGGGAGCGGAGTTGATCACGAAACCGATGATTTTCACGGGCAATCACCTCGATTTGAACGTCGATTGCAGCGCGGGGGGACATCTCAACGTCGAACTTCAAACCGCCGACGGTCAGCCGATTCCCGACTTCACGCTCGCCGACAGTGACCGCATCTATCACAACAACATCCGCAAAACGGTCTCGTGGAAAGGGAATGCCGATAGCACATCGCTGATTGGCAAACCAATCCGCATGAGACTCGTCATGCGCGACTGCAAGCTGTACGCATTCCAGTTCGCGGAAAAGAAGTAACCACTTTGCTGAAATCGGGTGGCACTGGCGGCTTGTCCGCCAGTGTGTGGAAGCTTGTCATTGCCGGAGGATGTTCGTCCCCCATGCCGCTCGATCAGAAACAACGCAAACGTCAGGGGAGCTTTTATACTCCGCAGTTTCTCGCCGATTTGATGGCCCAGATGTCGGTCACGCGCTGCGAACACGAGGCCGCGGGTGCGGCAACTTCGCGAATCACGATTCTCGACCCGGCTTGTGGTGACGGAGCCTTGTTGATCGCAGCGGTGAAGCAATTGTTAATGATCCATCCTCGCGTCGATCGCGTGGAGTTGATTCGTGGCAGGATCTTTGGCGTCGATATCGACTCGCATGCCGTTGAGCAGACGCGGCAACGACTGCTCGAACTCACAGCCCCGACCCCCGAGCAACTCGATGAAGTCCGCGACTTTCTCTCGCGACAGATTCTCTGTGGGAATGCGCTGACCGGTCTCGATTTTTCGGATGCATGTGAAGAGACTGCACCCGACAAGCAAATCGATGATGAACTGGATTTGTGCGAAAGTTTCCCTGAGATCGCCAAGCAATCGGGCTTCGACCTCATCATCGCCAATCCTCCGTACTTGCGCGAGAAAGATGCCAAATCGATCTTCGATCGCATCGCCGGTTCAACGTTGGGGAAGCGTCGACGAAAACCGCGCATGGATCTCTGGCATTATTTCTGCATCGCGGTCTCGATCTGCTCAAACCGGGCGGGAGGCTCTGTTTTCTGATCAACAGTTATTGGACCAAAGGGCATAGCGCCCGCCCGTTGATCGACCGGCTGCGGCGGGAAACGACGCTGGAAGAGATCGTCGAGTTCGATACGCAGCCGGTCTTCGAACAGGTCGCCGGCCGGCATATGGTGTTGCAACTCCGCAAGTCGGTCTCCCACGATCGCTGTCGGGTCACGCGGTCTGTGACGAGCGATTTGACGTCGGAAGAGACTGATCGCTCGATCTGGTTAACGCCGGAGGAACTGTTTCGTGCAGGGCAGATCGTCCTCGAAGCGAACATCCCGCTGGAAGACCGTGCGGCGATGAGGCTGGGCGATGGGTTCGATGTGCGGCAGGGGATCGCCGAGAATCCGCCGTGCATCAATTCCCGTCTCGAGCGCGAATTTCCCGGCGAGTTCCGCGTCGGCGAGGGGGTGTTCGTCCTCACTGTCGATGAGCTCAAATCACTCGAATTGAACGACGATGAACGATGCTTGCTCAGACCGTATGCCCGGTCGCAGGACCTCGATCGGTATCGGTTGCCCCGGCAGGTCGAGCGCTATTTGCTGTACCTCACGCCGCAAACGGCGCCGGAATTGTCGCAGTACCCGCATATCCAACGGCATTTGCTCCGGTTCCGAACGATATTGGAACGGCGCCGCGAAGTGCGTAAAGGTTCGATCGCGTGGTGGCATCTACACTGGCCCCGCGAAGAATGTCTGTTCGTCGAACCGAGAATACTGCATCTGCAAATGGGGAGCCGCCCGAAGTTTGTCTGGGCAACCGTGCCGCTGTTTGTCGGTTTTTCGGTCAACGTCGTCCGCGTCAAAAGCACGTTGGTGACGAACGCAGATATCCTCGAATACTCGTTACCGGCGCTGACGGCGATCTTGAACTCCGCAGCGGCGGAAGCATGGTTCAAAGTCCTGGCGAAACCGCGCGGCGCCCGCTACGAAATCAGCGGTAATCTGCTGAAATCTTTTCCTCTGCCGATTCCGCGGCGGGATCTCATCGAGCGTCTCGAACAACTCGGCATCGAATTGCACGAGAGAATGAACGCCGACGATTCGCGAGGAAATCCTGATGCATCGTCGACGATCGAACAGGAGATCGATCGAATTGTCGATGAGTTATACCGCTGATATCCTGACAGATTATGACCGATTCAGATCGTTGATATATGAGTAATCATCGTGTCCGAGAAATTGAGGAAGAAGGTCGAGGTAAACCATGCCGGAATTCCGTGGAAAAAAAGGAACCAATGACAAGCTCGCCGACAGCAAAGCAGTGTCGAGATGGAAGATCTTGGGGCTTTACAAGGCACAGATCGATGACGACGGGATTGCCTTACTGAAGGATGTCGCCATCAATCTTGAAGAGATACAGATTTGGAGTGATATCATCACAGATCGCTCGCTGGAAATCCTGTGTGCACTACCAAAACTGAGAAGTCTGTTTTTGGATTATGCTCCCCAAGTCACAGATTCAGGGATTTCGTACCTGACCCAAGCACATGAGCTTCGTGAGCTTCGATTGAGAGACACACAACTCACGGACAAGGGTATTAATTACTTTTTATCTCTTCAGCACATCTGGAGCCTGGATCTAACCGGAACAAAAATTACGGATAAAGGAGTTTCTAAACTGACGAAGTTGAATGAACTTGGAATAGTCAGGTTGGATCGCACGCAGATTCAAGGGCATGGATTGAAATATCTACCAGATGTTTCCAGGACTCGCTGCTATTTGTATGTTGAAAACTGTCCTATCTCAGATGACGGTCTCCGTGGGTTTCTCGAGACACACTCCAGTTACGATACGATATCGTTGTCGGGAACATTAATAACTGACGCACTTTTACCTGCGATAGCTGCGATCAAAAATCTTGCTGAACTTCGATTGAATAACACGATGGTAAGTGACGACGGCGTGCGATTCTTATGCGGGCATCCGTCCTTGTGTATGCTGTATGTTCGAGGTACGAGAGTAAGCAAGGAAATGGTCGAACGTCTAAAGAGGGAAGGAGCCAAAAATTTGATGATTTACCAAGAGCCGCGGACATATCCTGAAAGTTAATGAATAGATTGGCCTCGAAACTGCATGTTGTGGGTTTCCGAAAGGAGAGCCCTGAGCCATAAGATCTCGACGAATATTGTGCAATGCTCACACCGTAATCCAGCGGTCGCGCGAGGCGACGTCCCAGCGTTCGGTCATCTTGCCACCCGATACGACGAAGACCTGCTTGTGCAGCGCCGAGGTCGGGCAAATGTGGATGGGGATCGCGAAGATTTCGTCTCCCGGTTGAAATTCCTCGGCCCGGCTCGTTTGCAGCACCAGATGCTCTTCGTTCTGCAACACCTGCTCGGCGTCGGGGAGCGTCGGAAACGTCAGCCGTTTTCCGGCGGGAGGATCGGAGGCGACCGCCTTGTAGCCGAGGTCGAGCGTCACGCGATCGCTGGTCGGCCGGCTGATGACGCGGCTAAACACGACGGCGGCCGGAGTGAACTTCAAATCGGGGAACCGCGCACCGTAACCGGCGTCCCAGAAGACGCACGTCCCGGGGCTGAGTTCGATCGACGGATCGGTCTGCTGCGCATAGACGGGGAACGAGCCCGTTCCTCCCGCGAGTAGACGCGGCACCGATAACCCCGACGCCACGAGTTCATCGCGAAACGCCAGCACTTTTGTGAACTCGGCGACGACCGCAGCCCGGCGCTCCTCGAATTGTTCCTGATGCTGATGCCCGTCGTAGACGTGAAAACCGTCGGCGACCAGGCCAGGCGTCTTGGTGATCTGCTGATACAGTTCTTTCGCCCGCGGGCCGACCGCCACGCCGGTTCGATGCTGCCCGGTGTCGACGTCGAGCAGCACGCCGATTTTGACTCCGGCCGCGGACATCGCGGCACCGAGTTCGGCGATCGGTTTGGGATGATCTGCGGTGACGGTGAAATGGACCTGCGGAAACTTCTTCACGAAGTGTACCGCGCGGGCAATGTTTGGCCCGACGATGTTATAAGCGAGTACGATGTCTTTGACGCCGACGTCGGCAAGCATCTCGGCCTCGGCGAACGTCGCTGCCTTGTGCTTCGTGATGCCCTGCTTGAGCTCCATCGCGGTGACTTCCCGCATTTTGTGGGTCTTGCAATGCGGTCGCAAGCGAGATGCGCTCCCGGCGATGCGGATGATCTCTTTAATATTGCTCTCGACGAGATCGCGATACACGACCAGTGCGGGAGAAATGATCGTCTCGGAATTGGTGATGCGATACGGTTCGGGGAAGGATTTGGCGTCCATGGAATGTGTCTCGGTTGGTCTATCGAGAAATCGCACTGGCGGACAAGCCGCCAGTGGCACCCGAAGAAATTGTTTACATGCTCATCACGAGAAGAAGACCCGCTCGGAGGTTTTCGTCAGTATGTGTTCCTTATCGTCGGCGGAGAGAAATTCGATCGCATGAATCAGGTCGATCGAGGCCTTGTAGCTATGTCCGCCCACGACCTGGAACGGTGCGTCGCTGGCCCACATCAGCCGTTCGGCTCCGTAGGCTTCGTACACTCGCTTGATGAGCGGTGCCAGATCGTGATAGGGAGGAGCCTTCTTGCCGAGCGCATAAAACGCCGAGATCTTGACGGTCACATTCTTATGCCGGGCCATGTCGCAGAGAGCTTTGACATCGTTTTCCATGACCTTGCCGGAGACCCCAATGCGGCAGATGTGATCGATGACGACGGGAGTCTCAGGGAAATCGCGGCACATGCGGTCGAGCGCGGGGAGCGCATCGGGATTGATGAGGCAGCACATGTTGAGTTGCTCTTTGGTTCCGGTGTCGAACATCGTGTGCATCGCTTCGCCGTCGAGCCACTTTTCAGGCGGTTTGTTTTTAGGATAGATGCGGAAGCCGCGCACTCCCTGTTTCTTCAGATCGATCATCGTCAGATCGGGACGTCGGGCATCCTGATCGATGACGGCGACCCCCGAGAACATGCCGGGATTATCGCGGATCGCATCGAGCATGTAGCTGTTGTCGAAACCGTAAAACGACATCTGAATCAGGACGACGCGATTGACGCCGACCTCTTTCATGTTGGTCTGCAATTCTTCGACGGTGAAGCTCGGCGGGTCCATGTTCGCGCGAAAGTATCCGGCGGCGAGTTTGTATTTTTCGGTATCCGGAGTCCAGATGTGCGAGTGAGCGTCGATGTATTTCATTTGACGATGACTCCTCATTATGATCGGTTAACAGACCCCCGGCGACTCGCCGGGTCTAAAAGATGAATCTCGCTTATTCCGGCAAGGGTTTGCCGTATGTTTCCGGGGCGATCCAGATGACGACCATGCCGACGAGGTAAACCAGACTCATGACGCTGCATGCAAAGGGATAACCGCCGGGGAAATCGAAGCCTGCGATTGTCTGACCCTCGGCGAAGAGTCCCATCAGGTTGCCGGTTTGCAGTGCACCGATGGCGGCCATGATGCGTCCGAAGTTAAAACTGAAACCCTGTCCGGTCGCGCGGACGTTCGTGCGAAAGAGTTCGGGCAGATACAACGGCAGCCAGCCGTAAAACGATGCCGTCGCCGCCCCGGCAATGAAGACGGTTACCAGAAACATGGTGTCGACCGAGTCGTTCCCCAAAAAGAAGACGAGGGCCGAGATCTGCGAAATCACACAGAGCGCGAAATACGTGATTCGCCGACCGAAGATTTGACCCGCAACAGCGGCGACGATCGTGCCGATGATCGCGCCGATGGCAGACCAGATTTGCGTTTGCGACCTTGCATTGGCTTTCATGGCATCGACTTCCTTAGCCGGAAGATTTTGCGCCTTGGCCTCAGCTTCGGCGAGCTTGTCGGCCCAGGGGACGGCCCATTGCAGCGAACCCCACGTTCCCAGTAATGCCACTCCGCTCAGGAGTGCTCCCAATAGCATGTGGCCGATTGTCGTTCTCCAGTTCGTCACCATCGTCGGCGCTTGTCGTTTCATACGAATCAGGTATTGCACGACCGGATACATGTAACCGATGACGGTGATCAAGACCGCCAGCGCAATGCCGAGAATTCGGACGGTGATCGCAGACTCTCCCGCCCATTCGAGTTTGTCCATCGATAAATAGATGATCGTGAGCGCGGCGCAGGCACCGATGACGACGCCCAACAGGTCGCGACTCGCCCAGTGCGATGTTTTTCCTGCTCCCTTTTCCTGTTCCCATTTGGCCGATTCGGGGACGAACAGCCGGATGAAGAACGTTAACAACGCCGGCGTCGCCCCCAACAGCATAAGGATGCGCCATCCGGTCTTGTGGCCTTCCGAACCGATCAGGAATTCAACCCATCGTTGCGGCATGCCGATACTCAGCATCGTTCCTTCGAGTTGCAGGATCTGTTGACCCAGTACAAGTCCGAACAAGGCGATCAGCAAGAAGCCGACGTTGGCGGCGGCACCGATCAGTCCCGCCAGAAAGCCGCGCGAACGGTCGGGCCAGATTTCCATCACCAGCGCCACGCCGAGCGACCATTCGCCCCCCATCCCGAGTGCCGAAAGAAAGCGAAAGACAACAATCATCGACGGAGAAATCGCCACGCCGCAGAGACCGCTGAAAATGGCATACGTGAGCACGCTGAGCGTCATGGCGCGCACGCGGCCGATGCGATCTCCCAACCAACCGAACAAGACGCCGCCGCTGGCGGCGCCGATCAGGAACGCCGCGGTGGCGATGCCGATCCATTGCCCGATTTCGGCATCGATCAGCTTCTGCGCTGCTTCCGCGGACGTGGCAGCGGCGGTGATGGTTTCAGCATCGATCAATTCTCTCAACGACGGACGCGCCACCAGCGGGAACAAACCGATTTCCAGCCCGTCGAACATCCAGCCGAGCAGCGCGGCGAGCAGCGCCATCCATTTGCCGTCGGATTTCGTTTCGGTCGGTGCGGGGAGATTCATGAGCGGCCTCTCTCTCATCTACATGAAATTCATAACGTCAGGAAGAATAGGCTTCGTTCGTTTTTGGCAACGGTGCGGCATCGAACAGCGGCGAAACGACTGCATTCGGCGGAGGCAACGTCAATAAACTGACGATGACACCGGCGATGATAGAGGCCGTTAGCCCCCATACGATCGGATCGAGATTGCAGAGGAAATACGGACGCAGTCCCTTGGCGGGACCAAAACCGGGATCACCTCCGACTTCGTTAAAGCCGAGTACATATAACAGCAGCATCATTGAGGCCCCGCTGAGCATGCTCGCCATCGCGCCGTTTGCCGTGGCACGACGCCAGAACGCCGCCATCAATGCGGGAAACAGAAACGTGGCAGCCGCACTCGAACCGCTGAAGACGACGACGGCTTGCAGATAAGGAACCGGCTTCAGATTTGCCAATACCGCCAGCAACCCGACCATCATCATCACAAAGTACGAGAGTCGTTTCATCTCCTGCTGCGTCGCTTGAGGATTAATGAACCGCTGATAAACGTCCCGCACCAGTCCCGAAGCAATGACCACCAGATACGAACTGACGGTTGCCATCACCGCGCCGAACGGAGCCGCCAGAATCAAACCCGCGAGAAACGAACCGATGGGCAAATGCTTCGTCATTTCGATTGCCATGCGGGGAATAATTTCGTCGGTCTTACCCGGAGGGAGTTCCGGCAGCAATGCTCTGCCGCATAAGCAGATCATCACCAGCGGAATGTAGATGAACGCGTTGTAGATGCTGAGGAGATAAATCGATTTGCGGATGACGTCGGTGCTCTCGGATGCCATCACGCGCACGACGCTGGCGGGGGAACCCATCCCGGCGAAGACCCACAACGAGAAGAACGAAAACGCCAGCCCCAGAGGAAGAAACGCACGGCCACTGTGTGTCGGGTCGTAACCCGGGCCGCTCGCAATCTCTGCCCCGAATCGTTCGACGGCGACGCGGTTCGCCGCTTCCATGCCACCGGCGGCATTTAGCGACAGGATCAACAGGAATACGACTCCAATAAACATCATGATGCTCTGGAACAGATCAGTCCAGACGGCGGCCAGGAATCCGCCGAGCATCGTGTACCCGACGACGGTCAATGTAAAAATCGCCAGACCGAACAGAAACGGCCAATCGAGCGGCGACGTTGCCGATATCAAGTCCGCCTTGATCTTATTCCGTTCGATTTCTTCGGAGATCGGGGAGAGAGACTCATTGATCGCCTTGGTGAGCGCGGCTTCATCGGGAAAATCCTTTCCCGACAGCGGCTGCATTAACGAGGCGACGCCGGGATGCTTCGAAGAATATTTTTCGGCGATCTCATTCACGCTCTCGCCAGTCACCTTGAAGGATGTAAAATCTTCGGAGAGCGAGAGCATGCCCGAGCCAGGCCACGCGAGCTTCATCACGATGGCTCCCGCCTTGAACTGGGCGACCATCATGAACGACATGTAAAAGAGAATGAGCAGCGAAGCCGTCAAGCCGAGTTTCGGGCTGTTGAAGCGCGCCCGAAACAAATCGGGGACGGTGATCGCACCGGTCTTGCGCGAGATTTGGGCCATTCGCTTGGCAATCACGCCGAACCCCGTGATCGGCACGACCATGTACCCGCAGATCCACAAGGCGACCACCCAGCCGTGACTGTAGACCAGCGATGGGAAACCCATGAACGTGCCGCCGCTCTGGACCGTCGCCGTCAAGGCCAGCGTCCAGGCGCCGAGTCCGCGATTCCCCAGGAAAAAGCCCTGGAGGAACGAGCCTTTACTGACGGCCCGATTCGCCAGGATGCCGATCCAGATCGAGGCGAACACGAAGACCATCAAGGCCAGCAGTGCGCCGAATCCCAGTTGTGGATTCATATGTACAAATTCCCTGTCTGAACGGCCAAACTCAATATGACAATGTCAGAATTAGAAATCACTTTGCTCTTCGAGTTCCGGTCCCAGATCTTCGTCACGGACCAGGAAAGCGCCAAACAGCAGCGAGAATACGATCATCGTTCCCCACGGCACGATGATCCCCCAGAAGACCCAATGGGGAAAACCTAAAACGTAGGTCAGTTCTTCGGCCTTGATATTGTAGCCGAGCGTATAACTGGTCATAACCGACCAGAACAGTGCAATGAGAAAGACCACGAGCACGATCACCGCTTCACGCCGCGAGCTGACGAGAATCGGATCTTCCTTCACTTCGGAGTTCTCGCGAAAATCGCTTTGAAGGTTCGAGTCGTGGGGGGACATAGGCGTTACTCACAAATTCAATTTCAATTCGAACGCAGGTTCAATTCGAACACAGATGGAACCGACCTGGAAATCTGTCTTGCGTCCCAACTGTCGCGGACCAACCATTGTAGTCCGACATCCGCGAGTTCGCAAAGTTGCCGGACCGTTTCGCGCTTTTCTCGAAGAAACTATTTCTCGTGACCTTTGACGGTTTTGACGGTATAAAAGAACGTTTAAGATAGAGAATTGATTTTCTTCAGCCTCGAAGAGGCGGCAGTCAATAGCCTGGGGCGTGAGCCCCAGGAAAACGTTGCATTGGAATTTGCAAGCCCCGGAGGGGCGACAGATTTTGGATGAATGTTGATCGTCGACAATCTCGACAACCGTGATGAAGGAATTAACGACAACATGCAAGCCTTGTATAATCCCTCTGTCACGCCTCCGGCGTTAAAGACAGCTTTCACTGTTGCGCTATCCGTTGTGATCATCACTTTTGTTGGAACATCACCAGGCGTCGCTCAGGAATCCGCCGCGAAACCGACTGCCGAACAACTTCAATTCTTCGAACGCGATATCCGCCCGTTGCTCGTCAACCGCTGTCAGAAGTGTCACGGCAAAGACAAGCAGCAAGGACACCTCCGCCTCGATTCGCTCGCGGCACTGCTCGCAGGGGGAGACAGCGGACCTGCGGCCGTCCCCGGTCAACCGGCAGAAAGTCTACTCATTCAAGCCGTCGGTTACGAAGGGGCAATCCAGATGCCTCCCAGCGGCAAACTCAAGCCAGAGGAAATCGATCTCTTGACGCAATGGGTCGCGATGGGACTACCGTGGACAAACTCCGTCGGTGACGAGAAGTCGCCGCTGGTTCCCCGCAAGGGAGATCTGCCGATCACCGAAGACGATCGCGCGTTCTGGTCGTTTCAACCTCCGCGTCGCCCGCCGGTCCCCGCGGTCAGGCAGAGCGACTGGCCGTCGAACCCGCTCGATCGCTTCATCCTGCAAAAGATCGAAGAGCAGGGACTGATACCGAGTCCCCCCGCATCCCCGCGAGAACTGGCGCGCCGCTTGTATTTTGATCTGATCGGACTCCCGCCGACGTTGGAAGAACTCGATGAGTTTCTGCGAGAGACCGCTGCACCGGCGGCATACGAACGGCTGGTCGACGACTTGCTCGCGCGGCCTCAGTTCGGCGAGCGCTGGGGACGGCATTGGCTCGATCTTGTCCGCTATGCGCAAACGAACGGCTATGAACGGGACGACGAAAAGCCGCAGGCGTGGCGCTATCGCGATTATGTGATCCGCGCCCTCAACGAAGATAAACCGTATGACCAGTTCGTCATCGAACAGCTTGCGGGTGATGAACTCGATCAGATCACCGACGATTCGCTGACGGCGACGGGGTTTTATCGACTCGGAGTCTGGGACGACGAACCCGATGACCGCGTGCAGGCCCGCTTCGACGAACTCGATGACATTCTGCACACGACCTCCGCCACGTTCATGGGTTTGACCGTTGCGTGTGCGCGGTGTCACGATCATAAGTTCGACCCGATCCCGCACGAAGACTATTACAAGCTGCTCTCGTTTTTTCAGAACATCTCGCTGTATGGCAGCGAAATCAATGGGACGCATTACGGCATAAACAAGAGTGGCATTTTCACACCACTCGTCACACTGCCCGTGGCCGAGCAATGGCGCACTCGACGAAGCAAAATGCTCCCACAGCTCAAACCGCTCGAAGAAAAACTCAATGCGCTGAACCAGGAAGACGAAGAAAAAAAGAAGGCCTCCGAAGAAGAACGCAAATCGCTCGAGGAGCAGATCAATCACTTGAAAGGAACCTTGCAGAATCCTCCCTTTCCGCATGTGCTCTCGATCCGCGAAAATCCGCCCGCGACCGATCCGCTGGCGGTCCTGATCCGCGGCAATCCGCAGACCCCCGGCAAGACGGTCGAGACCGGCTTTTTGCAGGTGTTGTCCCGCTCCGACTGGAATTCGAACTTCGTCAGCCTCCCGCAAGGGGACGACGAGCGAAAACAAGCGTTACAGGTTCTGGAGGTGATCCCGACGTCGGGTCGACGCCGGGCCTTAGCCGAATGGCTCGTCAGCCCGCGGCATCCGCTGACGGCGCGCGTCATCGTCAACCGGCTCTGGCAGCATCACTTCGGCCGGGGACTCGTCCCCACCCCCAGCGACTTCGGGCGCACGGGAGAACCACCCTCCCACCCCGAACTTCTCGACTGGCTCGCCTGCGAACTTCAAGAGAACGGCTGGTCGCTCAAGCATATCCACCGTCTGATTCTCACATCGAGCACGTATCGGCAGTCATCGCGCATCGCTCAGGATGCGGCGGTCGCCGTCGATCCCGCCAATCATCTTCTCTGGCGGCAGAATCTGCGACGACTCGAAGCCGAGGTGATTCGCGACAGCGTGCTGGCGGTCAGCGGAAGTTTGAACCCGCAAATGACCGGACGCGGGATTTTCCCGTTGCTTCCTCCCGAAGTTCTCTCGACGCAATCGCGGCCGGGAAACGGTTGGGACAAGTCCGATGAATTTCAGCGCTCCCGCCGCAGCATTTATATCTTCGTCAAGCGGACGCTCGGCGTCCCGCTGATGGAGGCGTTCGATGCCCCGATCTCGGACAATCCCGGCCCCAATCGCTCGGTCACAACGATCGCCCCGCAGGCCCTCATGCTGCTCAACAGTGAATTCCTCGAACAGCACGCCGGCGAATTTGCTGTGCGGCTCATCAACGAATGCGGCGACGATCGCGATACACAGATCAAGCGAGCCGTCCACATCACCCTCGGCCGCCAGCCGACGGATAACGAACTGAACCAGGCCCGGGGATTCATGGACCGTCAAACGGCGTTATCGCAATCCGCAAGTCTTGATGCCTCCGCCAATATCCCGGCGCTCGCCGCCTTCTGCAAACTGCTGATGAATTTGAATGAGTTTGTGTATGTGGATTAACGTTTTCAATCGGCGTGCAACGCGCTCCGCTCCGGAAACCCTGCGCGTCGCGGCTAACCAAGAACGGCGAAACTCACACCAGCCGGCGGGATTCGAATTCCAATCCGTGAAGGATGTATTCCAGCACGCGGTCGATATTGGTCCGTAAATATTGCACGCGGTCGCCGCCGCTGCCGGTGATGATATCGGAGTCGTTCAATATCCCGCTGGAGTTCAGTTTGCTGATCAGTCGTTCGACCCCTTCGATGACCGACAAGTCGGCGGGGTCGCACATCAGCCACTGATGCGCGGGCCAGTTGAGCGGATGCAGCTTCAGTATTACCGTCGATTGCCGGGCGTCTTCCTTGCTCTCGTACATCCGGTCGATCGATAAGCCGTGCCCGTACCACGCATGAAAATCGACCGCAGGGCTGATCGCCGCCACGACCGGGTACTGCCGTGGTTTCCGATAGGCAAGTTGCAGCACTCCCTGTCCGCCGATTTCGAAGCCGCATAAACCGATGCCGGGCGGGGCGACGTTCCAGCGAGACAACATTTCCGCAGGGATCGCTTCCTCCAGAAAATCGAGCGGCGAGCGCAGGGGATCGAATTCCGCAAACGGACGATCGAGCCAGCCGCAAACTCCTCCTGCCGGCGCGAGCACGCGAACCCCCCGCTTGTCGAGCGCGGCGGTCACTTGCTCATCCTTCAGCAGGCGGTTCCCGCCGTATTCGTGCAAGTAGAGGACCGCGAACCGCTCGTCGGCAACGCGGCTCGGCTCGAACACCTCCGCCGCATGTCCCGCGAATTCGATCTGACTCCAGCCTTTAGTCATGGTATCGATCAACTTCCCTGAAAAGATCGGCATCGTTTCCAATGCCGCGATTTGTCTTTATGATGCTTTCGTATTGATGATAGATAACTTTTAAGAATATTCTCACACGAGGCACAAAGCCACGAAGGATAAAGAACAAATTCCTGACCTGCCATGCTCTTCTTTGTGCCTTTGTGCCTTCGTGTGAGACCCGTCTTTCCTCAGTCATTCATTGCGACATCCTCAACCTCCATGCGAACACGGAAATCATGCGGACCCTCTTAACCGTCGAACAAATCGATGCCGGAGTCACCGAGCTGGCCCGGCTGATCGAACGGGATTACGCCGGGCGGTCGTTGACGGTGCTGGGGGTGCTGACGGGGAGCATTGTCTTTCTTGCCGACCTGATTCGCAAGCTCGATCTCCCCGTGCGCGTGGGCTTGCTACAGGCTTCGAGTTATCGCGGAGCCGCCACGACCCCCGGCGAGCTTTCGCTGCACACGCTGCTGCTCCCCGACATCGCCGATCGCGACGTGCTGCTGATCGACGATATTTTCGATACGGGAAAAACGCTCTCGGCGATCGTCGAGTTGCTGCAAGCGAAAAGTCCCCGATCGCTCCGTTCGGCGGTCCTGCTCTGGAAAACCGAACGGACAACCGTCGCCTACCGTCCCGATTATTGCTGTTTCCACATCCCCAACGAATTCGTCGTCGGCTACGGTTTGGATTACGACGACCAATACCGCCATCTGCCGTATATCGCGGCGCTGGAACAATCATGATTCAGTAACGACGAATAGCCACCGTCAATTCGGGTGGCATGCCTGCATCGCGCAGCAGGGCAGGCATGGGGACTGCCACGAAGCAGAAGCTCCCGAAGACGTGCGTTCCCAAGCGGAGCTTGGGAACGAGGATGAGGAGATTACGCGCGACGATGACATCTCCATTCCCTCGACGACGAACCTCTCCCATGACATAATCGAGTGATTCCATCTCGAACTCGTACCGGGAGAACTCCGATGTCGTTGGGTATCGCCGTTTTGGTCTGTGTATTATCTGCTCCCCCCGCCGAGGATTTGAACTGCATTCCCGCCGATGAGCGGCAGCAGAATATCTACTATCGGCAGTTGCAGCAGGATGCATACGCGGCGTTCGATCGGCGGGGCGAGAAGTTCGAGCAACTGCAAACGCCCGAACAGATTCTCGCCTATCAACGGGAACTCAAGGAATTCTTCATCCGCCAGTTGGGGGGCTTCCCCGAATGGACTTCGCTCAATCCGCAAACGGTCGGCACGATCGACGCCGATGGCTTTCGCATCGAAAAGGTGATCTACGAAAGCCGGCCCGGCCATCATGTGACGGCGAATCTGTACATCCCCGACGGCGAGGGGCCGTTTCCCGGCGTGCTCGTTTCGAGCGGGCATAGCCGCACCGGCAAGACCGCCGACTACAATCAGCGGTTCGGCATCATGCTCGCCAGACACGGGATGGCGGCGATCTGTTACGACCCGATCGGACAGGGGGAGCGTTCGCAGATTCTCGATGCCGACGGGAAACCGAAATATCCCGGCACGACGACCGAACACTTTTTTATCGGGACCGGTTCGATCCTCGTCGGCCGCAACACGGCGAGTTACCGCATCTGGGATGCTATCCGCACGATCGATTATCTCGCCACGCGGCCGGAGATCGACGCCAGCCGCATCGGCATGACCGGCTGCTCCGGCGGCGGCACGCTCACCAGTTACGTGATGGCACTCGATGACCGCGTGCTCTGTGCGGCGCCGGCGTGCTATCTCACGACGTTCCGCCGCTTGATCGAAACGATCGGCCCGCAAGACTCCGAGCAGAACATCTTCGGTCAGGTCGCGTTCGGACTCGATCAGCCCGATTACGTGGTGCTGCGTGCGCCGCGTCCGACGATCATCAGCTCGACGACGCAGGATTTCTTCGATATTCAAGGCTCGTGGGACAACTACCGCCAGGCCAAGCGCATCTATGCGAAGCTCGGTTATCCCGAACAGGTCGACCTCGTCGAAGTCGAAGGAAAGCACGGCGTGCAGCCTGAAAATCTCGCCGCCATCACGCAATGGCTGAAGCGCTGGCTGCTCGATACCGATGAAGGGGTCGAACCGATCGAACTGCCGACGCTCGCCGAGAATGATTTGCTCTGCACCGATGCGGGGCAGGTGTTGATGCTCCCCAATGAACGCTCGGTCGCCGACTTGAATGCCGAGTACGCAACGGAACTCGCGACGCTGCGACAGAAATTGTGGGAAGGGACGCCGCACGCGGAACTCGCAAACCGCATTCGGGCGAAGCTCGGCGTCCGCGAGAACGATCAGCTCGGCACTCCCGAATGGACCGACGTCGGGCGCGTGCAGCGCGACGGTTATCACATCGACAAACTGGTGATGAAGACCGAGGGGGGCGTGATCCCCGCGCTCACGTTCCATCCCCCCAAACCGAACGCCGACGCGTATCTCTATCTGCACGACGGCGGAAAACTCGCCGATGGAGCAATCGGCGGCGAGATCGAAAAACTCGTCAAGGATGGATACGTCGTCGTCGCTATCGATCTGCGCGGCCAAGGTGAAACCGCCGAAGGTGAACCCGACAAACTGCACGGCGACTGGAAGACATTCTACATGGCATACCTGCTCGGCAAGTCGCTGGTCGGCATTTACGCCGAGGATGCGATCGTCGCCGGGAACTTTGTCGCGTATTACAAGACGGAGAAGCCGCGAGACGTACACTTGATCGGCGTCGGCCAATCGGGAATCGCAGCACTACACGCGGCGGCATTGCATCCGGGGTTATTCGCCTCGGTCACATTGCGGGGGACCCCGCACGACTGGACGGCAATCGCAGGCCAACCCGCTGCGGAAGGCCAGCTCGCAAGCACCGTCCACGGTGCGCTGGAGTTATACGATCTCCCCGATCTCGTGACGTTGATCGGTGCGGAGAAGGTGAAATTTGAGGAGAACGAATAATTTCAGGTGGCACGCCTGCATCGTCTGTCTTACATTAAGACAGCAGGGCAGGCATGGGAACGAGACGAAAAGGGGGAGCATTATCCGCACAGCAAACTCCAGACATCAGTCGTTCGCGGTTCTGATTGCGATTGTCGCCGTGGTGTTCACCGGGGCGTTGATCTTTCAGCCGCCGCGAGAGCTTCGGGATGATCCGCAAGTGGTGGATATGCTAGAACGAATGCAGCGGGCGCATAACGGGGTCCGACCGCATCCGGTCAGGCAGTCGCATCCGGTCCAGATCATAAGGAACAATGCCGGGGAAATAATCTTGAAAATCGAAAAATTTGTGCCGATATCGCAGTCGCATCCGGTTCAGATCGTCAAGAACAAAGCCGGAGCGATCCGGGAAGTTCGTCTTTATCTCGAAGACGAAGAGTTCACGGTCCACAATGATTTCATTCAAAAGATGACCCGGCTGCCGTCGCTCGAAAAGCTGATCATCGTCCAAAGCAAAATCGATAACGACGGCCTGCGGTCGATCCGCAAGATGTCGAGCCTCAAGATGCTGGCGATCCAAAATTCCCCGATTACCGACCGCGGCCTGCGACATCTCGTGGGATTGGCAAATCTCGAACAGGTCGGGTTTTACCAAACCGGCGTCACCTACGAATATGTGCGCAAATTCCACGAGCAGATCCCGCACATCGAATTTCTCGATTGCTGGTGCTGCGGCTGCATGTCGTTTGACCCGATCACCCGGCAATCGGCGAGAGATTGAGCGGGAGTGGTTACAGCCCGTTGAAAATGGATCAATTGCTGAGAATCATGAGCCGGGTGGTTTATCCACCCGGTCTTTTCCAACGGCCTGCTATCGGAATCGCATAGCGAACATCGCCCTGAGAAAATTTTCCAAACCACGCAGGGGTTTCAGCGATTAGCCCCGGGTCGCGTTTCGCGCACCCGGGGATGCTGTCCGGCGAAAGCGATTTTTGACCCTGAAAGGGTCGAAGATCGTCGAATGTGTGATCGCTGCGACCCCGCCGGGGTCGAAATTCTTTCGTCACTTGAATACCGGTGGTGTCGCTTCGCTCAACCACCGGCTAATGGCTGCGACCCCCGCCGGGGTCGGGTGAAGGCGAAACCTGGAGTTTGATCCCGATACAAAAATCAGGAAATTCCTGGAACTCAACGAACCCGCCCGGCGTCCTATCTTGAAGCGATTTTCTGTCCCCACTTTTGCAGGAGCGAATGATGAAATATCTGCTCGTGTTGGTCGCAGTGGTTGTTGTTGCGTTTATCGGATTCGGCCTCGCCGAGCGAACGTCTCCCGATTTTGCCGTGCAGGCGGCGGATAAAGCCGGGCCGGAGATCGATAATCCTGAGATCGACATGCCGGGCTTTCTCAAGACGGCTCAATCGGCGGCGGAGCATCGCAAGACGCACCGGATCACCGAAGAGCAATTCATTCTCATGAGCCAACTGCCGGGGAGCGTCATTCTGGATGCTCGCAGCGAAAAATTGTTCAAGAAGCTGCATATTCGAGGGGCGATCAATCTCAGCTTCCCCGACATCGCCATCGACAGTCTGGAACAGACGATTCCCGACAAGAACACGCTGATCTTGATCTACTGCAACAACAACTTTAAGGGGGCGAAGGATCCGTTCCCTCCGAAGATTGTCACGGCTTCGTTGAACCTTTCGACCTTCGTCTCGCTGTACGACTACGGCTATAGAAACGTTTACGAACTGGGTCCGAACATCGACATCAAGCAGGCCCAACTCGAATTCGAACCGCAAGCCGAATTGCAGGCGATCACGAGCGGACATTGATGGCCCTTTGAAAAATGGGTGGCACTGCTGGCTTGCCCAGCAGTGAAATAGTCGATCATCGGAAAAACACAGGTGGGTGGCTAAACCTTGGCGTGCCCTTGGATACTGAGCCATGCCTCTTGTCGCTGCGCGACACCGGTTGCGAGCAACCGGTGCTACCCCGTTGCGAACGCGAACTCACTCCGCGCGTAACGCCTGAATGATCGGGGCTTTCACCGCTTCGCGGATCGCTCCCCAGGCGGAGAGCATCCCTGCGACGAAGACTGTGGCGAGCAAGACTCCGGCGTTAGTCCAGGGGACATCCGCCCCGGTACTCAATAAATGCGGCAGCATCGCACAGAACGCCGAGAGCGTTCCCGCGATTAAGCCCCAGCCGAGCAGGAATGCATTCTCGCCGAGCACCAGACCGGCGAGCGAACGCGGCGTCATGCCGACGCTGCGGAGGAGTGCGAGTTCACCCCGGCGATCGATGATATTTCGCAGCATCACCGTCCCCAGGCCGAATGTCCCCAACAATAGGCCGAGTCCGCCCAGCGTCTGAAACGTCGAGAGATACGTATTCTGAACCGCAAGGAAGTTGCTCAATCGGTCGCTGACGCGCTCGACGTCGAAGCCGAAATCGACGAGCCGGCTTTCGAGCAGGTCGCTGAGAGCCTGCGACTGATCGACGGGGATTTCGATCAGAAAATATTGATAACCGCTCTGACCGGGAAAGAGCCTGCGGAAGTTTTCTTCCGACAGCAGCAGCATTCCCTGAAAGACGCTGCCGTCGAACATGCCGGCGATTTTCAGGTTGTGCTTGTTCTGTTGTTCGTCGGGGATTTCGAGCGACTTGCCGATCCCTTTGTGCAAACTGTAGAGCAGCGTGTTCATGTCGCCGAGGACGGGAATGCTTTTGTCTCCATCATCGGCATTCAACAGCAACCACGGATTCTCCCCCGGCGTGTCGGCAAACTTGAAGCCACCGCGCTCGATCATCGCCGGTGAGACGCCGAGCAGCGTCGGCCGGCGCGTCTGATACATGTTGAGGCAACTGGCATCTTCACCGGGGAGCAGGCGGAACGGCATCACTTTCATCGACGCCAGCAGTTTCGCTTCGGGTGAATCCGCCGGGACATCGAGCCGCATTTTCTTGCGGCCCTCGACGGTGTTGAGATCGAACAACAACGGCGACGTCGATTGTGCGACGAGCGTGTACCCACCGTTCCCCGAATGAAACTCGGGGCGTTCGACGGCGGGATTGCGCTTCCCCGCGGCGACGGCGGTGATGACGAACGTCGTGGCGGCGATCAGGCCGACGGTCATGATGCTGCGCTGACGATGGCGCGAAGCATTCCGCAGCGAAAGTCGAAGAACTCCCATCAAGCCTTTGCCTCGGACGGCGATGCCGGACTCCGATTCCATCCACGCCGAGAGTCCGATCAGACTCGTCGCCAGCAAGCCGGTCCCGACGAGAAAGAACGTCACGGTCTTGAGCGAGAATCCCGAAAACGCTTCGCGGTCGGGGATAATTCCCAGCACGGCGGCGACGGTTAAGGCTATGCAGAAGCCGCCGAGATAACGCGACCAGCACCGATGTCGGCGATACGCGACGTCGCGATGTTTATCAGATTGAAACGTGCGCACGCTTCCTCCCAGCAGTTCGCGGGCGGAGAGAGCCTTGAGTTCGCGGAGCGCCCACAGCATCGTCACGCAGGCGACGATAGCGGAGATCGCTCCGCCGATCATCAACGAGTTCGGTTGAACATGGAGATGCAAAAACCGCGTGCCGATCGCGCCGATCCACCACGTCTTGAGGCCGTAGATCATGATCTGTGCATACCCGACGGCGGCGGCCGTTCCTAAAAGGATGCCGACAACCATCACGATCAATCCCTCGCACAGCAGCAGATTGCGCACGCGTCGCGGAGTAAAACCGACGGCGAGCAACAGGCCGACTTCGCGTCCCCGGCTGTCGATACCGAGACGGAACAATAGTCCGAGCAGCAGCATCGCCGAGAGAATCAGGAAGAAGCTGAACCCGATGAACAGGCCGCTGAAGTCGGTCGTTCCCGCGGCGGCTTGCAGGCCCAGCGCTTTGAGCGGCTGGAAGACGAGATTCATTCGTTCGGGCTTGAGCGACTTGAGCAGTTCGGTGCCGACATGTTGGGTGAGTTCATCGAGCGATTCGCCGGGGGCGGGGGCGTAGCGATACGAAGTCAAATTTCCGAATCGGCTGCTCCACAATTCTTGAGCCGTGGCGAGCGAGACGAAGGATTTCGGAGTCGCCTTGTACTTCTCCCAATAGGCATCGTCGCGCTCGGTGATGCGGTCGAAGTTCATGGGGAACGGTTGCTTCCAATCGGCGATCTCGTCGGCGTCGGTGATCCCGCGGATGTCGGGGGTCAAACCGCGATCGTCGACGACCGTGCCGTCGAGTTTCGCGATCCCCGCGACTTTGAACGTCAATTCTTTTTCGGGGAGTTCGCCGTGCGACCCGACGGTGTGATACTTCATGCGCACTTCGTCGCCGACCTTCACTTGCAGGTCATCGGCGAGCCAGCGATTGAGGATGATCTCGCGCGAGCCGAGCATCAGATTCGGAGCCTCGCCGTCGAATTCGAATGGGCCGAATGGCGGTCGATCGAACCAGAAATCTACCCCGGCAACGACCGAGTACATCGAAAAGCGTTCCGGTTGTTTCACGCTGCTAATTTCATTGGCTAGATAGACCAGCACCCTCGATTCCACGTAATTTCGCCCTAAAATTATCTGCTGGAAGGCAACCTTACCAGCCGCTTCGGTGACGACTTCGTCGAGGATCATCTGCTCGCTTTCAAGGGTGACGTAACCTTTCTCTTCGATCGCTCGCAACTGCAAGCCGAGATCTTCGAGCGTCAATGCCTGCGAGAGCGATTTCGTCAGGAGTTCCGCCGCGGCGAGGGATTCAGGACCGACGGCATCGTTCGATGCGCGGGCCGAGACGTACAAGCTGTTGACCCGCGCGGGACGGCCACGCGGGTCGCGGCGGGAGCGACGGACTTCCGACAGATCGAGTTGAGTCTGCAACGTCTTGAGCGAGACGAACGCATTGAGCGGCAATTGCTGCGAGGGATCGCGGCCGAAGCGGGAGAGTCCCTCTTCGTCATCGAGCACCGCCTTGATCGTCAGTTGCACTTCGCGCGAGACCGATTCGCGTTCGCCGAGCAGGCTCTCGCGCGGGATGGCGCTCGGCAACTCGACCCACAACGTGATTTTCTGCTGGTTGCTTTCAGTGACAGTCGCGGCGTTGGAGTCGAAATCGATCCCCAGTTGTTCGGCGACGCGGCGGTTGATGACAATTTCGTTTTCATTCGCGGCAGGGACGGCGGCCTTCGTATCAAAGAATTTCCAGAACCGCTCATCGACTCCCCAGACCGAAACCTGGCCGACGCGTCGACGCTGATTCGGCTCGCCGGTTTCGAGTCCCCCCTGCATCGAGAGAACGGGAGCGATCGCCGAAAATCTCACGGAGACTTCCGGAACCTGCAACAGTTGATCGGCGAGGTTTTCCTTGAAGAACCGCTGGCTGATGAGCGCGTGATCGACGCGGCCCAGACGGTCGAGCGTCAGCTTTTGCAGGCTATAGCGGACGGAATCACCGACGAGCAGCGCACCGGTGAGAACCGCCGTCCCGACGACGACGCCGAGACAGAGCGCCAAGTGCGTGCGCCAGTAAAACCGTAAACTGTTCAGCAGGTAACTCAACCGCGTCATGTCAGGTGATCCGTTGCGTTGATTTTTCTTTCTTTCTCAACCCACTACAACTTCCGTTCGGTTGCCACAGGCAGTTCGGGTGGCACTGGCGGCTTGTCCGCCAGTGTGATGGAACGTTGATTGACCCAGGGCGAAGCAGAAGCTCTCGAAGACTTGCGTTCCCAAGCGGAGCTTGGGAACGAGTTGCAATATCACAAATCGACCAGCTTGCCGTCGCGCAGTTCGCTGCGGCGGGGGAATTGTTCGGCGAGTTCGGCGCTGTGCGTCACGCACATCAAAATGGAGTTGTTCTCGCGGCACAACTCCAGCAACAGCTTGCCGACGGTTTGTGCGTGGACGCGATCGAGATTCCCCGTCGGTTCGTCGGCGAGCACGAGGACCGGCTGATTGATCAAGGCGCGGCAGACGGCAACGCGCTGGCGTTCTCCACCCGAAAGCTGAGCCGGCCGATGCATCAAGCGATGCGACAAGCCGACGCGGTCGAGCAGTTGCTTCGCGCGGGCTTCGGTTGGCTGATCGGTCCCCGGACCGGCGAGCGCGGGGATCAGCACGTTTTCGACGACCGTGCATTGCGGCAACAAATGATGATCCTGAAAAATGAAGCCGATTTGGCGATTGCGAAACCGCGCCAGTGCAACGTCGTTGAGACTGAACGGCGACTCGCCGAGCAGCGTGAATGTTCCTTCCGAGGGGCGGTCGAGCGTTCCCAGGATTTGCAGGAGCGTACTCTTTCCGCTGCCGGAGGGGCCGGTGATTGCCAGCGATTCGCCGCGATTGATCGAGAGGTCGATCCCTTTCAAGACCGGGACCGGGCCTTCCGCGCCGGAGTAGGCTTTCGTCAGTCCCGCAATGAAAAGATCGCTGTTCGGTGAGTTCATGATGGTCATTCGGCGGAGTCGTTGGCTGAAAGAACGTCGGGGTCTTCGAATAGGTCCGGGGCGGCCCGGCGGAATTTCTCGATGTACTCGGCAGGTATCTCGATCGAGGTCATCGGCTGGCCGTGAGCGAAGCGGCAACAAACGGTTTTGAGGCGACCAGTCGCTATGTGAGTCGATGCTCTCCAGAACTCGAAATCGATCGTCAGCGATTTGACGCCAAGACGCAAAATTCGCACGCGGATTTCCAGAACATCTTCGTAACGGGCGGGGGTGTGAAACGAACATTGCGACGACACGCGGGGCCAGCCGACGACGGTTCCGTCGGGAAAGTTCTGCGCGATCGACAACCCCAGCGAGCGGAAGAATTCGTGCTCCGCCTGCTCCATGTAGCGATAATAGTTCGCGAAATGGACGATCCCCGCGAGATCGGTCTCACAGAATTCGACGCGTCGCGATGTCACAAAATGAGTGGACATAATACCTTGCTTCGACTTCCAGCCGTTTGACCCGTAGTCACGAAAGGCCCAACCATGCGGGCTCTATATAACCTGATGCGGTTGCGCGCGTGTGCTCTTCCAGGGGGAGGTGATAAAACGCCATCGCCAGAATGATGTACACGGCGATGAGCAGCAGGCCTTCCATCCAGTTCGATTCGCCGTCGAAAGCGACCAGGCCCACGACCAGAACCGAAGCCCCGACCGCCATGACCTCCAGCATGCTGAACCGCAGATCGAGCGGCGTGAAGCCCGGCAAGTGGCTGACAAAAATCAGGACCGGAGCCACGAACAGCGCGATCTGCAATCCCGATCCGATGGCGATCTGAAAACTGAGTTCCATATGATTCTTCATCGCCACCAGGATGGCGGTCGAATGTTCGGCGGCGTTGCCGACGATCGCCACGACTACTACTCCAACGAACATGGAGTTCCAACCCATCTGCTCGCTCGCCTGCTCGATTGCGCCGACGAGAAGTTCGCTCATCCAGGCGACCCCGCACGTCGCCGAAAGCAACACGATGAGCGCCGTTCGCGGCGACCAGTGATCCTGCTGGACGTCGGAGTACTGCACCGGTTCCTTTTCCCCCGGCTCTTCGGCCGCGGAATATAAATGTTTGTGCGTCTTCAAGCTGAACAGCAGCATCAGGATGTACGTTGCGAACAGCACGATGCTGATCTCCAGGCTTAACTCCTGTTCGACGGCGATATTGTCTTGATGATGCACGAGCAGGTGGGCATGAAAAATTGCGGGGACCATCAGCCCGATCGCCGCCAATGCGAGCAATGTCGCGGCCATCCCCGCGGCGACGGGGTTGAATTTCTGCCGCTCGAATTTGAGACCGCCGGCGAGAAAACTCGCACCCATCACGAGCAGCACGTTTCCGAGGATGCTGCCGGTAATCGAGGCCTTAACGACGTCAATCAAGCCTTCCCGCAGCGCGAACAAGGCGATGATCATCTCCGCCGCATTGCCAAATGAGGCGTTGAGCAACCCGCCGATGCCCGGCCCCATTTTCTCGGCGAGAATCTCGGTTCCCTTCCCCATCAACCCGGCCAGCGGAATGATGGCGACCGCCGAGAGAATGAAAATCCATAACGGTGCCCCTTCCTGCGCATCGAGCACGACCGCTACGGGAAGGAACACGAGCAGCAGATTCAACCAACCGGCTTTGCGGAGCAGATCCATTGCTTGGACTCGATCATAGAAAAAAATCCGAATTCACGGGCAGGGGGTGACACAACAGCAACGATCCCTCACCGAAAAAAGTCAAACCATTTGCCGCGAAAAACACAAAAATGCGCAAAATTGGGAAGAGATGAACTCGCTGCGTTCCCTTCTTTTTTTGTGTCCTTTCGCGTTTTTTGCGGCCCTATCTTTTCTTGATGCCATAAACCGCAACTTTGAGTCTGATGGTGAAGAACCGCTCCATGACTGTCGCGGCTCGTCACGGTGCGATGCGGTAACACATCAGCACGTCCTGATCGCGGAGATACAATTTCCCGCCGCTGACGACCGGGCCCGCCCAGCATGGCGATTGCGCGACTTCGGGAGTGAATGTCCCCAGCAGATCGTAACCTTCCGGCGACGCTTTCACCAAAGCGACTTCGCCGCTCTGATAACGGAAAACCACTTTCCCGTCGGCTGCGGTCACTGCCGCTGACCCCGAACCTGCCCCGCGGATGTCGCCTCCCCAGACTTTCTTGCCGCTCTTCAAATCGACGCAGACCGGCAAGCCGTTGTTGTGCCCGTGTCCGAAGTAGAGATACTCGCCGATCATCAACATGCCGCCGTGATGATTCTGGAGATCATTCCCCGCGAGGAAATAGACTTCTTCGGCTTTCACGCCGTCCCCTTCAGCGGAGAGTTTCACGAGTCCCGCACCGGTGCCGTAACCGCTCGATGCGAAGACGTAATCGCCGCTGGCAATCGGTGTGGGAATATTCGCCGTCCCGTTGGCAACGGGATTGTAACCCCAGAGGAATTTGCCATCGTCGGCCCGCACGCCGATGACGCCGCGACCGATGAGCGTGACGTACTGTTTGACGCCGGCCCCTTCGGAGATAATGATCGATGCGTAACCGGCTCCGTCTCCCCCCTTGTCGCCAACGCGGGGGACGGCCGATTCCCAGATCGTGTCGCCGGTCATCTTGTCGAGGGCGACAATCATGGCATTCGGTCCCCCCGGCGTGCAGATCACGCGGTCGCCGTCGACGAGCGGCGATTCTGAAAATCCCCAGCCGGACATCATGCGGCCTTGCCATTCTTGCTCAAAGTTTTTCTTCCAATAGACCTCACCGGTCGCTACGCTCAAACTCTGAATCTGACCGTCGGACGACACGACATACAAGCGGTCGCTGTCGACCGTGGGGGTGCAGCGCGAGCCGTCGTAACCGTGCTTTGGTGCGCCGTCGGTCACGGGGACCGACCAGAGTTGCTCGCCGGTCTCCTGATTGTAGGCGCTGACCGTTTGAGCCGTTTCGAGGTTGCCGGTCGTGAAGATCTTTCCATCGGCGATCGAGACGCTGGCGAAGCCTTTGCCGAGACCTTTGCCCGTCCAAACGAGTTCGGGGGTGTTGTCTTTCCAGTTCGGCCATAAGCCGGTTTCGAGTGAGACCCCATCGCGAGCCGGCCCCCGCCACTGCGGCCAGTCAAACGTTTTGAGCTTCTCGTTGGCACTACCAATGGCCAGGCAGCCACACAGGCACAACAGACCGAATATTTTCACGAATGATTTCATCGGAGGACCTCTCTGGAATGACGCGGTTTTTCCGGCAGGGTGGGACTGCTGACCGCTTGGAGTCAGCACCGGTTTTCGTAAACATCCGGCAGAACACCCGTAGGACACAAAAGCAGACCCCACCCAGTATAGTTTTCCCGGTCGCGAGTCACAATCGAGCCGGGGGGAACGGACGCGGTG
>JBJXGP010000050.1:0-10209 GCA_046160425.1 Planctomycetaceae bacterium
CGGTCTTCAGTTCATCAATCGACCGATAAAAATCACACTACAAATCACACTGGCGGACAAGCCGCCAGTGCCACCCAAAGGCGAAGCTAAACTAATTGCAACACTGTTATATCAATTCCGAAATCACGTTACCGTACGGCAGAATCGGGATCGGGCGGCCTGAATAATCGTCGAAGGCCTGATAATTGTCGATCCCCAGATGATGATAAATTGTCGCGAGGAAATCCTGCGGCGTGTAAGGTCTCTCCGCGGGATATTCGCTCTTCGAATTCGTCGCCCCGATGACCTGTCCCATTTTGAATCCGCCGCCGGAGATCAACGCGGAATATGCTTGAGGCCAATGATCGCGTCCGACGCCGACGGCGTTTTTGCTCAAGCGGGGGGTCCGGCCGAATTCGCCGACGACAACCACCAGAATTTTCTTGTCGAGCCCGCGGGCATGGATGTCTTCGATGAGCGTCGCCAACGCCTGATCCATGTAGGGGAGGCGGATATCCATGAACTTTCCGAAATGTCCCGGACGGCCGGCGTTCATGATGTGGTCGTCCCAGTTCGTAAATTCCTGACCCGACTTGGGAGTGTCGAAGTAAATATTGACGACCGCCGTCCCCGCTTCCGCAAGTCGGCGAGCCAGCAAACACGATTGCCCCCACGTATTTTTGCCGTAGCGTTCGCGGAGGTCGGCCGGCTCTTGTGCGATGTCGAATGCCTCGCGCGTGGCGGGGTTGGTCATCATTTCGAAGGCCATCTCGCGGAACTTGTCGACCCGTTCCATATTCTGGCGGAGATCCCATTCCCGCTGAAAGCGATCGAATTGCGCGAGCAGTTTGCGGCGATCGACGATTTGATCGGCGGAGCGTTCTGCCGAGATCTTGAGCGAAGGGGGTGCATAGCCTTCCTTGCCGGGATCGGAGACCGCATACCCGGCGTATTCGACTCCCAGGTAACCCGGGGTCGTCATGTACGGAACTTGCGGCACGCAGATGTAATTGGGGACACCGTTCTCGCCGATCCCTCGTAACTTCCCCGCGATCATGCCGAAGTCGGGGTGCTCGCTTTTCGATCTCGAAGTGGGGTCGAGCACGAGCGGACGTTTGCCGGTCAGGACCACGATGCCGCCGTCGCTGTGAATCCCCACGTCGTGATGCAGCGAGCGAACGAGCGAAAACTTGTCGGCGAGCTGAGCCTGCAACGGAAACTTTTCACAAATCTCCATCCCCGGCACGTTTGTGGCGATCGGCTGGTAAATGCTGCGAAATTCGACCGGTGCCTGCGGCTTGAGGTCATACGTTTCGAGTTGCGAGGCCCCGCCGTGTTGATAGAGCATGATGACGGAGGTATCGCGATTGCCGGTCCCCGCAGCCGCACGACCGGCGAGCACATCCGCCAGGGAGATTCCGCCCAATGCCAACGTACCAATCTGCAGGAACTCCCGCCGCGAGACGGGGCCTTGGCATATTGATGAGTTTGTTGGCATGCTGACTCCGTCGGTACGATATGTTGGTTGACAATTATTGATGGCGTGCGCTTAACCGTTGGGAAAAGACCGGGTGGATAAACCACCCGGCTCACGAAACTCAGCATTCGATCATTTTTCAAGGGGATATTAACGGAACAATCGCTGCTTATGTATCATATTCTATCGTACAAATCGAGGGCCGTAAAACCCTATCTTTGGCGGATCGAGTATTCCCGCTGAGAAATAGTTTCCAGAAATACAAAAAATCGACGAATTCGGCGAAACTCTTGCCCCTGCGACCGTGTTCAATCCCATAGAATACATCACATGTCGTCCGTGCAAGAAAACGTTCAAATCGAACATCCACGCCTGGTACCCAAGAGAAAACGCATAATAACCCTCACTGCAAGGAACAGGTCATGAAGAAGTTTGGTCTCTCAGCATTTGTTGCTTTAGGATTATTCGCCGGGGCATCGCTGCCCAACTGGGCGGAGGACGAAGCCAGTCCCCCGGCACCCCCTCAGCCGGAAGAACTGTTCAAGACGCTCGATCAGAACGCTGACGGGAAAATCCTCACCGATGAAATCTCGGAAGAGCAGAAACGATTTTTCGAGCGGCTGATCCGGTTGGGAGACGAAGACCAGAACGGCGAACTCTCGCAGGACGAGTTCAATAAGGCCGTGCAAAAGGACGAACTCCGCCCCATGCCTCCGCCGCGTGACGGCGAAGGACGAGAGAAAGGGCCTCGCGGCGAGCGGCCGAATCCCGAGCAGATGTTCAACCGGCTCGATGAGAACAAGGACGGAAGCGTCTCGATCTCCGAAGCTCCCGATCGGATGAAACCGATGCTCGAACAGTTGCTGAAGAAAAGCGGCAAAGACGCTGATGCCACGCTGACCAAAGAGGAGTTCATCGAACTGGCGAAGAATTTCCGTCCCGAACGCGGCCCTCGTCCTGAAGGGGGCCCTCGTCCTGAGGGTGGTTCTCGTCCCGAAGGAGACCGGCGACCTGAAGATGGCCCTCGCCCGGAAGGTGATCGCCGACGGGAAGGTCGTCCAGAAGAAGGTGGCCCGCGTCCCGATGGCCCCCGCGGAGAACGCGGTCGTGGTCCCGAAGGTCGTGGGCCGGAAGGCCGTGGTCCGGGCCGTCCCGATGGCGAAGGGTTTGGCCGCGAGGGAGATGAACGTCGTCGCCCGCCGATGCCGCGCTTTATGAAAGAACTCGATACCGACGGCGATGGACAAATTTCAAAAGAGGAATTGGCTCACCTCTCCGAGAAGTTTGCAACATTCGATGAGAACGAAGATGGCCTGCTCGATCCCCACGAATTGATGGGCCCTCCTCCCGAAGAAATGTTCGGCGACGGTCAGTTCAATCGTCCCCGCGACGGTTTTCGAGGCCCCGGCCCGCAAGGTCGCGGACGTCCGGGTGTGGGTGGCCCGCAAGGTGAGAAACGTCCGCAAGGCCCCGAAGGCCGACCCGGTACACCGCGTCCTGACGGAGCCGGAAAACCGGGCCGACCCGAAGGGAAGCCGAATCCGGAAAACATGCTGAAACGTCTGGATACCAATCAGGACGGAAAACTGTCACAGGATGAAGTGCCGGAAAAAATGAAAGAACGATTCGCCAAAATCGATGCGAACGGCGACGGCTCTGTCGATGCGGATGAACTCCGTCAGATGATCGAAAAGCGGGCCGAGAAGCAAGGCCAACCCCAGCCTCCCAAGGGGAACGAACCGCCGAAGTAGACGAGATATTTGATTGAGAGTGAGAGAGTTTTTTGACGGTCCACCGATCGACTCGTGAGACTGCCCCGCTCACGATTCCACAACCCGCCTTTCTCAGTTGACACATACTGAGAAAGGCGTCGTTGTTGAAAAACAAAATGCACCCTCACCCCGCCCTCTCCCGCAAGCGGGCGAGTGTGAAAGAAGTTTTCATGAGCCGGGTGGTTTATCCACCCGGTCTTTTTCCAACAGATGCCCCCCGTCATTCCCTCACGACTTGGGCTGCAAGTGCTGCACCCATGCCGGGGGGAAGTTTCTCAGAACGCTCTCTCGGCGAATGCAGTGCCGGTCGAGATGCGGAGCGATGATCGCATCAAGGCGATGAATGCGGTCTCGCTCGTTTCCACGCGAGATCCGCTTGCGGATCGGTCTGACGTACATGTATTCAAAGTACGATAACACGCCCCCCGGCGCCAGCAGTTCGAAATACTTGTCGAATATCCGCCGCACTAGGTCGGGATCAAAATTGTTAAGCGGCAATCCCGACACGATAAAGTCATACGGATTATCGGCCGGGAAGTCTTGCAGCATCCCGTGAAAAATCTTCGATTGCGCGGCGATATTTTTGAAGTCGCTTTCGTGAGCAAAGCGTCGATTCAGGATCTCGACAAACGAATCGTTCAATTCGACAAGATCGAACGTATCGTCGGGCTTCACGTGCAACACCAGTTCCCGCGTGACCGCACCCGTGCCGGGACCGATCTCCAGCAGCCGAACCGGGCGATTTTGCTCCCGACGCATAAACGGACCGGCGAGCGATCGCGCCAACCAGCGGCTGCTGGGAGCGATCGATCCGGTCGTGTGGAACTGCCGACGGAATTGGCGAAAAAATTCGAACGTATAACTCACGATGTAGAACCTGTGTCGATATTTGTGGGACTTTCACCCTCGCCCGCTTGCGGGAGAGGGCAGGGTGAGGGCGGTTTTTGTTTTTATCAACGACAACATCAAAGGCACCCTCACCCGGCTCAGGGATACCGCTCTTTTGCTCCGGTCTGCATCTGCTCGACGATGTCAAAGCCGACTTTCTTGCTCCAGGCATCGATCAATCTCTGATAGATCGGCCCGACGGCACCGTCGCCGATCGGTCGTCCGTTAAACTTTGTCACCGGCAACAGGCAATACGGAGTCGACGACGTGAAGGCTTCGTCGGCATTGAAGACATCGTATGTCTGCATATCGGCGGTTCGATAAGGGATTGCCAGTTGCGCCAGCAGTTCCGTGACGATCAACTGGCTCACTCCGCCGAGAATATGATCGGGGCGCGGTGCATAGACCGTCCCATGGCTCACGAGAAAGAAATTCGCCGTGCTGGTCTCGGTCACGTTTCCCTGCTGATCGAGGACCAGGGCCGAGGCTTTGGGATCCCCCAGTCGCGCCTGCTGATCGGCGAGATACCAGTGCAGTCGGCTTCGCTGCTTCAATTTGGGATCGACGGAAACCGCCGGTATATGCCGAATGCTGGGAGTGATGAGATGCTGACCGGTCGCGAATTTTTCCGCCCACATTTCGAACGGCAGCGGAAAGGTATGCACCCCCAACGTCGGTTGACGACAATACTCGGCCAGCGCCATGCCGTGATACGTCAGGTTTTCTCCCGGCGTGACGAAAATCACGATCCCCAAGTCATGTTTGGTGGGAATGAGCGCGGAATTATGAGCGACCAACTGCTCGATGATGCCGACCAATTCCGCCTCGGTGACGGGGAGCTTGATCCCGATCCCCTGGAGCGAACGCATCATTCGACCCAAGTGTAGATCGAGATGAAACGGCTGGTGCCGAAACGTGCGAATCATCTCCGTCACCGCCGTACCGAGTACGAGCCCGAGATCCGCGACCGGTACCCTGGCTTCGGAGTACGGAACGAACTTCCCCTTGAGATACGCAATCGGCTCCGGCATGTTTTTTCTCGCGGCAATAACGACTCAACGCATCAAATGAAATCTTGAACACGTGCTCTGTATGAAAGTGAAGGGCGACTCACCGGATTATATCAGAACAAATTCCATACGGCGATCATCGACCGATCGCATCGATACCGGATTTGTGAATTGGATTCGCGAGGAGGTGTTTGCAGATGGACATAATGCTTCATCGTCACCTTCCGGTCGGGTGACTTCGCCCGTTCGAATGGCTATACTGCCCGTGTCGAAAATCGACGTCTTAAAGTATCGGGTGGCACTGGCGGCTTGCCCGCCAGTGTGAAGAGTACGTGTTGTTCAGCGGCTTGATGATTCAACGACGATGTGACGAGAGGTAAGTACTGACATGACGACACCGACAATCGCCCCGGGTCAAACGCGGCTCGGCTGGATCGGTACGGGAGTGATGGGCTCCAGCATGGCCGGCCACCTGATGAAAGCCGGTTTCGGCCTCACGATTTACAGCCGGACCAAGGCCAAGGCCGAGGGATTGATCTCACAAGGGGCCGCCTGGGCAGAGACGCCGAAAGCCGTCGCACAGAACTCCGACGTCGTTTTTTCGATCGTCGGTTTTCCTCACGACGTTCGCGAAGTGATGCTCGGCCCCGACGGTGCGCTGGCCGGTTCGAAAATGGGGAACATCCTCGTCGATATGACGACGAGCGACCCGTCGCTCGCCGTCGAAATCGCCGAGAAGGCGAAAGGGCAGGGTGTGCATAGCATCGATGCGCCGGTTTCCGGCGGGGACGTCGGGGCGAAGAACGCCACGCTGTCGATCATGATCGGCGGCGATAAGGAGGTCTTCGAGGCTCTCAATCCCTGTTGGCAGGCGATGGGCCAAACGATCGTCTATCAGGGCACTGCCGGAGCCGGACAGCATACAAAAATGGTCAACCAGGTTCTGATCGCCTCGAACATGATCGGCGTCTGCGAAGCGCTCTTGTACGGCTATAAGGCGGGGCTTGACCTGCCGACGGTGCTGCAATCGGTAGGCAGCGGAGCCGCAGGCAGTTGGTCGTTGTTGAACCTCGGCCCGCGGATCATGAACAACAATTTCGATCCCGGCTTTTTCGTGGAACACTTCATTAAGGATATGGGAATTGCCCTCGCCGAAGCGAAACGGATGAATCTGGCGCTGCCGGGTCTGGCATTATCTCATCAGTTGTACGTCGCCTTACAAGCACAGGGGCACGGCCGCGATGGGACGCATGCCCTACAACTCGCACTGGCTCGGCTGGCGAATATCGACTGGAAGAATCGTTAAATGATCGACTCGCATTTCGTTTTTTCCGACGAGACGCGATAACCAGACAGGAATTGGCGCGGGTATCCGCAAATCAAGGAACAGGTCCATGACACGCAAGGGTGAACAGTTTGCCGGTTTGACGGTCGCATTGGTGACCCCGTTTCGTAATGGTGAAGTCGATGAGCCGTCTCTGCGAAAGCTCGTCGATTATCATGTGGAACAAGGAACCGAATGCGTCAGCCCCGTTGGGACAACAGGCGAAAGCCCGACGCTCTCGCACGATGAGCACGAACTGGTGATCCGCATCGTCTGCGAACAGGCGGCGGGACGGATCAAAGTCATGCCGGGAACCGGTTCGAACAGCACGCGGGAAGCGATCCGGTTGACGAAATTCGCAAAGGCAGCGGGAGCCACCGGCGCACTGATGGTCGCTCCGTACTATAACAAGCCGACGCAGACCGGTTTTTACGAACACTTCAAAGCGGTGGCAGAAGCGGTCGACCTGCCGATCATTCTGTACAACATCCCCGGTCGCACCGCGAAGAACATGGAACCGGAAACCATCATCAAATTGGGAGAGCTGAAAAACATCGTCGCCGTGAAGGAATCGACCGGCTCGATGGATCAGGCCTCGCAGATTCTGGCGCTCAGCCAGATCAGCGTCCTCTCGGGAGACGACAGCCTGACGCTGCCTCTCATGGCCTTGGGGGGAAGCGGCGTCGTTTCGGTCGTGGGGAATATCATACCGCAAGACGTCAATGCGATGGTTAGCGCCTTCCGCAAAGGTGATTTCGCCTCGGCTCAGAAATGGCATTACAAGATGTTTCCCCTCTGCCGCGACATGCTGGGACTTTCCACCAATCCCATCCCGATCAAGGCGGCAATGAAAATCCTGGGGCGAGGAAACGGCGAACTCCGGTTGCCCATGACCGCTTTGGACGACAACCAGATCACAAGTCTGACGAAGACTCTCGAAACGTATGGATTACTACCAACCCGCTAAGTTCGCTGACAACCTGTTGTTTCGCTGCGGAGGATGAGGTATTCTTAAATAACTCCTGTTCATTCGCATTTCCCGAAGCGAATGGTCGCATTTTTATCGACCTAAACTCATTCCTCTTCTTTCCGTGAATCCTGTAAGGAGAACACGACCGTGATTTTCGGTTTCAAAAAACGACAAGATGACGACGACGATGATGATGAAGACGATGAATTAGAGGAACAAGAGCCAAAGATCCTCGTCACCTTCGAGGGGCCATACAACAAGCAGGAAATCGACCTCGAGACCAACGCACGGCTCGTTCAAGCCGCGCTTCTTCCCGCGAAAGAACTGGTCTCCGACGCCATCGCTCGCCGGGCGGAATTCCTGCGGATTGAAATCAAAGGGCCTGCCACCGTCGTCGCCATGTCGATCGACGGCATGCCGTTCGCCGGCGAAAAAATGCCCAAACAGAAGGGGCAGGCGATCATTCAGATATTGAAGCTGCTGAGCGGGATGGACATCCGCGAGCGGACCAAACCCCAGGCGGGTGCAATGTCGGCGAAATACGAGGATATTCCCTACGAATTCCGCCTCGATACGACCATCATGCAGGATGGCAGCGAACGGTTGCAAATCCGTCTGCGAAATCTCAAAGACAAGCTTTACGCCCCCACCGACCTCGGTATTCCACCCGACATCTGCACCAAAATCAAAGCCTTCGGCGCCGAAAAGCAAGGGCTGATGCTCGTCGCCGGACCGCCGCGATCGGGGACGACCACGACGATGTACGCGGCCATCCGTTGCGTAGACGCTTACTTATACAATTTTATTTCCATCGCCGACGCTACGGGTCGCGAATTGAAATATCTGACGGAGATGAAAGCCAATCCGGGGGAGTCGTTTCCCGTGACTCTCGTACGCGTGCTCCGCATGGAATCAAACGTCATCTTCATCGACCCGCTGAAAGATGCAGAAACGGCTAAGGCGATCTTCGAAAAGCAGGAAGAATCGGCATTCCTGACTGAGGTCTCGGCGAAGGATGCAGCGCACGCCATTGAGATTCTGATCGGATGGCTCGAAGACCCTCAACACGTGGCGACGATGTTGAAGGGGGTTCTGAGCCAGAAGCTGATCCGCAAGATCTGTGAAAAGTGCCGTGAAGCCTATAAGCCCAACGCCTCGCTTCTGGCCAAACTGGGACTTCCAGATAACATCAAGAAGTTTTACCGCCCGCCTCAGGAACGCGAAATTCCAGAGGACGACGAGGAAGAACCTCCCATTTGCCCGCAGTGCGGCGGAGCCGATTATCTCGGCCGGGTCGCGATGTTCGAATTCATCGAAATGACTCCCGACATGCAAAAAGTCATTGTCGCCGGGGGGAAAGCGGATGAGATTCGGGCACAGGCTCGCAAAGAGAAAATGCTTTCGCTGCAACGAGATGGGTTGCGTCTGGTGGTCGAAGGGAAGACCTCTCTCGAAGAACTGCAGCGCGTGTTCAAGAACCCTTGAACGAGAGGCAATTGTCGCAAATTTGGTAAAATGTACCGAAGATTCCGTTTGTAACGGCCGATATTGAAGAGTGTCCTGACGACAGATGACCGCTGCGACGTGCAGCACAAGTCGTTATTGCTCAGCACATTCACGGAATTATTCGAAACCCTGCCAGTCGTTCCTCATCCAGCCGGTTCTTTTGGGATGAGGTCTACTCGCCGGGATTTGAAATGAATTCATTCAAGATTGGACCAGGCCATGACATTCGGAAAATTTCAGGTGCGGCTCGCATTCGGACTGCTTTGCGGATTGACGATCCCCATGGTCACGACAGGATGCCAGACGACCGTCGGGGGGCAGACGCTTCCTTCGGCGTACTTCCTGACCGATGACGTGCAGTACTTCCCTTCCGGCCCTGAATTCCTCCTCACCAAGCAGGATCAGGCCATGAAGGATTATCAGGCGCAGCGCGATGCCGAAGCGACCGAAGAAGCTCCCTGAAAATCCCCCTCGTTTGCTTTCCCTCTGACGCGAGTATGCAGTTCACCGTCAAAAATATCATCTGAATTTCAAGCGCGTATTCACGCAGCGCCCGCCGTCATTATCCAGGGCCTGGTCACGGCGTGCGGGTGCCAGGGGGGGACGTGCCTTTCGCAACCGACGAATTCAAGACCTACACTACGGGGCACTTGAATTCGTCGGTTCGCGAAAGGATTTTTTTTGCGCCCCAACCTTCGCTCTACAGGCGTTTTGACAGACGCTTTGCCAGCCGCTTGAGGGCAGGGCTGATATCATCGGGTTCCAGATGGACGTTCAGCAGACTGAACGCATCCCGGTTGGCCCACGCCGCCCGCAGCGCCTGATCGAGATCCCCTTCGGTCCGGACTTCGAATCCCCAGCCCCCACCCAACAGGTCGGGGAGGCGGTGATAATTCCAGTTGAGGATATCGTTGAACGGGCCTTCCTGCAGAAACCGCTCGGTCGTATAGCCCTTGTTATTGAGCACGACGACGATGGGATTAAACCCGTGACGCAGCGCGGTCGAGAGTTCGAGGCAGGTCATCTGAAACGCCCCGTCTCCCACCAGCACGATCGGCCGGCGATGCGCATCGGCGACTTGCACCCCCACCGACGCGGGGATGGCAAACCCCATCGACGTGTAATACGCCGGTGAAATGAAATCGGTTCGCTGATGGATCGTCAGATCGAGAGCGGCAAACAGCGAATCGCCGACGTCCGCGATCACCGCCGTATGATCGTCGAGCTGCTCGTTCAATCGCTCGTAGAGTCGCTTGACGGTAACCGGCGCATCGGGCCGCGGC
>JBJXGP010000051.1:0-10787 GCA_046160425.1 Planctomycetaceae bacterium
CGATAGCATCACAGTTCGACAGAATTCGGTAGGCATGGTTTACGGTATTCAGGGTATTTACGAGCGAATACAATACGAACTCACCAACTCTTGCCAATTCTGTTGCACGATTGAAAGGCAAACCTTATGCACTTACAACACGTCGATTCGAGAATTGTCACAGGTCTGTGGGCACGCTGGAAATCGATCAATCTGAGGAAGCGAATATTCCTCCTCCGAAATCTGTCTCTCATATGCCTGATCGGCATTTGCAATAGTACCGTGCCGGCACAGGCTCAATCCGAAGTCGAGACGCGTTCCGCATCGCCGTTAGGACAAACGGCGTTGACGGCCAACGGTCGGATTCAACCCCACGGCATGCCGACGCGCTACTGGTTTGAATACGGGACCACGAAGAAGTACGGGAAGAAGTCCGACACGTTTTCGTTGCCGCCGAAGTTGGGGGCATTTTATTCCGAGAGCTGGGAAGCAGGCCCCGCCGGATGGCAGGGAGGAATGACCGGCACCGATCTCGTGCATCACAAGGAAGGCGGGGCCTCCGGAGGCTTCATACGGTACTCCGAGCCGAGCGGCGATGACCCCAATCACGTCGACGGGATCGGTACGCTGCATCTGACGTCGTATTTTTATCCGGCAACCCACCCGAATGGCGATGGATTAACGGTCAATTTTGGGGGAGGAGATCCCGATTTTCGGGATGCTCGCGTCAGCATTTCGGTCCGCGGTCAGGAGTTCGAACCCAACGGGGCCGAACTTCTCTGGTGGACTCAAAGCGACAACGACATCACCAAGCAGTTCACGCCCGATTGGCGACGAGCCAATTGGGCTTACACAGGCTACACGCTGACCGATGCGCTCCTTTCAGGAAAGTGGGAGCAGGTTACTTATCGTCTGACGAATGATTCTCACGCCTGGACCTACGGCGGCCACAGCGTCGCTCAAGGCCGGCCGAATTACGCATACGATTCGATCAACAATTCGTTAGGGCATTTGACGTGCGACTTTTTTCATTTGCTCGCATTCGTCAATCCTCAAAATCGACCGGCCGGCTCGATCGATATCGATGACATCACGCTGGCGTATCGAAACTATTCGCTGGCCTATCCCGACAACGGTGGAAAGTTGATCGCTTCCCCCACTGGAACGACGAATGACCCCGCAACGCTCACCGACGGCTGGCGACACGGTGAAGGAAAGATGTGGGAGAGCGAGAAAAATCCCAAGACACCCCAGGAATTTGTGTACGAGTTCGACCATCCGGTGACGATCAAGAGCGTGCAGATTCATCAGCACAGCGAATGGCCGAGCCAGGATGTCGAAGTGCTGACGTCTGACGATGGCATGGATTGGAAGCCCCTTGTGCATAAAACGCTTCCCAAGGATTCGCTGGCTGGGCCGAATTTCGCGTATCTGCTCGAACGCGATCTGTCGCAACCGGCGAAATATGCGAAAGTCCGCATCCTCTCAGGATATCAAGCCGAACGCTGGGGGTTGGGCGAAATCGAAATCTTCGGCGACGGTGCCGTCTATACGACGGATGACGATTGGTATCACGTCAATCTCGATTTGAACGCATTGAAGTCAGGTGAAACGTATCATTATCGTGTCGTTGCAGAGAATGACAAAGGTATCACGCACGGTTCGGATGTCTCATTCACCATTCCCGCGGATAGCAAACCGCATGTCGTGACGACCGCGCCAATGCGGATCGCAAAAACGTCGGCGACGTTGACCGGGCGGTTGACGCCAATGGGGAAGAAGTCGCAGTTTTACTTCGAATATGGAACCGATGCAAAGTATGATACGAAGACCGAAGAACAATACGGGGGATTGCAGATTACGCCGCGCTCGGCATTTGCCACGATCGGTGATTTAATGGCAGGCACAGTCTATCATTTTCGACTGGTGGGCGTGAACGATGAGGGAACCACCTACGGTGAGGATGCGACGTTCAAAACCGCCTCAGAATGATGGTGCATTATCGCGATCGATTGACTTCGTCGCGGCATCGTCGTGCGGCGGAAGTGTCGATCCGGTGAGTGAAAGGCTGGTGAGCGATCGCGCGACGGGGGATGTCTCGCAGAGCGGGACAATTCCGCCGCTCTCGGCAAACAGATCGGCCAACGTCGTGTTGCGAAAGGCGGTGTCGATGTTCGCGATCGCCTGATCGATGCGGCGATGCAGAGGGCAAAGTGATATGTGACCCTTGATCCCGAGCGGGCAACTTTCAATGCGGCGAATCGGGTCGACAGATTGCACGATGTCGGAGAGAGTGATCTCGGCGGGAGATCGCGTGAGCGAATAACCTCCGTTGACTCCCCGCCTCGAATTGACCAGTCCGGCTCGAACCAAGCCTTGCATCAGTTTGGAAAGATACGGCGCAGGGATTTGGCAACGTTCGGCGATATGTTGCACGGCGAGTGGTTCGTTGGCGGTCTGTGCCAACAGTACCATGGCCCGTAGCGAATACTCCATGGCTTGTGAGATCATTGTTCGCACCGATCGTGTAAAGTATTTTTTCAGAATCCGATATATATGGAATTTTAGACCTTGTATTCCTTAATAGCAATGTTTATCTTTCCAATAATACAAGAAATAAAGGTCTATTATTCTTGTATTGTGGGAATTGGCTTCGAGAATAATGCACGATGAGGTTCTTAAATCGTTACCAGGTAACGCACAATCGCGAGAAATAAGGGATTCAAAAAATGTATTGCAATCAATGTGAACAGACTCAAAACGGTACCGGATGTACGGAAGTGGGCGTCTGTGGGAAAGACCCTGACATACAATCGCTGCAAGAGATTCTCTTGTATGGGGTGAAGGGGATGGCCGCCTATGCACATCACGCACGACGATTGGGGCAGTCCGACGAAGCGGTCAGTGCGTTCATCGAAGAGGCGTTATTCGCAACCATGACCAACGTCAATTTCGATCTCGATAGTCTCTTTGAAATGGTTCTCGAATGCGGCCACAAGAATGTCCGTGTGATGCAGATGCTCGATCAGGGGCACACCGATCACTTCGGGACACCCGAACCGACAACCGTCTATGAAGGAACTAAAGCCGGGCACGGTATTCTGGTCACGGGGCATGATCTGGTCGATCTTGCGGATTTGCTGCGACAGACCGAAGGGACCGGCGTGAATGTCTACACCCACGGCGAAATGCTGCCGGCTCATAGTTACCCGAAACTCAAAGCTTATTCGCATCTCGCCGGCCATTACGGGGGGCCCTGGCAGAACCAGCAGTGGGAATTTCCACTGTTTACGGGTCCGATTCTGGGAACCACCAATTGCGTATTGATTCCTCCGGATACGTACAAAGATCGATTATTTACCACCCGAGTCACCGCTGTACCGGGGGGAAAACGACTGAAGGACAGCGACTTCTCGGAAGTGATCGCGATGGCGAAACAGTCCGCTCCGCTGCCGGAACGCAAGGTGCGGGAGTCGACGATCGGTTTTCATTACAGCGTGATTCTCGGTCTCGCCGACAAAATCCTCGGAGCAGTCAATTCGGGAGCGATCAAGCGTTTTTACCTGATCGGCGGCTGTGATGGCGCCGAGTTGGGACGCAACTTCTACACAAAGCTGGCACAAGGGGCACCGCAAGAGTCGGTGATCCTGACGTTAGGGTGCGGTAAATATCGCATCCGAAATCACGATTACGGCGACATCGGCGGAATTCCCCGCTTGCTCGATATGGGGCAATGCAACGACGCCTACGGTGCTGTGCAGGTTGCACTCGGTTTGGCGAATGCACTCGGTTGCACGATCAACGATCTGCCGCTGTCGATCGTCCTTTCGTGGTTCGAGCAGAAAGCGGTCGCCGTTCTGCTGAGTCTGCTGGCGCTGGGGGTCAAAGGGATTCGGTTGGGGCCAGTACCGCCGGCATTCGTTTCACCGAACGTCTTTCGCATCCTGCAGGAAAAGTTTGATCTCAAGCTAATCGAGGCCGAGCCACCCAAAGAACTGGTCTCGCTCGCCGTTTGATCGGAAGAGATGGGGAGTGCTCGATCAAGCCCCTCCGCTTTATGAGTTTCTTGCGACACGCTCAGTCACTTTGCATCATCCTGAAATAATCATGGGGAGCATCGCGTCAATCATGGCGATGAAGAGTATCGATGAAGGCCGGCTGAACGCGGACTTGCCTTATCGTTTCGAATATTTGACCGACTTCATGGGGTTTACCGCGGAAGACGCCGGTCTCATTCAATCGAGCGCACCGTATATCGGCCCGCTGATCCCTCAGCTCGTCGAGAAAACGTATGAAAAACTATTGTCGTACGATGCCACTGCCCGGCATTTTGTTCCTCGGCAACATGGATACGACGGTCCGCTCCCCGTCGATGTGAAATCGCTGACACCGTCGCATCCGCAGATTCAGTTTCGCAAAGAGCATTTGTCCCGCTATTTCATGCAGCTTTTGGGACGAACGTGCGACGCGAGGCTCGTGCCGTATCTCGACATGGTCGGGAAGATTCACACTCCCAAGGCGGGAAACGCCGAGCTTGATATCCCTTTGGTGCAGATGAATGCACTGATGGGATTGATGGCCGATATTATAATCGACACGATTTCGCAGTTGCAGCTTGACGGGACGACGTTGATAAAGACGATTCGCGCATACAGCAAGCTGCTTTGGATCCAGAACGACTTCATCACCCGCCACTACGCAGCTTCGTCAGATTGACCTCGCGAATTACGCAATCCCGTGGCGCGTCAGTTCAGGGATCGCTTCACCCTGTTCGAGAATCGGCGTCGGTCGTCCGGCAAAATCGACGATCTTGGTGTTGGCGTAATCGATGCCGAGATGTCGATAAATCGTGGCGATGAAATCGCGCGGTCCGACTTTTCGTTCGACGGGATATTCCCCCAGCCTGTTGGTCGCACCGATCACTTGCCCCGTTCTGATACCGCCCCCTGCGAAGATCATCGAGTTGGCCGCCGGCCAGTGATCGCGTCCGGGCTGCACCGTCCCTGCGGGGCGGCTCGCGACCCCTTCGCCGCTGCTGGCGACGTGTGAGATGCGAGGCGTCCGGCCGAATTCACCGGTAGCGATCACCATCACCCGCTTGTCGAGTCCGCGCGCGTAGATGTCTTCGATGAGTGCTGAGAGAGCCTGGTCGACCGACGGTAACCGGAATGGCAATGCTTCGAAAATATGCTGGTTAACGGCATGATCGTCCCAGTTCTGCACGCGGCCGCACAACGGGCCGTCGAACTCGGTCGTGATGATCTCAACCCCAGCCTCGACGAGTCGGCGGGCGAGGAGACATTGCTGCCCCCACTGATGCATTCCGTACCGTTCGCGAACTTCCGTCGGTTCGCGCGTCAGATCGAAGGCTTCGCGGGCCGCGGGACTCGTGAGCAGCGACAACGCCTGCCCTTCAAAATGGTCGATGGCATCCATCATCCCCGACTGATCGATCGTGCTTTGAATGCGGTCGAATGCTTGCTTCAATCGCATGCGGCTGTCGAAGCGGTCGGTGGTATGTCCCGTATCGAGGCCGAGATTCGGGATCTGAAAATCGGGACTGCTCGGATCGCCGAAAATCTTGAACGGCTCGTATGAAGCGCCTAACGTCGTCGGTCCGGCGATCGTGAAACTATCGTATCGATCGACCGGATTGACCGCGATGTAATTCGGCAGCAACTTGCGTTGATCGGATCGTAAATAATGCGCGATCGACATCCAGTCGGGAATTTTCGGGAAAGTCTTATCGGCGGCGTCGAGGTCTCCGCCCAACACTTGCAGCGAACCGGCAGGATGTCCGCCTCCGGTGTGGGTGATCGAACGCAAGATCGAATATCGGTCGGCGATCTGTGCCATGCGGGGGAGTAACTCGGTGATCGTCATACCTGGTACGTTCGTAGCGATCGGCTGGAACGGGCTGCGATATTCCGACGGGCTGTCGGGCTTGGGATCCCAGGAATCAAGGTGGCTGCACCCTCCCCGGAACCAGACGAGAATGACCGCAGTTCGTTCTTTCCCGGTCTTTTTTTCGTCGCCGCTGGTATTCGCCGCCTGCAATGCTTTAAGCCGATACAATTCCGCCAGGCTCAATGAGGCAAAACCGGTCCAACTCGCCTTGAGGAATTCACGGCGTCCGGCGGATGTCAGTTGTCGTCGAGAATGTGGTTTGTCTGAGTTCATCATTTCTCGATAGGGGGCATTTACGGTGTGAATTCAATTTTTATCGATCGGGGAGGGCAATTTTCGTGAGAGCGTTCTCCAAATCGTCAGAATCTGCGCAAATTGACCAATTCGATGGACAGTTCTCTCGACCTTAATTGTACCTTACGATATCCCACTGCGGCAAGCGAGATTGGCCTTCCTTGTACCTTTTGGAGCATCTGCTTACCATCGCAAGGAGGGTAAGAATCTCAGCGAACATAGCCATTAATTCACCAGATCACTTGCAGGAGCCGTTCACTCATGTCGCCGCAACTCAATCGCGCCAAAAGTCGGGAACATTTTGCCCGCGCCTGCCAGTCAATTCCCGGCGGAGTCAACAGCCCCGCGCGAGCCTTCGGAGCTGTCGGGGGGGATCCCCTCATCATCGAGCGGGGCGATGCTCAATACTTGTACGACATCGATGGCAACCGTCTGCTCGACTACGTGGGGTCATGGGGGCCGCACATCCTTGGCCATCGCCATCCCGCGGTGCAGACCGCGCTCGAAAAAGCCTTGTCGCAAGGGACAAGTTTCGGAGCGCCGACGCAGGCCGAAACGGAACTCGCCGAATTGGTGATCGCTGCCCTGCCGTCGATCGAGAAAGTGCGGATGGTGAACTCGGGGACCGAGGCGACGATGAGCGCCGTCCGATTGGCTCGCGGTTTCACGGGCCGCGATCTGATCGTCAAGTTCGCTGGCTGTTATCACGGGCATGCCGATTGTCTGCTCGTGCAGGCGGGAAGCGGTGCCCTCACGCACGGCGTACCGTCAAGCCCCGGCGTCCCGGCGGGCTGCACCGCTGACACGCTGAGTCTGGAGTACAATTCGGTCGAACAGCTCGAACAGACGTTTGCTCAGCGCGGCGACAAAATCGCGGCGGTGATTCTGGAACCGGTCGTCGGCAACATGGGAGTCGTGGTCCCGACGCGGGAGTTTCTCGCTGCACTTCGCCGGTTGACTCATCATCATGGAGCGGTGCTGATCTTCGATGAAGTGATGACCGGTTTTCGTGTCGCGTACGGCGGAGCACAGGAACTTTTGGGGATCACTCCCGACCTGACGACGCTGGGGAAAATTCTCGGTGGTGGATTGCCGGTCGGCGCTTACGGCGGACGGGCCGACATCATGGCGAAGATTTCCCCGCTCGGCCCGGTCTATCAGGCGGGGACACTTTCGGGGAACCCCCTCGCGATGGCGTGCGGCATTGCGACGCTTACCGCACTTCAGTCGGAAGATCCCTATCCGCAACTCGAAGCGGACACCGCCAGATTATGCGCGGGGTTGTCCTCAGCGGCGAAGGATGCGGGGATCGCACATACGATTCCACACGTCGGCAGCATGTTCACACTCTTCTTCAATCCCGAACCGGTGACGAACTATACAACTGCAGTGAAGAGCGACACCAAATTATTCGCGCGGTATTTTCAGGGGATGCTCAACCGGGGGATTTATCTCCCATGCAGCCAGTACGAGGCGAATTTCGTCTCCGCCCGCCACACGGCGGAGGACATCGAGAACACAATCGCCGCCGCGCGGGAAGTATTTGCGGAGATCGCCGGGTAAGCAGGACTCAGAAAACGCATCCTGTCTGAATTGCAGTGGCATAGCGCATGGTACACCAGGTGTTTTCGACGGGGGTGACGCCTCTTCGAATGACTGGCAGGCAGACATATACAAGGTGAGCCGGATCGGTTCCATCATTGAAATCGAATGGATAAACCCGTGCCCACGAAAAAATCGTCTGCTGCGTCGTTCAACCCTATACCGGCGCGAACATCCCATTGCACATTATTGGTAAGCAGAAACGTCAACCCACCATCAAAGTAATGCTCGACGCGTACTGTGTCGGCCCCATTGGGAAAGAATGCAAACCATTCAGTGAATGCACTCAGTTGTTCAGTCAATCCGTAGCTGATCGTCCAAGATTGGGCAAACTCGACATATGCCTCGCCTGTGTCGTCCAAAGTCCTGTTGAACTGTGTGCTACCGGCGGTCGATAAATCGTCGCTGATATCCCAACCGTACAACCAATTGACACCGGCCAGTGTCTCATTGTTGCTGAATTGATTGCTGCCGGATGGAACAGTCATCTGTGGAACCAGTGCCATTTCTGGCAACCATCCGCGCTGTTCCGTAAGCCCGAGCTTGAGACCGACGTAAATGTCTTCGACCCCGGTTGTCTTCCGTCTGATCCCCGTTGTGGTACTGTCCTCTGACACTGGGAAAACAGCGAGGCGGACTTCCAGCCAATCATCCAAAATTCCATATCGGAACAAAGGCTCGCCGAAAGAATGATTGCGCACTCGGCCGCCGGTGTCCTTATCCTGACTGAACGTGTAACCCATTTCGATTTGCAGGACACCTAAACCGACAGTGCTGCTGGCCTCGGTGAAATCCGGTCGATCGGTGGCGAGAGGTTCGTCCTCGTCAGACGGCTCTTCTTCGGGTTCAGAACCCATTGACCATTGAAACAAAGTCCGATGGCCCGTAGTCTCTGTCTCCACCCAAGTATCGCCAGACGTCGACGTCAAATCCTCGCCGTAAACATTTTCAACGTCAAAAAAGTCGAGGGATATGAATATCAGGCAAATGGTTCGGCCAATAATCTGCATGAAATTATCCATTCGCTCGGTCATATCGCGAATTTCTTTGTGCATGTGTATACTCTGGCGTCTCATGCGCAATTATCCTCATAATCGACGTACATTGTAGCGACACTTTAATGCGAAAAGTCACCCCAGGAATATTTACTCATTGACCAGAATCTCGATGCTTCGCGGAGATCGCTGGGTAACGACGGGCTCAGCGCATCAAAGAAATGTATTGAAGTCGGCAAAAAGTCAAAATTCACCAATGACTTCGCCTCCCGATCTTGTACCCAACGCACGCCAGATTCCCAGATCGATGTTCTCACCGATGGATCTGGCTGATCCGTCCATCAACAACGCCTGAATCATTCCTTCGTGCCGGCTGCGAGCCGTGATTGCCCCGTATGTGACTCGCGTGGCATGTGTTCCTTCTCTCCATGAAACCAGATCGATGTCGTGTATGACGCCGGAAACGTCATAAGGAATAATCGTATTGGGAGTGAATGTTGTGGTGATACCGCTTTGCTGGCTCAAGCCATCGGCCCATTCCGTCTGGCCGGTATTGTGTTGAGTCGTAGAACCGATACAGCAACCGTCACCGGTCAGGCCGGTAGCGAAAGCGGGCGTCGTCGGAGGAGTCGATCCGGGATCAGTGGTCGTATTTCGCACGTAGGGTGTGTACGCTCTCACTTCCGCGACGCAGAGCGTATTACTCATGCCATCCGAGAAGGCAGCCGTGCTGAAATTGCTGTTGGGATGAAATGCTCCGTCGCCACCGGTTCCGCTGGTGGGATCCCAGATCTTCCATGTGCCGAAATTGACGCCGTAGTTGGCGGGATAATCGCGAGGTAGTCCGCTGCTGGGTCCCGACGTGAAGACGCGCACCATGTCATTGACTTCGCTGGGACAGAGAAACGTCGGTACGCGAGTGATTGCCACGTTCAATTGGGTGGAATACGCCAGATTCCAATCGATCAGATTCTGGAGGTTCGCCTGATCCATATACGGCAGAATTCGCGCCCGAAAGGACCATTGCCCCCCCACCGTGGCGGTGACGCCCGAAACGACACAATAACTCGGGGGAAATTTTGAAAACGCGTCGAGATAATTGTGCAGGCCCAACCCGATCTGCTTCAGATTATTCTTACATTGCGTTCGGCGGGCCGCTTCCCGGGCTTGTTGTACTGCCGGGAGCAAAAGTGCTATCAAAACGGCGATGATCGCGATGACCACGAGCAATTCGATCAGCGTGAAACCTCGGCGAATTGGCCGAGCCAACGGTAAAATAGTCACGAGGATGGTCCTTAAAAGGTGTCCGGGAGAATTGTAGCATATGCTACAATCGTCAAAATGTAGCATGAGCTACAATTCCATTCAAGGGGTGAGATGGATTCCTGGAGATTTTTTTGAAATAATCTCCGGTTCCACTTAAACCGAGGGGATAGGCACTTCACTCCCCTTTCGCGACGCCAGGAGGATGCATTGGCCAAAACAAAATCGAGCACCAATCAACACGCACGGACTCGCCGGGATCATGCGACAGAACTGGCTGAGGATTACGTCGAGGCGATCGATGAATTGGTGCAAGCACATCAAGTCTGCCGCGTCACCGACCTGGCGACTCGATTCGCCGTCAGCCATGTGACGGTCAATCGCACGGTCTCCCGGCTGAAACGGGATGGCTGGGTCACCACGCAGCCATACGGTCCCGTCGAACTGACGGAAGCAGGTCGCATGTTGGCCCGGGCTTCGCGTCAACGCCACGACATCGTGCTCAAGTTTCTGATAGCTTTGGGAATCCGATCGAAGACCGCTTCCATCGATGCGGAAGGAATCGAACACCACGTCAGCGAAGAAACTCTCCGCGCGATGCAAAGATTCGTCGAGAAATCGGGAAAGTGACCGCTGACCTTACCCGCTGCATTTCATCGTCAGTGCTTTGATGTATGGGATCGGCTCGACTCCCAATGCCTTGAGCAGCGTTCCCCCGGCGGTGAAGCTATGCGTGACCCAGCTTTC
>JBJXGP010000052.1:0-16864 GCA_046160425.1 Planctomycetaceae bacterium
CAGCTCCGCTGCGCCAATTATTGATTGACATCCATGACACTGGCGGACAAGCCGCCAGTGTCACCCGAAAACGGTTCATATTGGGTTGATAAGACTCCCCTCACAATTATCAACGTGGCCTTTGTCCTGTCATATCGAGGGATTTCCACATGGTCGCCGTCGAGCCGAAATTCGTTGAGGTTTATCGGGGGCAGAACATTCCCGAAGCGCATACGATCCGCATCGCGCTCGAAGATGCGGGGATTACCGCCTGGGTCGAGGGAGAATTCCTGCAAGGGGCGCTGGGGGATCTCCCCGCCGGTTGGATGACGACGCCACGGGTCATGGTCGAGCAATCGCACGCGGAAGAAGCGAAACGCGTCATCGCGGCTGAACACTTTCATTCCGTGGAAGGAACACGCACCGCCGACGATCGACCATCGTCTGATGAACCACTCGTGGAAGTCGACCGCTGTCTCGCTTGCGGCGAAGTGATGCAGGACGTCGAAACCTGCCCTGCTTGCGGGTGGTCCTATCGGGATGACGGTGCAACGACGCCGAGCAAGAATGGCTGAACCCACGGTGAAATCCGTGATGGGGAGATCGGGAGATGGGGTGACAGGGAGTAAGAGACTCTCTGTCACCCCGATGTGTTCCCCTCGTCGGCTCTTCGGGTTATGATGAAAATTTAATTTTCACCCGCTGCCGGCGTTCGACATTGAAACGGGTACACAATCTCGGGACTATCATCCTCAGGAATAATACCTATGACTCGCGTGTGCATTGTTCGCGCTCTGTCGCTGGCCGTTTTGATCGGTGCTGCATCGGTGGCCGTTGGCGATGAAGCCGCGAAGGAAGGGGATGGCGACGCATCGAAGCCGTTCGGATTACAAAAACGGATGCCCTGGACGACTTCGCGGATCGTCGGCAGTCCGGAGCCTCCGCCGCCGTATACGGTCGAACGCATCTATCCCGCATTGACGTTCAAGAATCCGGTGTTCATCGCTCAGGAACCGGGGACCGACCGCATCCTCGTCGCCGAACTCGATGGAAACATCTTCGCGTTTTCCAAGACCAATCCCGTCGCCGAATCCAAAGTTCTGTTTCTCGAAGCCAAGCGCCAGCTCTATTCTTTTTCGTTTCATCCCCGCTACGAAGAGAACGGCGAGATCTTTGTTTTCAGCCCTTCCGACCCCAACGATAAATCCGAAGAAAAACTCAGCCGGGTCTCGCGGTTCGCGACCAATCTCGATCATCCGCGAAAAACATCGCTCGAACGCGAAACGATCATCATCGAATGGCCGTCGGGGGGACACAACGGCGGCGAAGCGATCATCGGTCCCGACGGTTATCTCTACATCTCGACCGGCGACAGCACCAGCGGTTCGGACCCCAAAGCGACCGGCCAAGGAGTCAACGACCTGTTCGCCGTCATGATGCGGATCGACGTCGAACATCCTTCCGAAGGGAAGGCGTATTCGATTCCCGCCGACAACCCGTTCATCGAATATCCCGGCGCGCGGCCTGAAGTCTGGGCGCACGGTTTTCGCAATCCCTGGCGATTCTGTTTCGACGAACAGGGACGCCTCTGGTGCGGCGACGTCGGCCAGGATATCTGGGAGATGATCTGGCTGGTCGAAAGAGGCGGAAACTACGGCTGGAGCGTGCAGGAAGGAAATCATCCGTTTCATCCCGATAAACCGGTTGGGCCGGGGCCGATCAGTCCCCCCGTCGTCGAACATCATCACACCGAATGCCGCTCGATCACCGGCGGCTACATGTACAACGGCGAGAAGCACCCCGAACTCAAAGGGGTCTATTTCTACGGCGACTACGAATACGGCATGATCTGGGGTTTTCGTTACGACGGCACGCAGGCGATCGACAAGCAGATTCTGGCCGATACGCCGTTGCGGATACCGACGTTCGCGGTTACGCGCGAAGGCGAAATACTGCTGACCGACCATGTCACGGGCGAACTGTATGAGTTGGTGAAGTCTCCGACGGCGACGGCCAATTTGCAGTTTCCGCGCCAATTGTCGGAGACCGGTCTGTTTGCATCGGTCGCCGATCAACAACCGGCCACGGGGGTCGTCCCCTATACCGTCAACGTGCCGCAGTGGATCGACAACGGCGTCAAAGAACGCTTCGTCGGCCTGCCGGGGGAATCGAAGATTACGTTCCGCGAGTTGAGCAGCAATGCGACGTCGTGGGAATTTGAAAATGGGACCACCGTCGCCGAAACGATTTCGCTCGACATGGAAGAAGGAAATCCCTCATCGCGCAAGCGCATCGAAACGCGCATTCTCGTCCGGCAGCAGAATCATTGGCTGGGATACAGCTATCTCTGGAACGACGAACAGACCGACGCCACGCTCGTCGAAGCGCGAGGCCGCGATCTGATGTTCGACATCAAGTCGACCTCGGAACCGGGCGGCTCGCGCAGGCAGACCTGGCATATTCCCAGCCGCAACGAATGCATGGTCTGCCATTCTCGCGCGGCGGCGTTCGTGCTGGGTCTGCGAACCGAGCAGATGAATTGCGACTTCGATTATGCCGGCATCGTCGACAATCAGCTTCGCGCGTTCGAACACGCGGAGATGTTCACGTCGGCGCTCCCCAAAAGACCTCACGAATTCGGTTCCCTGAAAAATCCGTATGATGAGTCGGCGGATCTTGAAGCCCGCGCCCGATCGTACCTGCATGTGAATTGCTCGGTCTGCCACGTGGTCGACGGCGGAGGCAATTCGAAAATGGTGATGCTGTCAGACACGAAACCGGATGAGATGAAACTCCTCAACGAAAAGCCGATGCACGGCAACTTCGGTTTGACCGACGCCAACCTCGTGACTCCCGGCGATCCGTTTGCTTCGGTATTGTATTACCGGTTGTCGAAGATCGGCCGCGGCCGTATGCCTCTCGTCGGTTCGAACCTCACCGATCGGCAGGGGGTGAGGCTCATGTACGACTGGATTGCGCAGCTCCCCAAAGCGGAGTCGAACGGCCCCGCCGACGATGCGCATCAGCGGCAGGTCGAAACTTTGGCGCAGATTTCCACGGAAGCGGACCGCACGGCGGCGATCGGCGAACTTCTCTCCTCGATGCGCGGTGCATTCGTGCTGGCGAAAAGCGTCTCCGACGAAAAACTACCCGACGATGTGAAAAAACTGGCGATCGCCGTCGGCATCGCCTCGCGCGAACCGAATGTGCGCGATCTCTTCGAGCGCTTCATCCCCGAAGAACAGCGCACGAAACTGATCGGCGATATCGTCGATTTCGATGCCTTGATGACGATGAAAGGCGATCCTCAGCGCGGCCGCTAATTGTTCACAACGGCGGGGGGACTGCAATGCCGCAATTGCCACCGGGTCGACAACATCGGCCACGCTTTGGGAGCCGATCTCAATCAGATCGGGAAGAAATACAAGCGGCATGAATTATTAGAGGCGCTGGTCGAACCGTCAAAGAAAATCGATCCGAAATTTCAGACGATCCTGCTCGTGAGAAACGATGGGACCGTCCTGACGGGCATTCTGGTTGAGAAAACCGAGACCCACACGACGGTCAACGCCCTCAAGGATGGCAAAGGGGAGCAAGTCCGCGTCCCGGCGGATGAAATCGACGAAGTGATCGTGCAGACCAAGTCGCTGATGCCCGACCGCCAGTTGCGCGACCTCACCCCGCAACAAGCCGCCGATCTGCTCGAGTTCTTGTCGTCGTTGCAGTAGATTCCTGAGCCGGGTGGTTTATCCACCCGGTGTATTTCCAGGAGCATCGCACTTTTTCAACTGGCTGCTACGGTGAGACCACCAGCGGCTGCTTTTCTTTCGACAGCTTGCTGGCCGGTTCGGCGAGAGGGCGATGCGGCGCCGCCTTCGAAAGGTGCGCGTGAGCGGTGCGGGGGAGGCGATAGGCTTTCCGCGAGCGGGAGCTGAATTCCAGTCTGATCGAGAATCGCAGCACGCGCCAGGGGACGCCTCCTACCAGTTCCGACAAGACATGCTTCACCTGCTGCGATTTCGGTTCGCGCAACCACGGAGCCAACACCGCCGAGGCGACGCGAAGCACAAAACTGATCGCGAACAGCACGTGGTAATTCACGAAATTGGTATCGAACAGATAAAACGTCCAACTCGACATCGACGTCAGACAGATGCCGCTGACGACCGACGTGATGCCGCCGATCAGGCCGGCGAGGGCGGTTCCCGAAGCGATGAACATCGTCCGGTTCTGCGCGGGGGAATTCTTGATCATGAAACCGTTGTTGGCGATTGTGATCCCCGCGTTGAGCATCTGATCGAGCATGAAAACGGGGATCAGCACGCACAATGCGATCGTGGGATCGCGCGGAATCACGAGCAGCGCCAGCATATTGAGCGGTTTGAGTGCCGTTGAGAGGATCAGGATCGGGCGGTGGCCGTACTCCTCAACCCACGCGCCGATTTTCCGCGAAAAGAGCGCTCCGCCGATCCACGAGCAGGTCCAGAGCATCATGACGCTGAACAGATCCATGCCGATGTAATCGAGCAGGAACAGGCTGATGAAGGGTGCTCCCACCATCGCCGCCACATGCCAGAACGATGTGAACAGAATGAACCGCCGGAAATCGGCATGCTTGAACGGCTGCAAGAGGACTTTGAACGTTTGCGGATTCGGATCCCGCTTGGCGAGCGGCTCTTCGATCTTGAGGAATAGCATCAAATCCGCCAGACCGAAAACCGCCGCGACGCTGGCCAGCAGCAGAAACGCCGGCCCGATCTCGAGTCCGCTTTTCAGCAAGAGCATCGAACCGCCGAGCAATGAAAAGGCGGCGAGCCACTGCATCCAGACCTGGCGGATTCCCCAGAACGTGTTGAGACCTTCGTGCGGCAGGTAATCCCCCATCCACGACAGCCAAAGGGGCGTCGAAAAATGGAGCAACCCCTGTTCGAGGGCCATCACCGCCAGGAGCGTCCAGACCCAGATCATGCCGGAAACGTCCGGCCAGATCAGCGGCGCGAGCGCCATCGGGACGTAGAGAATGCGTTGCAGGCACGACGCCGCAAACCAGACCCAGCGGCGATGACGAATGTGATTCGCCAACAACGCGGCGAAGAATTGGATGAAGAGCATCCCGGTCGGCAATGCGCCGAGGATACCGATGTGCGTACCGTTTCCACCGAGAGAGCGGCAGAACTGAATGATGGCAGGGGAGGTCGTCAGTTGCGTATAAACCATGCCCAAACATCCGGCGACCACGATGGCGCGTTGGGCAGTCTTAAGGGGCCACAAAGGAGTGACTTTCTGTGCAAATTTTTTCAGCACCCTCTGGACGGAAATTCTCCCGCGACATGTTGGGAGTTTGAATCGCCGTCAACCGGGTATTCGTCTGAGATGAGGCAAGGCAGGTGTGCATGGGGGTGGGATTGTCCTGTCGGAAGCGGGCAGCTTCAGGGGAGAATCATCACGCTATAACCAAGTGTTCTATAAAACACAGGACACTGTCTAAGTATAGCACTCTTTTGGATTCTGCATCCCTGCAATTTTTCTGTGCAGGCCGTTAACTCTTCCTGGAAACACCGAATATATCGTCCTGTTTCAAAATCCGGGAGAGGAAATTTTCAAAATTCGTAAACTTTTAAGATTTGGCAACCGAAGTCCGGTTGGTGGCGTCGTTGAAAATCATCCACGGGTGGCTGAGGCGATTGAACGTCATGCTTCGGCTGGCAAAGCCGATTTTCGCACCGGTTGGCGTTCAACCAATACGCATTACAGCCCCCTCGCCCGATGAGACACCTACCGTTCGCCGGGGGTTCGCTCGATTACGCGAACAACCCGTCGATCACTTGTCCGTCCGCGATGGGCGTCGGACGGGGCAGACGCGGGAAGTACGTCTGGTGCGGGTCGATCCCCAGCGCGTGATAAATGCTCGCCGCGATATCTTCGGGACCGTATGGCACCGTACTGGGTGCCGACCCGTTGCGGTCGGTCGCACCGATGATCGCCCCGCGGCTGATATTCGCCCCGGCCATCAGCACGTTGCCGGCGTTCGGGTAATGGTCGCGACCGGCGAACTTGTTCACGCGCGGCGTGCGGCCGAATTCGCCCATCGCCACGACCAGGGTGCGGTCGAGCATGCCCCGTTCTTCGAGGTCGTCGAGCAGCGTCGAAAGCGACATGTCGAATTGAGGCAGATTCCCTGGCCCTTCGTAATTGAGCCATTTGTAGCCGTTGGGAATATTCGCCGGGGTATGGGCGAACGACATCATCGAATCGAACAGCAGATGGTGATCATCCCAGGTGCCGTTGGTTGTTCCTGCACCGTACAATCCCCCCTGCACGGCCTGATTGATGGTGACAAACCGGGCCCCGGCTTCGATCAGCCGCCGGGCCAATAACACCCGCTGGCCATAAATGTTGTTGCCGTAGCGTTCGCGCAAGGCGAGCGGTTCTTCGTCCAGGTTCATAGCCCGCTGCATGGCACCGCTGGTGAGCAGGTCGATGGCTTCTTTCGAGAACTTGTCGTGCGCTTCGAACGAACTGGCCTGAATCTCCCCCAATCGAGAAAGGTTATCCAACTGGCTGAGCATCGATTGCCGGCTTTCAAAGCGACCGTCAGAGAGCTTGACTTTGTTGAGTTTCAATTCGGGGTCGACCGGGTCGCCCTTGATGTCGAACGCGTCGTACGCCGCCCCCAGGTAGGACGAAGGGTCGGTATATCGGCAGGCGACGGGCAATCCGAAGTGCGCCGGCATCCCGGAGACTTTACTCCCCTGTAAAGCCGATACCAGATTGCCGAAGTTGGGGAAATACTGCCCGCCCGGCGGCGGAAGAAATCCGCTCGCCACGTGCTGTGAACCGGTGTCGTGCCCGCCGCTTTTTCCCTGCCACGACCGGATGACCGCCACCTTATCCATCCGCTGCGCCATCAACGGCAGTTTTTCGCAGATGAACGCCCCGGGGACATTCGTCGCCGTCGGGTTCCACAAGCCGCGAATTTCGCTGGGAGCATCCGGCTTCGGGTCGAACGTTTCGAAATGGCTCGGCCCACCGGCGAGAAACAGAAAGATGCACGAGACATCCGGCTGACCGCGATCGGCCGATTGAGCCGCCTGCAAGAACTCCGGCAAACTGAGGCCGAAAAACCCCACGCCCACCTGCAATGCCTGGCGGCGGTCGATCAGAAACGGATTGTTCGTACCGGCTCTGGACATCAATCAACCTTTCCGCATTATGACATCGGCATTTCCTTATATCATATTCGTAAGCAGGAATCCAGACGTTTGCTTCGTAATCTGACTCTCGGCCGCACCCCTACTCGACTCGGTCACCCCCACCTTGACGTTGACTCTGCACTCACCAGCGGCCAGACTATAAGGAAGCGGAAACCATGCCGAACCTCGTGTTAACGGTTTTCGTCACATACTCACAACCATCCGCGACTGATCAGGACGTCAACACGGTCTTTAGAGGCTTACACGACGATCCCCCCTCTGACATCAAAGGGACTATTCATGCTCTACCGACATTCCTCCCTCCGCTCGCTTTCCTGTTTCGCACTCGTCGCCGGACTGATCGGCACGAATCTGCCGGAATCTCGCGGCCAGGAGATCACCGAACTCGTCGGGCATACCAGTGACGTTTATGCCGTCGAATTCACCCCCGACGGAAACTGGCTCGTCACCGGGAGTTTCGACAATACGTTGCGGCTTTGGGATCTCAAGACCGGGCAGACCGTGAAAACCATGACCGGCCACACCGGCCTGGTCCTGACGGTCGCCATTTCCAAAGATGGAACCAAAATCGCCTCCGGTTCAACAGACAATACGGTCAAGACTTGGGAAATCCCGAATTCGGCTCCGTTGGCCAATCTGACGGGTCACACCGGCCCTGTCACCGCCGTCGCCGTCAATGCCGATGGGACTTGGCTGCTGACCGGCGGAGAAGACAAGCTCCTGAAACTCTGGAATCGGGCCGACGGGCAACTCCTCCGCGACATTCCCGGTTCGACCGCGACGATCACCCGGCTGGCGTTCCGCAAGGATCAACCTCAATTCGCCGCCGGCGATCTGAATGGAGTCGTGCGAATCTTTAATCCCGCCGATGGAACGCCGCTCGCCGTCATCGGCGCCCACACGGGGGAAATCACCGGCCTCGTCTACGGTGCCAATCAGACCTACATCCTCACGGCGGGGGCCGACGGTCTCGTCAAACGCTGGCCCTCCGACATTCCGGGGGCGAGATTGATCCCCGGTCATACCGCCGCCGTCACCGCATTGCGACTCAGTCCCGACGGCAGCAAAGCAGTCACCGCCTCGGCCGATAAAACAGTCCGTCTCTGGTCGGTCGCGGATGGAAAAGAACTCCTGATGATCGCCGGTCATACCGATGTGGTCTCTGCCGTCGCATTCAGTCCGAACGGTGCCCAGATCGCCACGGGAGGACTCGACAAGATCGCCCGCCTGTACGATGCAAACTCTGCTCAGATGCTCAAGGAATTCCCCGCCCAAGCGGCGGCGATCACTCAACTCGCGATCAGCCCCAATGGCGAACAACTGGTGATCGGTGACGCAGCGGCTTCGCTCAAAATCTACAAGACCGCCGATGCGACCGAGCAATCGAATCTCGCAGGGCACGTCGGTTCTCTCACCGGGATCGCTTATTCGCCGGACGGAACGCAGATCATTTCTTCGTCGCTCGAAGATCCTCAAGTCCGTTTCTGGAACGCTGCCGATGGGGTTGCTCTCCGCATGATCGACGCCGGCGGACCGGTCAGTTCGTTTGGATTGCTCGCCGATGGAACGCAACTCGCCGTCGGGGTGACCAGCGACAAGTCGGTCCGGCTGATCAACGTGGCCGACGGTGCCGCACTCGGAACGCTCGCCGGGTTTCAAGGGAATATTACCGCCGCCTCGTTCTCCGCCGACAAAACGAAAGTCGCGATCTCATCCGCCGATGGACTGGTTCGCGTCTGGGATCTCGCCACGAAAAAACTGCTCCAGCATTACGTGCATCATACGGGAGCGGCACAAGCGGTCGCATTTCTCCCCGACAACAAATCGCTGGTCTCGGCGGGGGATGATTCCAAGATCGTCGTCGATACCGTTGCGGTGCAGTTGTTTCACGTCGCCGATGAACAGCGCGTGAACGATCTGGCGATCATGACGAATTCGAATCAGCACGCGACCGCCGGTGCCGACGGAGTGGTCAAACTCTGGAATTCGGATCAAGGTGCTCCCGTTCGCTCTTACACCGGTCATCAGGGGCCGGTCCTCTCGCTCGCCATCGAAGGGACGAATCAGCAGATCGCTTCCGCCGGCAGCGACAAATTGCTGCTGCTGTGGAAACTCGACAACGCCCAGTTGCAGCGCCGCGTGACCCTTCCCGCCGAGGCGACGCGCCTTGCCTACAGCGATGACAGCAAGAAACTCGTGACGGCGACCGCCGGGAATCAAGTCCTCTGTTTCGATCCGACTCCGCCGAATCCGCAACCCGCCGATCCCCCCGGACTCGAACCGTCGCAGACTCTCTCCGGTCATACCGCCGCCGTGACCGGCTGCCGTTTCGCACCCGACAATCGCACGCTCGTGACGTCATCGGCTGACGGCTCGATCAAAAGCTGGTCGGTCGCCGCAGCGGGCTTCGTCGCCAATTTCGCGGGACATCAGTCCCAAGTTTACAGCGTGGCGTTCAATCCCGATGCGTCGAAGGTCGTCTCCGCTTCGAACGACAAGACGGTCAAACTCTGGAGTCTCGCCGAGAACAAGGAACTCAAAACCGTCTCGACGCAAGCGGCGGGAGTCTACAGCGTTCTCTTCACTCCCGATGAAAAAGACCTGCTCATCGGCACGGCGGACAACGCCGTCCGCCTGATCAATATCGAGAGCGGCGCCGAAGTCAAACGGTTTCAAGGCCCCGATCAACCGGTCTACAGCGTGGCCCTCGCCGCCGACGGCCAGACCCTCGCCGCCGGCGGAGTCGGTCTCGGCGGCCTGCGGAAAGTCTTCCTCTGGAACCTCGGCAGCGACCAGCCGGTCAAGACATTGCAGGCCCACAAGGATGATGTGTACCGCGTGATCTTCAACCCCGCAGGTAACCGCCTGCTCACGCTCGGCTACGCCGGCAATCTCTACATCTGGGACATCGCCAGCGGCACGCCGCTCCTGACGCAGGATCTCCCCTTCGTGGCCTACTCAGCGGCGTATTCCCCGGATGGCCAACGCATCGCGATCGCCTCGCATGATGGGAAGGTTCATCTGATGACATTGCCAGCGGAAGCGCGGTGAGAAGAAGAGGGGGCGAGTGGGAGAAAACGCAAGCGGGTAGCCAGTCGGTTAGCCGCGACGCGCAGGGTTTCCGCAGCGGAGCGCGAGGATTCATACGTCGTCGATGAGAAGATGCGATAATCATTACGCCATCAAAGTTCCTCGTTGCCTGTCGTGACACGCCAGTCCATAATGGAGTACGGCGATACTCTGAACGTGCGCCGTTCCATTCTTATTGACTCTGTTGTTTGAACACTCTTCGACCTTTCGTCTCGAACTCCGAGGTTCCCATGCCGCACTTGCTCGTTCGCATTGGCATCTGCATCGGTCTTATCGTCCTCGTTTTCGTCTCGGCGTCTTTGTTGATCCAGGGAGACGAAAAGGAATCTCCGTCCGACGTGGATGGAAAATCGGAGACGTCACCGACAACACAATCTCCTGCGATTGAGATCACGCCGGCGACGCTCGCAGTCGATCCGCTTTCGCCGATCCCGGCGGAATTGCAGGTTCTCGTAACGGTCAAATTCAACGAGACGCCGTTGTCGGATGTGATGCAGTGGATGCAGAAGGAGCACCGCATCGACATTCTGATCGACAAAAACACATTGGATTATGAATTCAAACCGGATCTGCCAATCACCGATCATCTTGAGAATCAGCCGCTGTATCTGCTCCTCGATCATCTCGAATCGCATGAATTATCTTGGTATGTGCAGGATGAAATTGTTTTCGTAACCTTTCAATCTCAGGACATTCTGGAGTTGGTGACCTATCCCGTGGGCGATCTTTTCGAGGCGGGCTATGATCCCCATGCGTTGAAGAAAACGATCCTGACTGAAACCAGCGGGCTTTGGGAAGCCGATGGTAATGGTGAAGGTCATCTGGATTTGTTCGATGACATATTTTTCATTAGGCAGACAAATCGCGTTCACCGGGAAATTAGCGAATTGCTCGCCGTGTTACGGGACACGACACAAAATCCGCATTTCCTTGGCTACACAGAACTCGGTTCACTGTTAGAGAAACTCGAGCAAAGAGTCAGCGTCAACTTTCAAGCAATGCCGTTGAATCTAGCCCTTGAGGATCTTGCGAAAAAGGTGGGGGTCGTATTCAAGCTCGATGATGAGTCGTTGGCGGAAAATGGTCTCACCATCGATCGACCTGTGACGATGAAATTGACCGACAAAAAATTGAGCATTGTTCTAGATTCGATGTTGAGGCCAAGCGAACTCGCCGTAATTCCCGTTGAGAGCAACTTTCTCATCGTGCCACAGGGGGAATGCAGCGATCTGTTGCACACGGGTATTTACAACGTCAGCGATATCTGTCAGGACGAGCGCGCAGCGAGAGGCCTGGCTCGTATCCTCACTCATCATACGTCAGGACTTTGGCAGCACGATGGTGATGGAGAAGGGATGCTCGACTTCCTCCGCCCCGGAACATTGATCGTCCGACAAACCTGGGACGTTCATCTGCAAATCAAGCGACTGCTGAATCGTCACCGAGCGGATATCAAGAATGCCGACCGGAGTCACAATGATGCCCTGTCACACCGCGACATCTACACGCATTTTTACAAGATGCCGACTCCTCTGGCGCGCGACCTGCTCAAGACTTTGCCTCAACTCGTCCAGCCTCTGACTTGGAAGAATAAGGAAAATCCGCAAGCCATCGGCACCATTCATCTCATGATCTCAGAGCCAGTGCGCGATTTGCGGTCGCTGGATCAACCAAAAAAATCGGGCGAGGAACAGACCGTCAAACCCGCAGAAAAACCGAAGATGATTCCCCATTCGGTTTTAATCGTGCATCAGGATCGCGACGTTCACGAAGAGATCGATCGATTCATTCGCCGCTCGAAAATCTGGGATATTCATTCCTCACAACCTTTCACCGGTTGGGGATTCTTCTCAATATCTGATCAACTTGAAGCGGTCGACTAGCCGTCGATTTCCACAACCCTCTTCACTTCCCCACCCCTTGCAGTCGATAACCCACCGACGTTTCCTGCACCGCTTTGGGTTGATCACCGTTCTCTAGTAGATCGATCATCACGTTGCGGCAGGTGGCGAGGGTGAACCAGGTGTCTCCCCAATCAGCCGGTGACAGCTTGACGCGGCGGGGGGTGTCGAAGGTGATCTGGACGGCTCCTTCGAAGCGTGTGAGTTTGACGGCGGTCACTTGCTCTTGCCATGTGTCGGTTGCGGTGCTCCAACCGGTTGCGGTCTGGAACTCGATCGCGGTGGGGATGGCTTCCGGCTGGATTTTCGTATCGCGCAGGAAGACGGGAATCGTCTCGTACAATTCCGTGATCTGGTCGCGGCCATCGCCGCTCAATTGCGTTGCGATGTGGACGCCGTCTGCATCGAGCGTGAACGTGCGGCTGTAATCGATCCGGCCGGCGAGTACTTGGCGATTGCCGAGTTGATCGGCGGGAATCGTTCCCTTCGCCGTGACGACGGCTCCCGTTGGTGTGACGTCGGAAGTCACCGCCGGTTCAATGATGCGGGCGGAGGTAAACGGCCTGCCGTCGGCGGCGCAGCCGCTGACGGCGTGGATCGGCCAGAGTCGCCATTCTTCGATGTTGTCGAACGTTTTGCCCTTGCTCATCCCTGCGCGGCGGCCGAGAATCACCGAACTCGTCGCCGGTGTCCAGAAGGCCGAAAGTTGCCCGCCGCCGAGACCGAGCGGGCCTTTGAACAGACCCTGGCTGTCGTGAACGTCGTGGTTGCCGACGGTCCCGGTATGCACGATCGCCGCGTAGTTGTTCATCTTCGCGACGGTGAACGCCTTGTCGAAATCGCGAACGAATGTTCCTTCCCGCAAGTAAGGGGACTTGAGGAACGGCGAGTTTTCCTGTTCGAGTTTTTTCCGGTGGGCATAGGCTCCGTGCGGATAAAACTCGTGACCGTAGTTGACGCTGGCAGGAAAGTTGTAGTTCACCCACAAACGCCAGCCCCAGGGATGCGAGCCGAGTTCTTCACTCGGGTAATAGACGTAGGGCTTCTCGTTCGATCCGTCTCCCGATTTGACCGGGTTCTCGTGGATCTGCCGGTTGAACTCGCCAGCCCGCGTGACGGATGCCTTCGCAAGCACCTCGGCATCAGGGAGCGGCACCAGATACACCGCTTCATCGGTGACGAGCGAGCCGCAATAATCGCGCATCAGGCCCCACTCCCATTGATCAATGGTCGCCGGACTCGACAGCCGCGTGTTGAAGTGCGTGGGGCCGGTCCACTTCCCATCGGGTTCGGGGAGAATCAAATGCGCCCGCAGCCGATAGGCCCGATCGACGGCATCCTTTGCGAAAGGCCATTTGCCGGCGAGTGCCCCCCAGGAGGCAAAAAAGTTGCACGAACCCTCGAAGCCGACGTCGATTCCGCCCCGTTCGAGGAAGTACCCCGCCGGATGGAAATAACGGGGATCGGTGTAAATCAAGCGCGCGTAGTCATCGACTTCTTTCGTCAATTCGGGATCGTCGCACACCTGACTCGCGTACCATAAGCCGACGGGGGCGATCAGATCCTGGTGGATTTCATCCCCTTTCGGTCCCCAGCCGATGATCCGCCGGGCCAGTTTCTTGACGCCGGTTTTGTAGGCTTCGTTCGCCTCCGCGGGAAGCAATTCCTTGATGCTGGGGTACGGTGCGCCGATGATCACGAGTTGATGGCCCATGAAGTCCGCTCGGCAATTTTCGGGGTTGTGGTCGAGATAATCGTCGAGCATCATCATGTTGAGCGCCGCGACGACGAACGCCCGCAGCCGGAGGCCCCGATTGTTACGATACACGTTGCCCGCATAATCCCACTCGACGAGCGCAATCAACGACTCGGGATAAACCGGAGGCCGCAGCACTCCCGCCTCGGTTTCAATGGCGGCGAGCGTGAAGAGTTTTGCGGGGGCGTTGATCGAAGGTGGGCCTCGTTTACTCCCGACGAGCGGCGGCCCCATCTGCGTGAAGATGAAATTGCGATACTGATCTTCGAGGTCCGCCGGCGCGCCCGCATCGGTGATCGGGCCGGGGACGCCGTGTTCGAAGTCCTGCTCCGTCAGCGTCGCCATGAACGTATAGAGCTGCCGCTGATATTCGTGGTCCTGCGGAAGCGTCGTTCGTAACACGGGCGCAGCGGGTTTCGCCGGGTCGGCGGCGAATATTTTTTCTGCTCTGGGACAGATCAACATCAACGCGACGAACAGCACGAAATTCCGGCGAACGGACATGATTCCTCCCGCGAGTCAAATGGTTCGAGACATAAGCGATGGAATGCGAATGCGGACTGCCCAATCAAAATAACAAGGATTCGGTCGCACCGGTAGCCTGTGATGTTGGCAATTACGCATTATCAGGCCACGCCCATTCCCGTGGGTCGGGACATGTCATCGCGACGGCTCTCAAGATTATCACAATCGAACTCTTGACATATTTTGTTGTCTGATACATTACATGTAGATTCAGGTTGTGTGGATGATGATTTCGAACGGATGTCCGAGATCGAGAGGTTCAGCATGATCCAGATTCGTAAAGCCGCCGATCGCGGTCACGCCAATCATGGGTGGCTCGACACGTATCACACGTTTTCGTTTTCCACATATCAAGATTCCAATCATGTACGGTTCCGCTCGCTCAGGGTCATGAACGAAGACCGCGTTGCCCCCGGGCAGGGGTTCGGCACGCATCCGCATCGCGATATGGAGATCGTCACCTACGTTCTCGAAGGGGCACTCGAACATAAGGATTCGATGGGGAACGGCGAAGTGCTGCGTCCCGGTGAATTTCAACGGATGTCCGCCGGCACGGGGATCACGCACAGCGAGTTCAATCCTTCCGCGACGGAGCCTGTTCACCTCTATCAGATTTGGCTCTTCCCCGAACGCAAAGGGATCGAACCAAGCTACGAGCAGAAACGTTTCCCGGAAGCCGACCGCCACAACCGCCTGCAACTGGTCGCTTCGCGCGATGCCGAGGCCGGTTCGCTGTTGATCCACCAGGATGCCCGCATTTTTCTCGCGAACATCGACGATGGCGAGCGCATCGAACATCCCATCGCCGATGGCCGTCATGCCTGGTTGCAGGTTTTGCTTGGGGCGGTGTCGCTCAATGGCCCAGCCATGCAAACCGGCGACGGTGCCGCCGTCAGCGAAGAGAGCATGCTTCAGATTCAGGCGACAGGCGACGCCGAGATCATGTTGTTCGATCTGGCGTGAGACGAACTTGGGGTGGCCCCGCTGCGAGTGGTGGAACGTCGGGTGCCACGGTCAAAATGCATTTGGTTTGTGTGCCACTGGCTTCCAGCCAGTGTGTCTTTGGTATTCTGATTTTGTGATGCTCCAGACACCACCCCCAGGAGTTCGCCGTGGCTCACCGGAAAGAGATCAAACACGTGCATCTCTTGACGTTTCCCCACGACGAGAATCCACAATTCGGGCCTTTTCTAGCTGACATCAAGCAGCCGTTCTCGAGAGAGATCAAGAAGATCCTAATCGAGAACAATTCCCGACTCATCGGAGAGTTGGCCGTCCAGGAACGCCCGGGCAAATTCTGCTTTCGGTATTGGCAGGAAGGGCCGGGCTACGACCGCAATTTCTATTCTCGTGATGTGATTCTCGCCGCCATCGATTGGAAATGGTCGTCGGCTCGTTACTACCAGTTACAACCCGAACGGCAGCAGTTTGCCGGCTTGCCCTTCGTGCATGGGATACCGGCTGATGTGTTGAATTGAAAAAGGAAAATTAAGTACACACTGGCCGGAGCCAGTGGCACCCGGCGAGTTCACTCCTCATCGGTTTCGATACTCTGTGCCCCGGAAGCGATGAAAAGCCAGTCTAAGGCGCCGTGGGGATAAGGCCAGCCGTCGGGCTGAATCTCAACGGTAATCGTGGACGAGTCGCTGCACTCGGCGCGGCTCCAATACCACTGCCGCTCGTCGGGACGGAACCAATGAAGCCAGCCGAGCAAACTCCACGGTCGCGGGCGGAGACGCTCCTCGGTGGGGAGTAGCAAGAATGCCTCGCGCTCTGCCGGGGTCATCTCGGGAACACAGCGTGCAACAAATGCCGGAGGCAGAATGGACCGCCAAAATGGAAGGTCGTCCAGGCTGTGGTCGAGATGACGTAAGACTGTGGCGAAAGTGTCTCTGGCGAGGACGAGAACTGCGGGAGCGTCGCCGGAGCAATGAACAGTCAAAGTGTCGAAGCCGATTGGCGCACTCGCTGGGTCAGGCTGCGCGCTGCCAAGGACAAGTTCTAGTTCGTTCGTTATCACGATACGCGAAGCCGCCTAACGTCCAAGATAAGTTGCCGGGCCGGCTACAACGACGTTGTGTCTCGAAAAGCGGTAATGCCGGCCCGGTCAACTTCATCGGCTTGTTCGGCGGCGTACCGTATCCGGCGCTCTGTGTGCGCTCGTCACGTGCTGGGAGTGAGCCGACGCTGTGCTTCTTCGATGAACTCCTTTGATTCCCTGAGATCGGCACCCGTGGCCTCGCGGTACACCTTGATCGCGGCAATCTTATCACCGCGTTGGAGAGCTTGAACAACTCCTGGAGGCAAACTCTTGTACGGGTCGTAGCTGATCCCGGCATTTTGAAGAAGCAGGTCCAATTTCGTTTCGATCCTCGTCAGTTTAATCGTGCGCTTGAGAA